>JBIOXZ010000196.1:0-2603 GCA_044869895.1 Actinomycetota bacterium | reverse complement strand
CGTGATCACGATCCTGGTCTTCGTCTACTTCGCGGTCAACACCGAGGAGTTCTTCACGGGGGACAACTTCAAGACGCTCTTGCCCTACTTCGCCCCGATCGCGATCCTCGGGGCGGGCGAGGTCCTCTTGATGATCAATGGGGAGATCGACCTCTCGATCGGGGCCGTGTACCTGTTCGCCCCGTTCCTCTTCTACGAGGTCAACGAGGCCGGCCTCCCGCTCGTGCCGAGCCTCATCATCGCCATGCTGGCCTGCGTGGTGGTCGGGGCCGTCAACGGGTTCTTCACCGCAATCGTCGGAATCGCCTCGTTCATCACCACGCTCGGAATGCTCCTCGCCCTCGAGGGCTTCACGCTGATCATCTCCGACGCCCAGCCCGTGACCACCCCGGGCACCACGGCTGGCGGCGAGATGGGCACCTTCGCCAAGATCTTCGGCGGCGGCACCTACTCGGAGCTGATCTGGGCCCTGGTGATCGTCGCCATCCTGCAGGTCGTGCTGATGCGGACCCGCTGGGGCGTCTACTCGGTGGCCGTTGGCAGCAACCGGATCGGCGCCGCCGAGGCCGGCATCGGAGTCCGCGGGGTGATCATCCGTAACTTCATCGTCTGCAGCCTCTGCGCCGGCATCGTCGGCGTCCTCGAGGCCACACGCACGACCTCGGTTCAGCCCGACCCTTCGGGCGCCAACGCGATCCTCTTCGACGGCATCTCGGCGGCGGTGATCGGCGGCACCCTGCTGGCCGGCGGCTCGGGGACCGTGGTCGGGGCGCTGATCGGGGCCCTGTTCCTGGGGATCCTCCAGGACGGCCTGATAATCGAGGGCGTGAACGCCGACTACCTGAGCTTCTATCAGGGCGCCGCGATCCTGATCGCGATGACGGCCAACGTGTTTGTCGGCCGGGTGCGAAAGGGGGCTGCGGTTGCCTGAGCCCGATGCTGCCGGCGAGCGGATCGTCCCGCCGACCTCGACTGAGAACGACGTCCTGCGTGTCGAGCACCTAAGCAAGAGCTTCGGCCCGATCACGGCGCTGCGCGAAGTCAACCTGCACCTCCGCAAAGGCGAGGTGCTCGGCCTGCTGGGGGACAACGGCGCCGGGAAGTCAACCCTGATGAAGATCATCTGCGGGTTCCACAAGCCGGACGAGGGCCGCATGTTCCTGCGTGGCGAGCCCTACGAGCCGAAGAGCGTCGACCAAGCGCGTTCGCTGGGAATCGACACCGTCTATCAGGACCTCGCGCTGATCGACGAGCTCTCCGTGTACCACAACATGTTCCTGCGCCGGGAGAAGCTGCGCCGGCCGACGCCGTTCCTGTCCATCGGCGAGATGAAGCGTGGGACGCGGCGCGCGCTGGACGAGATCGGCGTGAACGTGCCCCGCCTCGACGCGCCCGTGGCTCGCCTGTCCGGCGGCCAGCGCCAGGCGATCGCGGTCGCACGGACGGTGTTCTCGGGGGCCGACATCCTGCTGCTCGACGAGCCGCTCGCCGCGATGGGCGCCAAGGAGGGGGCGGCGATCCTCGAGCTGATCCAGCGCCTCAAGGACGATGCCGAGGTGTCGATGATCATCGTCGCCCACAACTACGTACAGGTGCTCGCGACCTGCGACCGGGTCAACCTGCTCCAGGACGGCGCCATCGCGCTCGACAAGATGGCGTCAGAGACCTCGGTCGAGGAGCTGACCGAGATCGTGGTCAGCGAGTACCGCCGAGCGGGGGCGCCGGCAATGGCCGAGGGTATCGCGGTGACTCGCGCCGACGACCACACCGCATAGCGAGGGGCCGTGCAGCGATGAGCACGCCGGCCTACGCGATCGGGATCGACTTCGGCACCGAGTCCGGGCGCGCGCTGCTGCTCGACCTCCAGACGGGCCGTGAGGTGGCCGTGTCCGACGTCGCCTACCCGAGTGGGGTCATCGACAGGGCGCTGCCGGGAACCGGCGAGGAGCTGGCCGCCGACTGGGCACTGCAGGACCCGGACGACTGGGTGACGGTGGTGGAGACCGCCGTTCCGGCGGTGCTCTCCTCGGCCGGCGTGCGGGGAGAGGAGGTCGTCGGGCTGGGCATCGACTTCACCGCCTGCACGGTGTTGCCGGTGACCCGCGACGGCGTGCCGCTCTGCACGCTGCCCGAGTGGCGGTCGCACCCGCACGCATGGCCGAAGCTCTGGAAGCATCACGCGGCGCAGCCGGTCGCCGACCGTCTCAACCAGGTTGCCGAGGAGCGCGGCGAGACCTTTCTCTCGCGCTACGGAGGCAAGCTCTCCTCCGAGTGGTACTTCCCGAAGCTGATCGAGCTCTGGCTCGCCGACCGCGAGGTCTACGACGCGGCCTACGGCTTCATCGAGGGCACCGACTGGATCGTCTGGTATCTGACGGGCAACGAGCGGCGGGCAACCTGCACGGCCGGCTACAAGGCCTGCTGGTCGGAGAGCGAAGGGCTTCCCCCGACCCCATTCTTCGAGGCCGCCTACCCGGGGTTCTCGCGTCCGGCCGAGAAGCTCGGGACGACCTTCCACCAGCTGGGCAGCCCGGCCGGTCGGCTGCGGGCGGACGTCGCGGAGCGGAGCGGTCTGGCGGACACCACGGCGGTGGCGGTCGGCA
>JBIOXZ010000195.1:0-13002 GCA_044869895.1 Actinomycetota bacterium | reverse complement strand
CCCCCCCCCCGCCGCTCGCTGATGGCTGACGCCCAACCGTTCCTCGCGCTCGTCGGACCGACCGCCTCCGGCAAGAGCGAGGCCGCCGTGGCCCTCGCCGGGCGGCTGGGGGCCGAGATCGTCTCCGTGGACTCCATGCTGGTGTACCGGGGTATGGACGTGGGGACGGCCAAGCCGATCCCGGCGGAGCGAGCGAGGGTCCCGCATCACCTGGTGGACGTCGCCGAGCCCGAGGAGCCGTTCTCGGTGGCTCGGTACCAGCAGGTCGCACGGGCCGTGGTGGAGGGCATCGATGCGCGCGGCCATCGGGTGCTGTTGGTCGGTGGCTCCGGCCTGTACTTCCGGGCCATCGTCGATGACCTCGAGTTCCCTGCGACGGACCCGGGCGCACGCGACGAGCTTCGTGCCGAGGCCGAGGCTCTGGGACCGGATCGCATGCACGAACGCCTGGCGGAGCTCGATCCGGCCGCCGCCGCCCGGATCGAGCCCACGAACGTCCGACGGACCGTTCGGGCACTCGAGGTGGCCGCGGTCACCGGCCGCCCGTTCTCGAGCTACGCGACCCGGTGGGAGCGCTACCCGGACGAACGCGTTCGGGCCGCTGGGATCGACGTTTCACGGGACGTCCTGGCTCGGCGCATCGAAGCGCGCGTCCGAGCGATGGTCGATACCGGCCTGCTCGACGAGGTGCGGGCGCTCCTCGACCGAGGTCTGTTCGGATGGCTGACCGCCAGTCGGGCCATCGGGTACGCTGAATTCGCGCGGTACCTCCGGGGCGAGATCACGCTCGCTGAGGCAACCGCTGAGACGGTGAGGCGGACGAGGGAGCTGGCTCGACGCCAGATGGTCTGGTTCCGACGAGACCCCCGGATCCGATGGTTCCCCGCCGGCGAGCACGGCGCGATCGATATGGTGGACGAGCTGACGGAGTACCTCCAGGGTGACTGAGCTGCGGGTCTGGAAGTACCACGGGACCGGCAACGACTTCGTCATGCTCGAGGACCTCGCTGGCGAACGTCCCCTGTCCTCCGAGCTCGTCGCGGCGCTGTGCGACCGGCGGTTCGGCATTGGGGCCGACGGTGTGATCCGCGTGACGGCCGATGTCGCCGGGAGTGACTTCTTCATGGACTACTGGAACGCCGACGGCAGCGTGGCGGAGATGTGCGGCAACGGCGTGCGATGCCTGGCCAAGCTCGTGTACGAGCGAGGGCACACGCGCCGGACCGAGCTCGACATCGGGACCCGCGACGGCGTGAAGCACGTCTCGCTCGATGTGCGGGAGAGTGTGGTTCGATCGGTGACCGTGGGCATGGGGCCGCCGGCCTTCGCCCGTTCGCGGATCCCGATGCTGGGCCCGGCCGACGAGCCGTATCTCGCGGAGCCGTTCGAGGTGCTCGGTCACACGTTCAAGGCGAGTGCGGTGTCGATGGGCAACCCGCATCTCGTCCTGTTCGTGGACGATGACCCCGCCCGGTCGGATGTGGCCAGGATCGGCCCGGCCGCCGAGAACGACGCCATGTTCCCGGAGAAGGCGAACGTGGAGTTCGTCGCGGTGGCCGGTGACGGGCTGAGCGTCCGAGTGTGGGAGCGAGGCGTGGGGGAGACCATGGCCTGCGGGACCGGGGCCTGCGCGGCGCTCGTGGCCGCGAACGAGGCTGGCCTCGTCCCTCTCCGTTCGGAGGTTCGGTTCCCCGGAGGCACCGTGACCGTGGAGCGGACCGCCGACGACCTCCTGCTGACCGGATCGGCGGAGCGCGTGTTCCAGGCTGCGCTCGACGATGCCTGGCTGCAGTCCCGAGGACTGGCGTGAGGATCGCCCGGCGGATCCAGTCGCTGCCCCCGTACCTGTTCGCGGTGTTGGACGGCAAGCTGGCGGCGAAGCGTGCGGAAGGGGTCGACGTGATCTCCCTCGGCGTGGGCGATCCCGATCTGCCCACACCGCCGCACATCGTGGAGGCTATGCGGGAGGCCGTGCGCGATCCGGCCACCCATCGGTATCCCTCCTATTGGGGGAGCATCGAGTTCCGCGAGGCGGTGGCGGCCTGGTACCGGAGCCGGTTCGGCGTGGACCTCGATCCTACGGCCGAGGTGCTCGCCCTCATCGGCTCGAAGGAGGGCCTCGGCCACCTGCCGGTCGCGTTCGTGGATCCTGGCGACGAGACGCTCGTCCCCGATCCCGGCTACCCCGTCTACGGGGTGGCGACGCACCTGTGTGGCGGCACGCCGGTACCGCTGCCCCTCCTGGCCGACGAGGGCTACCAGCCCGACCTCGACGGCGCGTCCGTCTCCGCCCGGACCAGGATGCTGTGGCTGAACTACCCGAGCAACCCCACCGCCGCCGTCGCCGAGGGGTCCACCTTCGAGCGGGCGGTGGCCTTCGCCCGCCGGCATGACCTGTTGCTCGCTCACGACGCCGCGTACTCGGAGATCACGTTCGACGGCTACGTCGCACCGTCGATCCTGCAAGCTCCCGGGGCGAAGGACGTCGCGCTGGAGTTCGGATCGACGTCGAAGTTCTACAACATGACCGGATGGAGGATCGGATGGTGCGCAGGGAGCGCGGAGGCCATCCGGGCGCTGTCGGTGGTGAAGACCAACCTGGACTCGGGCCAGTTCACGGCGATCCAGCGGGCGGCCGTCGCGGCGCTCATCGGACCCCAGGACCATCTGGACGAGCTCCGCGCCGTGTACCAGCGAAGGCGCGACGTAGTGGTGGGAACACTGAACTCGCTCGGGTGGTCCCTCAAGCCACCCCTCGGGTCGGTCTACGTGTGGGCGCCGGCACGCGACGGCATGTCCTCGGTCGACTTCGCCGACCTGCTGCTCGATCGGGCCGGCGTGTTCGTGGCCCCGGGCAACGGATACGGGGAGCGCGGTGAGGGCTTTGTCCGGGTCTCGCTGACTGCGCCGGACGACCGGCTGGCAGAGGCCATGGACCGCATCGCCCGGGTGCTCTCCTGATGGCCCAACGCAACGGCAAGAGACGCCGGACGACCGTCCTCGAGTCGCCCCTCTCGGCCACGTGGACGCCTCGGTCCCGGGAGCGGGCCGTGTTGGTCGGGGTGGGGCGGGGGATCGACGCGTCGGATCTTGACGAGCTGGCCGCCCTGGCCGATTCGGCGGGGGCCGTGCCGGTCTCGCGCATCGTCCAGACACGGTCGGACCCCGATCCGGGGACGTTCGTGGGCAAGGGCAAGCTCGAGGAGATCCACCGGGCGGTCCATTCGACCGGGGCCGACGCGGTGATCCTGGACGACGAGCTCACGCCGGGCCAGCTCCGAAACCTGGAGGGGCGGCTGGGGACCAAAGTGATCGACCGGACCGCGCTGATCCTCGACATCTTCGCCCTGCACGCAAGGTCCCGGGAGGGCAAGGCCCAGGTGGAGCTGGCGCAGCTCAATTACCTCCTGCCCAGGCTCCGTGGCTGGGGCGAAGCCATGTCCCGCCTGGGGGGCGGCATCGGCACCCGTGGGCCGGGCGAGACGAAGCTCGAGGTGGACCGGCAACACATCAAGCGGCGGATCTCCAAGCTCCGGCGGGACATCAAGGACCTGGCGCGGACGCGCGACGTGAAGCGGGCCCGCCGCGAGGGCTCCGGCATCCAGCAGATCGCCATCGGCGGATATACGAACGCGGGCAAGTCGACGCTCATGAACACGCTCACGGAGGCAGGCGTCCTGGTGGCGGACCAGCTGTTCGCCACCCTCGACCCCACGATCCGGCGGATCGCCTTGCCCGGCGGGCGGCACGCGACGATCTCGGACACCGTGGGGTTCGTGGGCAAGCTGCCGCACGACCTGGTCGAGGCGTTCCGCTCGACCCTCGAGGAGGTGACCCGGGCCGATCTCGTGCTGCACGTCGCCGATGCCTCGTCACCCGATGTCGGACACCAGGTCGAGGCGGTTCGGAGCGTCCTGGGCGAGATCGGAGCGGGAGCGATCCCCGAAGTCCTCGCGCTCAACAAGGTGGATGTGCTCTCCGAGCTGGACCGGGAGCGTGCGGCTCGGCGGTTCCCCGATGCGGTGGCCGTCTCGGCTCTCACCGGTGAGGGAGCGGAGGCCCTCCTGGAACGCGTCGCGCTCGAGCTGCCGCGGCCCCCGATCGAGGTCACGCTCCTCGTGCCGTACGGGCGGAACGAGGTGATCGCGCTCCTGTACCGAGATGCCGAGGTCCTGGACACCGAAGCGGGCGCCGAAGGAACGCTCGTTCGGGCTCGGGTGGGTGACCGCGAGCTCGCCGCCGTTGGAGACTACCTTGTCCGCACACGGCGCCGCCGGGCCTCGAGTCTCTGAGACGCCGTCCTCGGGGCGGAGCCTTATGTCGTGGGCGACCCGATGATCCACAGTCCTTCGTCGTCCCAGGCCCCGGTGATGACGGAGTCTGGGTTCTGTCCCCGAGCCTCGGCGAACCGAAGGGCGAGGATCTGCAGGCGAACCGTGAGCGGGATCTGGGCCAGGAGCGGTGGCAGGTCGGCCGGCTCCGAGAGGGACGTCACGCGGACCCCTTCGCGCTCGGCCACGTCCCCGACCGCTCGGACCAGCCCGTCGGTCTCGGGAGGGGTGAGCGCGAGGAGCTGATCGTCCTCCCCGAGTGGCACGGCGGAGCCGTGGAGCAGGTATTCGACGTCATAGCCCTCGGCCGGGAAGCGTGAGGCCTCACGCAGCTTCAATGCGCCCTCTCGTGCGGTCACCGCCGCCGGTCCCTCTCCGAAGAGGAGGAGGAGCCGGCGAGGAGCAACGATCCGGTCGAGCCCCGGATTCTCGATGGCCTCGGCGACGGCCGAGGGGACCTTGCCGATCGCCTCGGGGCTCAGGCTCTCGGCACCCAACGCGTTCGCGATGCGGGCCAGCAGCAGGAGGACGGCGGTGTAGCTCACCGTGTACGTCTGCGATGTCTCCTTGGGGACCGTCTCCACGGCGTCGGGCAGGTTCGCACCCTGACGGGTGATCGCGAGCACGCGAAGGCCGGCATCCTTGGCCTGCCGGTACGCGGCGGCGGCGTAGGCCGTCTCCAAGCCTGCGTTGTGGCTGATCAACACCATCCCGTCGCGACGGTCGACCGGCGGCGCCCAGTTGACGAATTGCATCGACGGGATGGCTTGGGCGCCTCGGCCCGCCTCGTAGAACATCGCCGCCCCGAGCTCGGCGGCATGAAAGCTCGTGCCGGTGCCCACCAGCCAGATCCGCCGGCACTGGGCCAGCCGCTCGACGACATCGTGGCCGAGGGAATGCGTCGCCAGGCGATCGAGCTCCTGGGGTTGCGAACGGATCTGGCGCTCCAGCGCCGTCTCCGGCATCGACGGTTCCCTTTCCTCGTTCCCTACGAAAGGTATCGGCGGGGACCTTAGAGCTTCCGCAGGACCGCGACGACCTTACCCAGGATCCTCCCATCGGTCATCGGGATGGGGGGGAAGGCGGGGTTCTCCGGATGCAGGGTCACCTTCCCGGCCCGGCGCCGAAGGCGCTTGATCGTCGCCTCCTCCTCCGCCGGCCCGGGCAGAAGGGCGGCAACGACGTCGCCGTCCCCGGCGCTGTCCTGCCGCCGGACCACCACCACATCGCCGTCCAGGATGCCCGCCCCGGTCATCGACTGGCCGGCCACCCGGAGGGCGAAGTGCTCCCCGCCCTTGGCGAAGCCCACGGGGACCGTGAGGTACTCCTCGACGTTCTCGGTCGCGAGGACGGGCGTTCCGGCGGCGATGCGGCCGAGGACCGGGATGACCACGCCTTCGGGCCTCGTGCTCTCATCGGCGAGGCCGATGGCCCGGGGTTTGGTGGGGTCCTTGTGGAGCAGGCCCTTGCGCTCCAGGTTCGCCAACTGGCTGTGGACGCTGGAGGAGGACGTGAGGCCGACCGCCTCGCCGATCTCGCGTACGGTCGGTGGATAGCCTCGGTCCAGGACCGTGTCGGCGATGAACTCCAGGATCCGCCGCTGTCGCGGCGTGATGTCGTCGGTCTCGGCCATGTCAGACCCCCCTCGTACGCTCGGGAGGCTAGCACGAGAAGGCAAGGGGTTCAAACATATGTTCGGTCTTCCCCTCTTGACCTCGAACACGCGTTCGCTAGGATGGGGTTCATGAGTCGAACGCATGTTCGGAGGCGATTCCTGGCCCTGGTGCTGCTCCTCCTGGCCGTCGGGCTGGCGTGGGTGGTTCCCTCCGGGGGGGCGGCCGCCGGACCGGCTCACATCCCATCGCGCCGGTACGTGGTGCGGTCGGGCGACACGCTATGGTCGATCGCCCGCCGGATCCAGGACGGCGACCCCAGACCGCTGGTGGACGCCATCCAGTCGGCGAACCGGGCCGACCCGGGCGCCCTGGTGCCCGGGGAGGTCCTGCTCATCCCGGCGGCCGGCTGAGTCGGGCCTGCGAGACCCACCACCGGTGAGGTCGCCGACAGGCCACATGTGGACGCTGGCATCCACGGACCCACCAGATATTGTGGTGGGTGTGATGCGATGCCCTTGGTGTGGCCACGGCGAGGACCGGGTGCTCGATTCCCGGCCGGCCGAGCGCGGGGCGGCCATCCGCCGACGGCGGCAGTGCCTGTCCTGCGGACGGCGATTCACCACGTTCGAGCGGATCGAGGAGGTCGGCGTGATGGTGGTCAAGCGCGACGGCTCCAGGGAACCGTACGTTCGGGACAAGGTGCTGGCCGGCGTTCGCAAGGCCATCGTCAACCGCCCCGTCACCGAGGAGCAGGTGGCGGCGCTGGCCGACCGGGTGGAGGAGCGACTGCGCCGCAAGGGACCCCAGGTGAGCTCGCACCAGGTCGGCGTGGAGGTGCTGTCCCAGCTCCAGAAGCTGGACCAGGTGGCCTACATGCGGTTCGCCTCCGTGTACAAGGACTTCCAGGGGATCACGGACTTCGAGCGGGAGCTGGGGGCCCTCCAGAAGCGCGTGCCGGCGAAACCCAGGAGCCGTTAGACTACTACATGTAGTGGTACGGGCTGGCAGAAAACACTAGATGTTCCGTGCAGGACCCTTGACCGGGGACCCGGCCGGGTGGAGAATCACGGGGCTGTAATTCCGGCGGTGAGACTTCCCCGAGGTAGCGAAGGGGGGCGTTCCGGTGGCGACGAAGGAAGGGGATGTCGAGGTCGTTCGAACCGGCCTGACGTTCAAGCGGCACTTCAGCAAGGACGGCGTTCGCCCGTTCGACGAGGTCGAATGGGAGACCCGAGACGCGGTGATCCCGAACTACAAGGAGGGGGGCAACGCCTTCGAGCAGCGCGGCGTGGAGTTCCCCAAGGATTGGTCGCAGAACGCCACGAACATCGTGGCCCAGAAGTACTTCCGCGGCACGCTCGGAACGTCCGAGCGCGAGTCCGGCGTGCGCCAGCTCATCGGCCGGGTCGTGGACACCATCCGCGGTTGGGGCGTGAAGGACCGCTACTTCGCCACCGAGAAGGACGCCGACGTCTTCAGCGACGAGCTCACCCACCTGCTGGCCACCCAGAAGGCCGCCTTCAACTCGCCGGTGTGGTTCAACGTCGGCGTTCCCAACACCCCGCAGCAGTGCTCGGCGTGTTTCATCCTGGCCGTCGACGACCAGATGAGCTCCATCCTCAACTGGTACGTGGAGGAGGGGACGATCTTCAAGGGCGGGTCCGGCTCGGGGATCAACCTGTCCAGGATTCGCTCGTCCAAGGAGCCGCTTGCCGGCGGCGGCACGGCCTCCGGACCGGTCTCCTTCATGCGAGGGGCCGACGCCAGCGCCGGCACCATCAAGTCCGGGGGGAAGACCCGGCGGGCGGCCAAGATGGTCGTCCTGAATGCAGACCACCCCGACGTCCACGACTTCATCTGGTGCAAGGCGGTCGAGGAGCACAAGGCGCGAGCCCTCCGGGACGCCGGCTTCGACATGGACCTGGACGGAAAGGACAGCTACTCCATCCAGTACCAGAACGCGAACAACTCGGTCCGGATGACTGATGAGTTCATGCAGGCCTACCTGGATGACCGGGACTGGAAGCTGAAGGCCGTCCTGACCGACGAGACGGTGGAGACCGTGCGAGCCAGGGACCTCATGCGCGAGATCGCCCAGGCCGCGTGGGAGTGCGCCGACCCCGGGATGCAGTACGACACCACCATCAACGAGTGGCACACGTCCCCGGCGTCCGGCCGGATCAACGCAAGCAATCCTTGTTCCGAGTACATGCATCTCGACAACTCGGCGTGCAACCTGGCCTCGCTGAATCTCATGAAGTTCGTGGACGACGAGGGCAGGTTCGACGTCGCCGCGTTCCGCCACGCCGTCGAGATCGTGTTCACGGCCCAGGAGATCATCGTGGGCAACTCCGACTATCCGACCGAGGCCATCGGGCGGAACGCAAAGGCGTTCCGCCAGCTCGGCCTGGGGTACGCGAACCTCGGTGCGCTGCTCATGGCTCGAGGGCTCCCCTATGACTCGGACGCCGGGCGGGCGTGGGCCGGCGCGATCACCGCGCTCATGACTGGGTGGGCCTACCGGACCAGCGCCAGGATCGCCGAGGTCACCGGGCCGTTCGCCGGCTTCACGCCGAACCGCGACGCCATGCTCCGAGTCATGCGTAAGCACCGCGCGGCGGCCGACGAGATCGATGGCGACGCGGTCCCGGAGGCGGTCCTGACCGCGGCTCGACAGGCCTGGGACGAGGCCATCGCCCTGGGGGAGCAGCACGGGTATCGAAACGCACAGGCCACCGTGCTGGCGCCCACCGGCACCATCGGCCTGATGATGGACTGCGACACCACCGGCATCGAGCCCGACCTCGCGCTGGTCAAGAACAAGAAGCTGGTCGGTGGGGGATCGATGCGGATCGTGAACCAGACGGTTCCGCGGGCCCTCCAGCGTCTGGGCTACCAGCCCGATCAGGTCGAGGACATCGTCGCGTACATCTCCGAGCACAACTCGGTGGCCGAGGCGCCCCACCTTCGTGCCGAGCACCTCCCGGTCTTCGACACGTCGATGGGTGACCGGGCCATCCAGTACATGGGCCACGTCCGGATGATGGCGGCCGTGCAGCCGTTCATCTCCGGGGCCATCTCCAAGACCGTGAACATGCCCGAGCACGTCACCGTGGAGGAGGTCGAGCAGCTGTTCGTGGAGTCCTGGCGGCTCGGGCTGAAGGCCGTGGCCATCTACCGGGACAACTGCAAGGTGGCCCAGCCGCTCTCGGCCGACAAGAAGGCCAAGGCGCCCGAGCCGGCAGCGCTGGCGGAGCCGGTGCGCCGGCGCCTGCCACGGAGTCGCCCCTCGATCACCACGAAGTTCGAGGTGGGGGACGCCGAGGGGTACATCACCGCGAGCTCGTATCCGGACAACGGGATCGGCGAGATCTTCCTGAAGTCCTCGAAGCAGGGGTCCACGCTGGCCGGCATCATGGACGCCTTCTCCATCGCCATCTCGATCGGCCTCCAATACGGCGTGCCGCTCGAGGCCTACGTGGACAAGTTCATCAACATGAAGTTCGAGCCGTCGGGGATGACCAACGACGAGGACATCCGGTTCGCCTCCTCGCTGGTGGATTACGTGTTCCGGCGGCTGGCTCTCGATCACCTGCCCCCCGAGAAGCGCCAGGCCCTGGGGATCCGCTCGATCGCCGAGCGCAAGGAGACGGCGAAGGCCGAAGCCGAGGGCAAGGGAGCCGGCTCGCCGGCCCCGATGAGGCCCGCCGAGCCCCAGGCCGTGGTGCCGGCCCAGCCCGGCGACGTGATCGAGCGGCCCCGGGCCCAGGCTGCCGACGCGCCGCTGTGCTACACGTGCGGCTCGAAGATGCAGCCGGCGGGGTCCTGCTACGTGTGCCCGTCGTGTGGCTCGACCAGCGGCTGCTCGTGAGCTGACCCGGTGGAGCTGCCGTTCAAGCGGCTGGATCCTGCGGCGGAGCTGCCCGCGCAGGCCCACGAGGGCGATGCGGGGTTGGACCTGTGCTCGACCATCGATGTGGAGGTCCTCCCGGGAGAGCGGGCAATGGTCCCGACCGGCCTCTCCGTTGCCATCCCGGACGGGTATGCGGGGTTGGTCCTCCCGCGATCGGGCTTGGCGTCCCGGCAGGGGCTCACGCTGGCCAACGCACCGGGACTGATCGACTCGGGATATCGAGGGGAGATCACCTGCGCCGTGGTGAACCTGGACCGGGATCAGGCCGTGAAGATCAGGAAGGGGGACCGGATCGCACAGCTCGTGGTCGTGGCCCTGCCACAGATCCTGCCGTCCTGGGTGGACGAGCTTCCGCCGTCCACCCGCGGCGATGGCGGGTTCGGGTCCACGGGCGCCTGACCAGCGCCAGAGGGGCGGCCGTTGAAGGCCGGAGTCCCAGTCCCTAGACTTTGAGTGCCCCTTTCGGGCATGCGGACGTGGCTCAGTTGGTAGAGCACCACCTTGCCAAGGTGGGGGTCGCGGGTTCGAATCCCGTCGTCCGCTCCGAAAAAAATGCATCTGACCAGGGACAATGCCGAGGCCTGCGATCCGTGGCCTCTCTTGTGACCGAGTCCACCAACGAAAAACCAACGAAACATCGGACGGCTCGCCTCCTGGCAGTCTTGCTCCCACCGCCCGGGGGACTCCCATCGATCGATCTGGGGCCCCGTCCCCTCGGCCAAGCCCTTCTTCGCCGGTTCGGATAGAGGGTGACAGCCAGCCAGCTGGAACGGCCGTCCCGCCGGCGTTGAGTCGTGGCTTCACCGGCTACGCGAACCCGCAGGCCGACCAGCTGATCGACCAGGCGCGCGCCGAGACCGACACGGCGACGCGGATGGATCTGTACAAGCAGATCCGCCAGATCGTGTACGAGGACGCGCCGATCGTCTTCGTGCACTTCGAGACAATCAACTACCTGATGCGCAAGGACGTGGTCGGCTCGACGGTGAACCCAACGCTCGAGCTCCGCATGCAGGAGGTGGGGTTCACGGGCTCGTCCTGACGGCCAGCACGATGCGGTGCGGTAAACGTCGGTGGGTCGTCGCGGGCTGCGTGTCAGACTTTCCCATGGAAGAAGAGGGCTCTTGGCTCGGGCGGAGCAGGCCCTGACCGAGAACAAGGTCAACCAGGGGCTGTCCGAGCACCATGCCGCCGTCCTGGCCGCGTTGAGCATCCGGCTGAAAGGGAGTGAAGAGAAGTCCCTGGAGGAGATGCTCGCGGCGGCGGACGACCGGTCGGACAGCCTCGAGCAGAAGCTCTCGGAGGCCGAGCGCAAGCCCAAACCGTCGCTGGACGACCTGCTCGGATGCCTCATTCATGAGTACGAGGTGGCTGGATGAACGAGTCGGATCGAGTTCTCGGCACCCACAGCGTCGTCGCGTTTTCGCCTGGCCGCCTCCCTCGCTCGGTTGCGGAGGCGAGCGATGGCTGACGCAAGGGTGGCTCATCGGATCGGCACCGCGTTCCCTCTGCCTCGTCGCTGCGGGACGACCAGGACCACCTGATCTGACCCGGGCGTTTCGCGGTCCCAGCCTGGTAGAACCAATGTCCCCATGCTAGGAGACAGGGACTTGAACCGCGCGCTGCTGGAGCGGCACATGCTGCTCCGCCGACGTCGCGTGCCGGTCCTCGACGCGGTCGAGCGGGTGGTCGGTCTCCAGGCGCAGGTCCCTCGCGACCCGTACGTGGCGCTCTGGTCGCGGGTCGACCGGTTCAACCCCGAGGCGCTGTCCGAGGCCATGGCCGATCGTCGCGCGGTTCGCCTGACCCTCTTCCGCGCCACGCTGCATCTGGTGTCCGCGCGCGATGCCGTGACCCTTCGCCCCGTGATGCAGCCTGTGGTGCATCGCAACCTGTTCAGCGGCACCCCGTTCGGCCGGCGGATCGTCGGCCTCGACGTCGATGAGGTCCAGGCGGCGGGCAAGCGACTGCTTGAGGAGCGCCCCCGTACCCGCGCCGAGCTCACGCCGCTGCTCAGCGAGCTCTGGCCGGAACGCGACCCCGATGCGCTCGTCTACGCCGTGACGTACCTCCTGCCGCTCGTTCAGGTGACGCCTCGCGGGCTGTGGGAGCGGACCGGACCCTCCGCGTTCACGACCTTGGAGCACTGGCTGGGTCAACCCCTCGAGACCGCCACCGAGCCGGACGAGCTGATCCTGCGGTATTTGGCCGCGTTCGGTCCCGCGATGCCTGCAGATGCGCAGATCTGGTCCGGTCTGACGGGCATGCGCGAGGTCTTCGAGCGGCTCCGGCCGCGCCTTCGCTGCTTCCGCGACGAGCATGGACGCGAGCTCTTTGACGTGCCGGACGCGCCGCGGCCCGACCCAGAAACTCCAGCCCCGGTGCGGTTCCTCCCCGAGTACGACAACGTGGTCCTGGGCCACAAGGACCGCGGCCGGGTCTTGGCTCCAGGGGTGGCGCAGTGGACCGACGTCGGCTGGGGGACCGTGCTCATCGACGGCTTCACCGCTGCCAGATGGAGGCTGCAGCGCGACAAGGACGCCGCAACCGTACGTGTTGAGTCCTTCCGTACCCTCGGGCGACCTGACAAGACCGCCGTCTTCGACGAGGGTGGGCGGCTCCTGCGTTTCCTCGCCCCGAACGCGAGAACCCAGGACCTGCGAATCACGACCTACGCCTGATCCGCAGGACCGCCCTGCGTGTGGGGCGGATTATTCGGATCACGCCGTTCACCTGCCCATCGGCGGGTCGGGTGTCGGGCAGGTCTGACGGGCCATTCAGCGAATCCCCGATGCCCGGTGCATTTATCCGGTTCGCAGGTCGTGAGCAGGGCATTTGGACCAGGCTCAGAGGCAGGGCTCGACCTGTGCGTGGAAGCTGGCGGGTTGGACCGCAAACAAGGGAAGTTCGAGGATGACCTTCTATCTTTGTCAAGCCGCCATCTCGATACCCGCGTCGGCGACGAGACGACGGTAGACCACGTTGGACAGGTGGCGCTTCAGGCACCGCATGGACTCCTTGGGTGACTTGCCCGCCGCTCGCTGGCGACCCAGGTACTCCTTCGCTTCGGGAGTGCTCCGGCTCTGGATGAACGCGACGAAGTGCAGAGCGCGATTGAGCTGGCGGTTGCCACCGCGGCTCA
>JBIOXZ010000194.1:0-4900 GCA_044869895.1 Actinomycetota bacterium | reverse complement strand
GGGTCGGACATGGCGACCAGCAGCTTCCCGTCGCGCTCACCGATCGGGAGCGCCCGGTATCGCCTGGCGAGTTGTTCGGGGAGGAGGGTGGCGGCCAGGGGGTCGATCTGGTACTCGCTGAGATCCACGAAGTCCAGCCCGACCTGCTCGGCAAGTGCCATGACCAGGTCCCGCTCCCTGATGTAGCCGAGGTCGATGAGGGTGCGCCCGAGCGAACGGGCCGTGCTCCTGTGCTCGGCAAGGGCTCCTTCCAGTTGTTCGTTGGTGATGAGACCCTGCTCGAGCAGGATCTGTCCGAGCTGTTTCGGCTTGCGCTTGGTCATCACCATGATCCGTTTGGCCTAGTTCGCTTCATTGGTTCTCGTCACCGCCTCCAGTCTCCTGAAGGAGCTTGGACAACTCTTGGGCCAGGGCCACGCGGTCAACTTCGGGGTCCTCTTCCTTCTTGCCCGGCCCGGTCGACGGCCGTTCGGGATGTGGCGACCCGGTCGTGGGCTGTGGAGGCTCGGCCGAGGCAGGCCGTGACGGGGCCGGCTCGGGCAGGACGGACGGCGGAGCGACCGGGCTCGGCTCGGGGCTTCGCTCCGCCGGCCGGGGAGCGGCCTCGGGACTGGCCTGGGCCGGCGTGGGCGCCGACGGCCGAGCCTCCGGATGGAGAGACGTTCGTGGCTTTCCGCTCGGCGCCGGCGTGACCTCCGGCAACCTGAGGGCCTCCCGCCTGGCCCGGACCTCCTCTGCCGTGTACAGCATCTGGTCCAGTTGGTCGATGAGCAGGCCCGGGCGCACTCCGAGACCACTGACGGCGAACGCGGCGTAGGGTCCGCGCCGAACGTACGTCCAGATCTCGTCGCCGAACTCGAGGAACCCCTTCTCCGGCTCACCCACGACGGCGAACCGCAGCCAGGCCGTTTTGACGGGGCCCTCTTCCCCCGCCGGAAAGGCCCCAAGGACCAAGCCGTCCCTGGACAGGATCAGACAGCCCCGCAGCTCGACGACGCTGGCCGCAACTCGTGCCGCGAGGGCGGAGAACTCTTCCATGGAGACTGCTCTGTTGCTATCGGGCCAGCCGTGGGGGGACTTGAGAACGGGCGGCGGGGGACATCACCCGATGGGGTTGGTGTCCGCCATCTCGGCAAGCGCCGCGGCCGACATGACCGACAGCGGCGGCTCCAGCCCGGTCCACAGCTCGAACGACAGTGCGGCCTGGTGCAGCAGCAGGCCCAAGCCTCCGAACGCGGACGCGCCGGCCGCTTTCGCTGCCGCCTGAAGCGGTGTCACGCTCGGCCGATACAGGAGGTCGACGACGAGCATCCCCGGACGAAGCGGTGGGTGCGGCACCGGCTCACCGGCGGCGCCGAGCGGTGTCGCGTTCACCAGGAGATCGGCGTCCACCGCCGTCCCTTCCTCGAAGGAGACCACCCGAACTCCGGAGGCAAGCCCCTCGATCATCGCCCGAAGGGTCTCGGCCCGGGCGGGATCGCGTGCCGCCACGGTCAGATCCCGCAGGCCGTGCCTGGTCAGCGCGAGGGCGCAGGCCCGGGCCGCCCCCCCGGCTCCGAAGATCAGGGCCGAGCTTCCCTCCGGGTCGAATCCGGCATCGCGTCGCAGGAACCGATCGAACCCCGGCGCGTCGGTGTTGTGCCCGGTCAAGCCGCCCGGACCAACGATGAGCGTGTTGACCGCGCGCAGCAGTTCGGCGTCCTCGGAGAGGTCATGGACCACCTGCGCCGCGTCCGTCTTGTGTGGCATGGTGACGTTCGCCCCTGCGAACCCCATGGCCGGCAGGCCCGCCAGCGCAGCCTCGATGTTGCCCGGCGCGACCGGCAGTGGGACGTACGCCCAGTCCATGCCGAGGGCGGCGAAGGCCGCGTTGTGGATGACCGGCGACAGGCTCTCCTGGACCGGCCACCCGATGATGCCGACCAGTCGGGTGGAGCCCCGCGCCGGCAGCGGAGCGCCGGCGTCACGGGTCACCCCAGGCACCGTGCCTTGTCCTTCAGGAACCGGTCATAGGAGGTACTGAAGACGTGATGCCCGTCCGTCCCGCAGAGCACGTAGTACAGGTAGCCGACCTCCGCCGGGTCGAGCGCGGCTCGGAGCGAGGCCAGTCCCGGGCTGGCGATGGGAGTCGGTGGCAACCCGGACCGCAAGCGCGTGTTGTACGGGCTTTGGATCTCGAAGTCCGAGACGGTCAACCCGTTCGCCGGATCGGGGTCGATGTATGCGACGGTCGCGTCGATCTCCAGGGCCATGCCCCGGTCCAGGCGGTTATAGATGACCCGGGCGATGAGCGGCCGGTCCTCCGGGACCCTGGCCTCGCGCTCGATCATCGAGGCGATGATGACCACCTCATAGGGCGAAACACCCAGCGCCTCGGCGTTCTGCCAGGGAAGTGAGTCCGCCTCCGTCTCGAACTGCTGAAGCAGGCGGTCGATCACCTGGCCCGGGGAGGTGCCCTGAACGAGGAACTCGTAGGTCTGAGGGAACAGGAAGCCCTCGAGAGACTTCCCCGCAGGTAGATACGGTGGCAGCGACCGATGGCCGCGGTCGGCGGCATCGATGAACCGATCTACCGGGATCCCGATCACCTCATGCACCCGGTCAGCGATCTGGGTCAGCCGGTAGCCCTCCGGGATCGTGAGGCGAACAGTGGGTACAGGTGGCGGAGCCTTCGTGATGATGTCGAACGCCTCGCTCGGCCGCATGTTGGTCGTGAGGTCGTAGGTCCCCGCGCGGACCTCGTCGGCCTGACCGCGTCGGGCGAGCAGCCACCTGGAGACGGTGGCGCAACGAAGGACCCCACGGTCGTGGAGCGCGTTCACGACGTCCTCGCCGGACGCCCCCTCCTCGACGGTGAAGGCGACCGGCGTCCGGGGTCCCGAGGCCCCCTCGCACCAGCCGTAGTACCGAACACCCAAGACCACCAGGAGACCCGCGACCAACACCAGCGTGAGGCCGATCCGCGACCCGCGACTCGGCCTTCGGCGCCGAGGGCCCGGGTAGGTCCTCGAGTTGGGCGGGCTGGTCTCGAGCATGGCGGTATTGCGAGCATACCGGCACGTCCCGACGGGCGGTTCTACATCGGGGCGGCCCGGTCCAGATAGGACTGCAGGATGACTGCGGCCGCCGATCGGTCCACGGCCCGCCGCCGGTCGCGGCCCCCGGCGCCCGCCTCTCGCAGCGCCCTGTCGGCCTGGACCGTGGACAGTCGCTCGTCCTGCAGCACCACGGGGACCGGGAGCACCTGTCGGAGAGCGGCGACGAATTCCTCCGCATGGCGGGCTCGGGTCCCCGAGGCGCCGGACATCTTCAGCGGGTGTCCCACCACGACCAGCGTGACCTCGTGCTCCCCAACGAGTTTGGCGATGGCCTTGAGATCGGCCGGCGCCCCGGTGTGCACAGTTCCCATTGGCACCGCCACGTGGCGCCCGGGGTCGGAGATGGCCACCCCGATGCGTACGTCGCCCAGGTCCAAGCCCAGGATCCGACCCGCCTCAGGCACCGGTGCCCGAGGCGCGAAGCAGCTGCTCCAGGCGTTCCGGGATGAGCCGTTCGACGGCCTCTGTTACGGCAGCGCCCTTCGGCCCCCCCGCCGTTCCGAGGTTGGGCTTTCCCCCCGCACGACCGCCGATGGCCACAGCCGCCGGCTCGAGCAGGAGCGGCGCCGTGACCCCCCGGCCCACGAGGCTCTTGCTGCAGGCCGCCACGATCAGCGCCCCCCCTCCGCGGGCCGAGCCGAGCACCACGGCTGCCCCCCCCGCGTTCTCCAGGCGGGCCATCGCGCCTTGGGCAAGCTCCCGCAGCTCGCTGGCATCGCCGTCGTGCACGGCTGTCACCATCCTGGCCCCGGCCACGTCCGATGCCCGAGAGGCGATCTGCTCGATCAGGTCGGCTCGTTGCGCCGCGCCGATCTTGCCCAGCTCGCTCTCGTACCGCTTGACCCGTTCCAGGAGCCTGCGCACCCGGTCGGGGATGGCCGGCGGCTCGGCCCGCAGCAGTTCCGAGACCTCCTCAACGATGACGTGCTCCGCGTTCCATTCCTTCAGGGCGTCCGGCCCGACCAGCGCTTCGACGCGGCGCATCCCGGCGCCGATGCTGCCCTCGCCCACGATGCGGAGGATGGCGACGTTCCCGGTCCGTGGGACGTGGGTCCCTCCACACAGCTCGATCGAGTAGTCGCCCACCTCCACCACCCTGACGAACTCCCCGTACCGCTCGCCGAACAGCGCCAGCGCCCCCTGGTTCTTGGCTTCCTCGAACGTGGTCTCGTAGATCCGGACCAGCGCATCCTCGGCCAGCCTGTGGTTCGCCACCTCCTCGGCCTGGCCCAGCAGGTCGCGAGGGACCGCCGAGTGGTGGGGGAAGTCGAACCGTAGGCGCCCGGGAGCAACGAGCGACCCCGCCTGCCTGGCGTGCTCCCCGAGGACGTGCCGCAGCGTCCAGTGGACGACGTGGGTGGCGGTGTGGGACCGGGCCGTTGCCTCGCGCCGGACCCGGTCTACTTCCGTGTGCACGTCTTCGCCCTCCCGCACTTCGCCGGACTGGACCACACCGACGTGCACGATCACGTCGCCCGGCCCCCACTGGGCGTCCACCACCCGGATCAGCCCACCGCCAGTGCGCACGTAGCCGTGGTCGGCGACCTGGCCTCCGGACTCCGCATAGAACGGCGTGCGATCCAGGACGAAGCGGACGTCCTGGCCCTCCTCGGCCACACCCGACCGCTCGCCGTCGAGGAGAAGGGCGGCCAGGTGGCCCTCGGCCTCGAGGGTTTGGTACCCGAGGAACTGCGTGGGTCCGGCGGAGGTGGCCACCTCGGTCAACTCGTCCTCCACCTGCTCCTTCTTGGCGGCCCGGCGGGCCCGGTCCCGCTGCGCGGCCATGAGGGACTCGAACCGCT
>JBIOXZ010000193.1:0-40193 GCA_044869895.1 Actinomycetota bacterium | reverse complement strand
GAGAGCACCCGCTCCAGCGTGCCGGGGATCCTCCGGTCGAACGAGAGCAACGGATGCAGGTTGCCGTCGCCGGCGTGGAAGACGTTCGTCACGATGAGGTCGTGCCGGCCGGCGATCTCGTAGACGCCGGCCAGGACGTCCACGAGCTTCGAGCGGGGGACGACGCAATCGTGGAGGTGGTAGTGCGGGGCGATCTGGGCGACCGCCCCGAACGCGCTCTTCCTTCCCTTCCACAGCAGGGCCCGTTCGGCATCGTCCGCGGCCACGCGGATGGTGCGCACACCATGATCGCGGGCCGCGCTCTCCACCGCGCGGGATTGCGCGTCCACGGCCTCGGGGAGCCCATCCACCTCCACGATGAGGACCGCGGCCGCGTCGGTCGGATAGCCGGCGTGGGCGAAGCTCTCGGCCGCCACGATGATGCCGTGGTCCATCATCTCCACGGCCGCCGGCACGACGCCATCGGCGATGATGGCGGTGACGGTTGCCGCGCAGTCCTTCACGGCGTCGAAGTCGAGCAGCATGGTGCGCACCGCGGGCGGGCGAGGCGTGAGGCGGACGCAGGCACCCACGACGATCCCCAGCGTTCCCTCGGACCCGATGAGGATCCCCCGGAGATCGTAGCCGGAGGTCTCGGGGGCCTCGGAGCCGAATCGCTCCACGGTTCCGTCGGGGAGGACCACGTCCACGGCGAGCACGTGGCTGGAGGTGACGCCGTATGCGAGACAGTGCGGGCCTCCGGCGTTCGTGTTGACGTTTCCCCCGATCGAGCACGTCTGCTGCGACGAGGGATCGGGCGCGTAGGTGAACCCGAGCGGCGCGAGGGCGTTGGCCAGGTCGAGGTTCAGGACCCCGGGCTCCACCCAGGCCAGGCGATCCTCCGGTCGGACATCGAGGACCCGGTCCATCTTCGACGTCACAACGACCAGGGCGTCTCCGATCGGCGTGGCCCCTCCGGCCAGGCCGGTGCCGGAGCCGCGCAGCACGACCGGGAGGCCGTGCCGCCCGGCCACCAGCATGCACGCGACCACGTCCTCGACCGTGTCGGGGAAGGCGACGAGGGCGCAGCCCCCCTCCACCATCGAGGCGTCTCGGGCGTAGAGGGCCAGGGCGAGCGGATCGGAGAGCACCTCGCTGGTTCCGAGGGCTTCCTCCAGCTCGCGGCGGGCCGCATCGACATCGGCCATGGCGACCCGGACAGGCTAGCGCGGGAGCAACGCGGATGTGGCTCGGCCGGTCAGGCGACCGTGCCCGGTTCCCCCTCGGGCGTGGTGAAGGGCAGGCCCTGGCGCTCCCACTCCTCCATCCCGCCTTCCAGGTTGACGGCCTGGAACCCCCGGGCCTGGAGCATGAGCGCGGCGAGCTCGCTCCGGTTGCCGGAGCGGCAGACGACCACGACGGGCTTGCCGGGATCAAGGCCCGCGGTCTCGCCCGCCATGATCGTGTTGAGCGGGATGTGGACGGCGCCTTCGACCCGACCGGCGTTCCACTCGTAGGGCTCGCGGCAGTCAACGAGCTGGATCTCGGCCAGCCGCTCGTACGCCCCCCGTGGGGTGGTCAGGTCCGTTCGCACGTCGCTCATAGCAGGTACGAAATGCTATCAGCGCGGTCGCGATGAGGCCCGCTCTGCTTCAGGTGGCCTCGGCCAGCGCCCGCTCGAAGGCTCGGAAGGCATCCTCGCCGAACAGGACGAACCGGACCTCCTCAACCCTCGCGTCCGACCCCATCACCGCGCGCACGGCCAGCGGTGCGGCGAGCTCGAGCGGGTAGCCGTAGACGCCCGTAGAGATGGCGGGGAACGCGACCGACCTCGCCCCCAGCTCGTCGGCCACCCGGAGGGCCTCGGTGTGGCAGCTGGCCAGCAGGGCCGAGCGGTCCTCGGACCTGGAGAACACCGGCCCGACGGTGTGGATCACCCACCTCGCCGGGAGGTTCCCCGCGGTCGTCGCCACAGCCTGTCCGGTGGGGAGACCGTCCGGATGGGCCGTCCGCCGGATCTCCCGGCATTCCTTCAGGATCGCGGCCCCGCCCTTGCGATGGATGGCCCCGTCGACGCCACCTCCCCCCAGGAGCGAGGAATTCGCCGCGTTCACCACGGCGTCCACCCGCTGGTCGGTGATGTCCCCTCGGACGAGCTCGACCCGCGGCACCCGGCCATCGTAGGTCGCCCGCGGATGGCAGTGCGAACCACGTTTGTGTAAGCATTGGAGATCACGACGGTCGGAGGTGCGGGCCCGTGGCAGAGATCGTGATGGAGCAGGTGTCGAAGGTCTTCCCCGATGGGACCGCCGCGGTCTCCGAGCTGGATCTCGACATCGACGACGGGGAGTTCATCGTGCTCGTCGGTCCGTCGGGGTGCGGCAAGACGACGGCGCTCCGGATGGTCGCGGGGCTCGAGAGCATCAGCCAGGGGACGATCCGGATCGGCGATCGTGTCGTGAACACGCTGCCGCCGAAGGAACGGGACATCGCGATGGTGTTCCAGAACTACGCGCTGTATCCGCACATGAGCGTGTACGACAACATGGGGTTCGGGCTGAAGCTCCGAAAGCTCCCCAAGGAGGAGATCGACAAGCGCGTTCGAGAGGCCGCGGGGATCCTCGGCCTGGAGGAGTTCCTGTCGCGGAAGCCGAAGGCCCTGTCGGGGGGGCAGCGACAGCGGGTGGCCATGGGCCGAGCCATCGTTCGCGAGCCCAAGGCGTTCCTCATGGACGAGCCGCTGTCGAACCTGGACGCCAAGCTCCGCGTCCAGATGCGCTCGGAGATCGCCCGGATCCAGCACGACCTCCGGGTCACCACGCTGTACGTCACCCACGACCAGGTCGAGGCCATGACGATGGGCGACCGGGTGGCGGTCATCCGCAAGGGCGTTCTCCAGCAGGTCGACACGCCTCAGTTCCTGTACGACCATCCGAACAACCTGTTCGTCGCGGGCTTCATCGGCTCTCCCGCCATGAACATGGTGGAGGCGAAGCTGTCCACGTCCGACGGGTCGGGCGTCGTCGAGTTCGGCGGCTATCGGCTCGGCGTGCCCCAACAGGTCCTGTCGGCCCGCCCGGAGCTCAAGGCGTTCGACGGGAAACCGGTGATCGTGGGCCTCCGGCCCGAGGACATGGAGGACGCCTCGCTCGTCCCCGACGCTCCGGCGGACCGGAGGATCCGGACCACGGTGATCCTTCGGGAGGCGCTCGGCGCGGACGTGGTCGCCCACGTCAGGGTCCAGGCGCCGGCGGTGGTCACCGAGGACGTGAAGGAGCTGGCCCACGACGTCGGCCAGGAGGCATTGCAAGCGGTCGAGCAGGGGGCTCGCTCGGGCGAATCGACGTTCCTGGCCCGGCTGAGCCCTCGGACCGGAGCGAAGGAGGGCGAGCCCATCGAGCTCGTCGTCGACGTCGGGCGCCTCCACTTCTTCGATCCGGGGACCGGGCTCGGCATCTACGGCGGCGACGGGAACTGATCGAGCGATCCCGGTCGATCGACCCGTTTCCCCAAGGGTTCCTGTGGGGCGTCGCCACGTCCGCCTACCAGGTCGAGGGGGCCGTGCGCGAGGACGGACGCGGCCCGTCCATCTGGGACACGTTCTGCCGGATGCCCGGCACGATCCGCCACGGGGACACCGGGGACGTCGCGTGCGACCAGTACCACCGGTACGAGGAGGACGTGGCGCTCATGGCCGACCTCGGGGTCGGGGCGTACCGGTTCTCGGTGGCGTGGCCCAGGATCCAGCCCGACGGGCGGGGCACGCCGAACCAGCGGGGCCTCGACCACTACCGCCGCCTGGTGGACTCGCTGAACCGCCGCGGCATTACCCCGTTGGGGACGCTCTACCACTGGGACCTGCCGCAGGCGCTCGAGGACGAGGGCGGATGGGGGAACCGCGACACCGCCGAGCGCTTCGCGGAGTACGCGGCGATCGTCCACCGCTCGCTCGGGGGAGCGGTGCCCTCCTGGATCACCCTGAACGAGCCCTGGGTGGCGGCCTGGCTCGGGTACGGGACGGGGATCCACGCGCCGGGTCGGACCGACGACGCGCTCGCGCTCGCCGCTTCGCATCACCTGTTGCTCGCTCACGGCCTGGCCCGCGAGGCGATGGGCGGCGACGGTGAGATCGGGATCGCGTTGAACCTCCAGCCCGCCCGCCCGGCCACCGAGGATTCCCGCGACGTCGACGCGGCGCAGTTGGCGGACCTGCACATGAACCGGCTGTACCTCGACCCCCTCTTCGGGCGGGGCTATCCTGCTGAGCTCCTGGAGCACTACCGGTCCGTAAGCGACATGGGCTTCGTGCGCGACGGCGACCTCGAGGCCATCGCCGGCCCCCTCGACTTCCTGGGGGTGAACTACTACCGAGGGCACACGGTCAGCGCCGAGGCCCCTTCCGAACCAGGCGCCGACGAGCTGCCCGGTTCACTCGGAGCGTGGTCGGTCCTCCCTGCGGGCGTGGAGGTCACCGCGATGGGCTGGCCCGTCGAACCGGAAGGCCTGGCCGACCTGCTGATCGGGCTACGGGGCGACTACGGCCCGGCCCGGGTCATCGTGACCGAGAACGGGGCGTCTTTCGACGACGAGCCCGCACCGGACGGCGTCGTTCACGATGAAATGCGGATCGCGTTCCTCCGCGAGCACATCGGGGCCGCACGCACTGCAGTCGAGTCGGGCGTCCCGCTCGCGGGCTTCTTCGTGTGGTCCCTGCTGGACAACTTCGAGTGGGCGGAGGGGTATTCGAAGCGCTTCGGCCTGGTCCACGTCGACTTCACCACCCAGGCGCGGACCCCGAAGGACAGCGCCGCCTGGTATGGGGAGGTGATCCGGCGCGGGGGCGTCCCGGCCGGATTGGGTTGAACGCCGCGGGCGGGTTTGGGCAAGAATAGGGGGCCGGACGACAAGGAGGGGATCCTCGATGCGCCGACTCAGGGTGCTGTCGCTGCTCTCGATCGTTCTCTTGATCGGGGGGGCGTGCAAGGCGAAGGAGAACGAGGGCGGAGCCACCGGAGGCCCGAACGAAGCCAACACCGGCAAGGTCAACGTCCTGGGCGCCCCCGAGCCGGAGGAGATGGCTGCGCTGCAGGGCATCGCCGACCAGACCATCACGGGCGTTGACTACACAGTCGAGTTCGAGTCGTCCGGGAATTTCGAACAGGACGTCCAGGTCAGGGGCCAGGGCGGAACCCTGGACGTCATCCTCCTGCCCCAGCCGGGATCGTTGCCCGGCCTCGTGACGTCGGCGCACGCCGTCGCGCTCGAGGACATGGGCTACGACATCAGCGAGCTCGAGGCGACGTTCGGCAAGCCGTTCATGGACCTCGGCCTGGTCGACGGGAAGCATTACGGCATCCCGACCAACATCAACCTCAAGAGCATGATCTGGTACCCGAAGGACGACTTCGACAAGGCCGGCTACCAGGTCCCGACGACGTGGGACGAGCTGATGGCCCTGTCGGACCAGATCGTCGCTGATGGCAGCACCCCGTGGTGCGTCGGCTACCAGAGCGAGGGGTCGACGGGCTGGCCGGCCACCGACTGGATGGAAGACATCATGCTCCGGACCGCCGGCCCGGACACCTACGACCAGTGGTACAAGCACGAGATCCCGTTCAACGACCCGTCGGTCGAGAACGCCGGGAAGATCTTCGGCGACGTCATGTTCCACCCCGGGTACGTCCTGGGTGGTGCCGAGAACACGCCCGGACTCGCCTTCGGGGATGCGCCGCTCCCGATGTTCGACAACCCCCCGAAGTGCTGGCTGCACCGGCAGGCCAGCTTCATCAACGCCTTCTTCCCCAAGGATGCGAAGGCCGGCGTCGACTACGACTGGTTCCCCTTCCCGTCCATCACCACAGAGGGCGGCCCGCTGTTCGCCGGTGAGCTGGCGATGGTGTTCCGTAACGCTCCCGAGGTGAAGGACTTCCTCGATCGGTTCATGGGCACCGACTTCCAGTGCGCTATGGGAGGGATCACCGCGGCGTCACGGATCTCGCCGAACGTGAACGTCGGGAGCGATTGCTACGCGAACCAGATCCTGGCCGATTCCGCCGAGGTGCTCAAGAAGGGCCTGACAGCCGGAACCGCTCGGTTCGACGCCTCCGACCTGATGCCGGCTGCGGTCGGATCGGGGAGCTTCTGGACGGGGATGGTCAAGTACATGAAGGAGGGGCCGAGCTCTCTCGACGGCATCCTGACGGACATCGACGACAGCTGGCCGAGCTAGGGTCGCTCGTGTCGAAGATCGGTCGAGCACCGGCTGGTGGTGGAGCCGTCGCGACGACGGCCCCACCACCTCGCGGGAACGCGCTCTGGATCTTCGCCCTACGCGTCGTGGGAGTCGTGGCGATCCCGATCGCCGCCTTTTACACCTTGTGGGTGACGTTCGATTTCCTGCGTGACTCCGAGGCCAACCGAGTCATCGTTGTCGGGGTGGCCGTCGTGGTGGGGGTGGGCGGCGTCTTCTTCCTGTACTGGGCGATGAACCGAGCCGTCGAGCTGCTCCCTCAACGCTACCGTGAAGGGGTCCGCCCGTGGATCTTCGTCGGACCCGCGATGGTGCTGTTGAGCGTCTTTCTCGTCTATCCGGTGATTAACACGATCCTGATCAGCTTCAAGGATGCGCAGTCTCAGAACTTCGTGGGACTCGGCAACTTCAAATTCGTCTTCACCAACGAAAGCATGCTCCGGGCGATCCGTAACACCCTGGGATGGATGATCCTCGTCCCCACGGCCGCCGTCGCTATCGGCCTGGCGTTCGCCACCCTCGCCGACCGGCTGCGCCGCGGGGAGGCCGTGGCCAAGTCGATCATCTTCCTCCCCATGGCCATCTCCTTCGCCGGGGCGTCGATCACATGGCGTTTGATCTACAGCTTCCGTCCCGCGGGGTTCGGCTCCAACATCGGGCTGTTGAACGGGATCATGCTCGGGCTCGGCCAGAACCCGGTGGACTGGCTCTCGCAGCACCCGTGGAACAACCTCTATCTCATGGTGATCATGGTCTGGATGCAGACCGGGTTCGCTATGGTCGTCCTGTCCGCCGCCATCAAGTCGATCCCGGACGAGATCATCGAGGCATCCCGCATCGACGGCGCCTCCGAGTGGCAGGTTTTCCGGCGGATCATCGTGCCGAGCATCCTTCCGACGATCGTCGTGGTGGCCACCTACATGGTCATCAACTCGCTCAAGGTCTTCGACATCGTCTTCGTGATGGGCAACGCGGAGCTCAATCAGACGGAGGTCATCGCGGAGCGCATGATCCGGTGGTTCTTCATCGGGCAGGACTTCGGGAAGGGGGCCGCCATCGCCGTGGTCTTGTTCATCGTGGTGATCCCGGTGATGGTTTGGAACGTCCGCAGGTTCCGCGAGGAAGAGATGATCCGATGAGCCTGGCGCAGGCCGGGGACGTCGAGGAGGCCGCCGAGCCCGTCGTCGCAGCACCCCAAGGACGAGGGGTCGGGGAGGTCCGCACGGGCGGATGGTTCGTGCGTCTCACGATCGTTGCCGTCTGCATCCTGTGGCTGATCCCCGCTCTGGGCGTGCTCATCACCTCCTTCCGGAGCGAGGACCTCGTCAACACCAGCGGGTGGTGGACCGCGTTCGCTCACCCGTTCCAGGCTGGGGCATGGACGATCGAGAACTATCGCTCCGCCATCGACGCGGGCGGCCTCGGCAACTCGTTTCTCAACAGCCTCGCGGTGACGATCCCGTCGACCGTCATTCCAATCACGATCGCTGCCTTCGCCGCCTACGCGTTCTCCTGGATGGATTTCAAGGGACGCTACATCCTCTTCGTGATCGTCGTGGGCCTCCTCGTCGTTCCGCTGCAGATGGCGCTGATCCCGATCCTGAAGCTGTACGTCAACGGGGCGACGCTGTTCGATTACGTGGTCTTCCCCCAGCTCCACCTGAACGGCACCTTCCTGGCGGTGTGGCTGGCGCACACGGGGTTCGGACTGCCGCTCGCGGTCTACCTCTTGCGCAACTACATCGGATCCCTGCCGTCGTCGATCATCGAATCGGCGAAGATCGACGGCGCCGACCACTTCACGATCTTCTGGCGGCTCATCGTTCCCCTCTCGGTCCCGGCGCTCGCAGCGTTCGCCATCTTCCAATTTCTCTGGGTCTGGAACGACCTGCTCGTGGCGTACGTCTTCCTGGGAGGCGAGCGGAGCGTCCAGGTCCTCACCCTCAACCTGGCCAATCTCGTCGGCTCACGCGGAGAGAACTGGCAGCTGCTGACATCGGCCGCGTTCATCTCGATGGCCCTGCCCCTGGTCGTGTTCTTCTCTCTACAGAAGTACTTCGTGCGCGGGCTCACGGCCGGGGCGGTCAAGGGCTGAGCCGACGGTGGCCCGAGCGAAGCGATCGATCCTCGCGGGGGTCGCGCCACTCTCGCCGCGGCGCAAGTGGAGAGCGATCACGCTGGCAACGCTTCTGCTCGTGCCCGGCTACTGGTCGCTGGTGACCGGCCTCGTCGCGGAGGGCTCGCACGAGGAAAGCGCGCCGTTCGCCGCGCCGTACATCGCCTTCGGTCTGGTCCTCCTGCCGTTCGTCTTCCTCGCGCTCGCCTTCCTCTCGGAGCATCCGCGGGCCTCTGGGGCCACGGCAATGGCCCTGCTCCTCACGATCCTCGTCGGTGCCCCCGTCTCGGCCCTGGCGGGCGACGCGGTCACGGGCTTCGTCGCCGGGGTGGGAGCGGGAGGGATCGTTGCGATGCGCGCCGACGTCACTCACAATTGGAAAGCCCGGGCCGTCGCCGTCCTGGTGGTCTCCGCGTACGTGTTCATCCTCGTCCGCTCCGCCACCGTCATCGCGCTGCTTCTCGCCCCGGTGCTTCCGTTCACGAGCATCGGGGTGGCCGATCACCTCTCCGAGCGGCGGAGGGAGCGAGAGGCACGGACCTGATCGTCGGCTAGTGTGTCGGCGATCCCATGGCCGACTTCGACCTCCTCGTCCTCGGCGACGCCAATCCCGACCTGATCGTCCGGGGCGACGTCGTACCTGAGTTCGGCCAGGCCGAGAAGCTCATCGATCGAGCCGATCTGGTGATCGGGGGCTCCGGGGCGATCGCCGCGTGCGGAGCCGCGCGCCTCGGCCTGCGCGTTGCCTTCTCCGGCGTGGTCGGGGAGGACGTGTTCGGCCGGTTCATGCTGGACGCGCTGGCGGAGCGCGATGTGGACACACAGGGCCTCGTGGTGGATCCGAGTCGGCCGACCGGCCTATCGGTGGTGCTATCGAAGGGCGAGGACCGGGCCACGCTCAGCGCGATGGGAGCGATGGCCCACCGCCGGAAGGGGGTCATCGATCACGCGCTCCGTCGAAGCGCCCGCCACATCCACGTGTCGTCCTATTTCCTGCAGGCGGGCCTGGCCCCCGACCTTCCCGCGCTGTTCCGCGAGGCCCACGAGGCCGGGGTCAGCACCTCGATCGACCCCAATTGGGATCCGGCGGACGAATGGGACGGGGGCCTGCTGTCACTCCTGTCACAGACCGATTGCTTCCTTCCCAACTCGGTGGAGGCCCGATCCATCACCGGCGTGGACGACATCGACGTCGCAGCGCTCACGCTGGCCGAGCGGGGCTCGATCGTGGCGGTGAAGTTCGGGCAGGGCGGGGGCCTGGCTCTGTGGGGTGAAGAGGTGGTCCGCTCCGAATCCATCCCCGCCGACGTCGTCGATACGACCGGCGCAGGTGACAGCTTCGACGCCGGGTTCCTGGCCGGATGGCTGGCCGGCCTTCCACTGTCTCGGTCTCTCCAGCTCGCGGTGGCGTGCGGCTCACTCTCGACGCGAGCGGCCGGCGGGACAGCCGCCCAGCCGACGATGGACGAGGCGGTGGCCGCCTTGGAGTCGGTGGCGTGATCCTTTGCGTCGCCGCAAGCCCATCCGTGGACAAGCTGTTCGAAGTCGACCGGGTCGAGGTTGGCGCCATCCACCGTCCAACCGAGTTCGTCCAGGTTCCCGGGGGCAAGGGGTTGAACGTGGCCCGCTCCGCGCACGCGTTGGGGGCGGACGTGACCGCGACCGGAGTTCTTGCCGGGCACGCGGGACGGTGGATCGAAGAGGCCCTTGCGGCGGAAGGGGTTCCATCCCGCTTCGCCTGGGTGGAGGGCGAGACCCGGGCCTCGCTCTCCGTCGCCGACCTGACCGGCCGGGGCCTGACCGAGTTCTACGAGCGTGGATGGGAGATCGGCGCCGCGGGCTGGGAGCACCTGGAGGGGATCGTCCGGGACCTCCTACCCGCATCGGCCTGGATGACTCTTTCGGGAAACCTGCCGGTCGGCGCCCCCGACGACGGCTATGCCCGCCTGATCCGCCTGGCACGCACGGCAGGGGTGCCGGTGGCCCTCGATGCCCGGGACGAGGCCCTGCTCCTCGGGGTGTCGACCGGGCCGCAGGTCGTCAAGGTGAACGCGGAGGAGGCGGGAACGCTCCTCGGTACGAAGGTCGACACGCTGGAGGACGCGAAGGCAGCGGCCGAGGAACTCCGATGGCGCATGGACGGCGACGGACGGGCGGCCATCGTGACCCGCGGAGCGGAGGGAGCCGTCGTCGTGACCTCGGGCGGCGCGGTGCTCGGGGCTCGGCTGTACGAGCGCGGTCCCTACCCGGTGGGAAGCGGCGACGCGTTCCTTGGCGGGTTGGTCACGGCGCTCGACCGCCGCGCCACGTGGGCCGACGCGCTGGCGATGGCCTTGGGGGCAGCGGCGGCGAACGCCGACATGCCCGGGGCCGGGCGGCTGGACCAAACCTGGGCCGTCGAGCTCTCGAAACGGGCGGAGGTCCGAACGCTCGGTTAGCGGAGCGCATCGCCCGTGGCGGGGTCGAACACGCCCTCCAGCGCCATGCCGGGCAGTTCGCGCGAGCACCGATCCTTCGCATACGATGGCCCGGACGTTCCGCACGAGGGGGTTCCCGTGGTCAGCGCCTACATCCTGATCCAGACGGAGGTCGGCAAGGCCAGCAACGTCACCAGGGAGATCGGCCAGATCAAGGGCATCTCGACCGTCGATGGCGTGACCGGCCCGTACGACGTGATCGCCCGAGGAGAGGCGGTCGACCTTGACGAACTGGCCAAGTCCATCGTGATGCCGATCCAGGCGGTCGAGGGCGTCACGCGCACCCTCACCTGCCCCGTCCTCCAACTCTAGCCGTCCGACCAGCCACTTCAGCGCCCAGGCCCCGGTGCCGATGGACCCGGGGAGGCCGGATCGACCCCCGGCTGCGGGATCATGCAGGCTCGGGAGGACCTCGGCGCGACCAGCTCCTGGTTCCTGATGATCGTGGCTTTGGTTGCGGGAGCCCTCGTCGTCGTGCCGTTCGCTCTTTCCGGCCAAGAGGAAGCGAATCACGATCGGGAGGCGATTGCGCAGTGGGAGAAAGCCAGGGATCTCCGCGCGCAGGCCAGGCTCCAGACGGCCGCGCGGGGAGCGAGCGCCTATCTCGCCGAGAACGCCACGTTGACGGGGTTCGACCCTGAGCAGGCCTCGCTGTTCGACCCGTCCATCCGATACACGAGCGGAGACCCAACCGCGAGTGCGGTGAGCATCCGCGGCGTTACCCCGACGAGCGTTGTCCTTGTGACCTCCACCGGCTCCGCATATCTGTGCGCCGCGGTGACCGGCGGCGTGGTCAGCTTCGGAAGGGTGAACGCGGCGACTGCTGGCGCTTGCACGGGCGGCTGGTAGCGTTCACTGGTCCACGGTCGTTCGTTGTCGTGGCATCGTCCTTCGAGGGGGTTCGCCATGATCGAGGTTCGTCGCGACCCGGAGATCTACGAGAAGTCGGGTGGCTGGTTCCACGCCCGGTGGCACTTCTCGTTCGATGAGTACCAGGACCCGGCCAACATGGGCTTCGGCACGCTTCGCGTGTTCAACGACGACCGGCTGATCCCCGGCGCCGTCTGGCCCTTGCACCCCCATCGCGACATCGAGGGACTCACCTATGTCGTCGAGGGGACGTTCCGGCATCAGGACGACGTTGGCGGACCTCCGGGGATGCTGCCTGCTGGATCCGTGCAGCGGATGACCCTGGGATCGGGCGCGTGGCACTCGGAGCAGAACGGATCGGACGCCGAGCCTCTGCGATTCATCCAGATGTGGATCATGCCCGCCGAACGCGGGCTCCCGCCCGGTGTGGAGCAGAAGTTCTTCACCGAGGAGGATCGGAAGGGTCGCCTCCTCAAGGTGATCTCCGGCGATCACGGCGATGCCGTCCTAGTGCACCAGGACGCGGCGGTCTTTGTGTCACAACTGGAGCCGGGCACCAAGGTGAGCCAGACGTTCGCCCCGGGGCACGGGGGATACCTCTACGTGATCGATGGATCGGTTCGGCTGAACGACGAGAAGCTCGGGACCGGCGACGCAGCGAAGATCGCCGGCGAGCCCCAGATCGCGATCGAGGCTGATGCGCCCACGGAGCTGATCCTGGTCGACGTGACGCTCGACGGCCTCACATCGGGGTGATGTCCACCAGCGTCGAGGTGTCGACGTCGAAGGTGACCGGCCGGTAGAAGGCGGGCTTCGTCTCGAGCGTGAGGGTCCATCCCGCGCCGGCGACCCCTTCGGCGTGATGGAACGCCGAAACCGCCCGGAGCACCGCCTTCACGCGGAAGATCCGTCGGAGCTCGTCGTTCTTGTAGTGCAATCGATATCGACGACCCACCACCAGCCCCTCGATCGTGGGACGCAGCGCATCGTACTGTCGGATCATCCCGGCGAACGCCCGGACGAGCCGGGGACGGCGAGACCCACCGGTCCGCTCCGCAGCAGCCAGGTTGAACCAGGAGATGCGGCGACCGTCCCGGACGAGCCAGGCCATCTCGCCCTGGTCGGGGCGCACCTTCAGCCGATCGGCTGGTTCCCCCAGGGCCGCGGTGATGTCGGAGGCCAGAGCGGCCGCCGCCTCGGGTCCCGGGCCCACTCCGCTCGGACGCGCAAGGTCATCGAAGTCGTCGCCCGGCCAGCCCTCGTGCACACCGCCCCCCGCGATCGCCGACCCGGCGCGGACCCCGGGCGCTGCTCGGCATCCCTCAGTATCGTTCGTCATCGCGCGGAGCGTCGTAGGCTTGGGCCGTGGCCGCCCCGACCCGCCGCGCGAAGCGCTTCCGGCGGCCGCCGCCGCGCTCGGAGGCAGTCTCGCCCGCAAATCTGGTCGAGGAGTGCATCCTCGTCCTGTCCCTCTCGCTCCTCGCCAGCGCGGTGTACGCGATCATCAGCCTGACGTCCGCGCCGCTGAAGGGCGCCACGGTCTACGTCGTGCCTCAGGTCGGCTTGGCGACCCAGTTCGCGAACTTCGCGTTCGGACTGGCCCCCGTCTGGCTCGTCGTGTTCTTGCTTCGCAGCAGCGGGCAAGGCGTGGGCCAGATCGGCCTGGCATTGAATCGGCCGGGCCGAGACCTCACCTCGGGCGTGGTGCTCTCGGTCATCGTGGGCGCGGCCGGGATCGGGATCTACCTGGTGTCCGTGGCGTTCGGAGTGAATCGGTTCGTCGTGCCGGTGCCGCCTCTCGGCCATTGGTGGACGATCCCCGTCCTCCTCCTCAACGCCGCTCAGTCGGCGCTGCTCGAGGAGGTGATCGTCGTCGGGTACCTCATCACCCGGCTCCAGCAGCTGCGCCTGTCCGAGCCGGCCGCGGTCGGCGCATCGGCCCTCCTTCGGGGGGCCTACCACTTGTATCAGGGATGGGGCGGGTTCGCCGGCAACCTGGCGCTCGGATTGTTCTTCGGCTTGTTCTTCACCCGCACCCGTCGGACCTGGCCGCTCGTCGTGGCTCACTTCCTGCTCGATGTCGGTGCCGGGGTCGGTTACATCCTGTTCCGCACCCATCTCCCGGGGTCGTAGCCGTGATGCTCGCGAGGGGACTCGATCTCCGCCGCCCTCTGAGAGCGACTGCGGCGCAGGGGTACGCGCACGTGTCGCACGGCGTCGAGGGTTCCTTCCTTCGCTCGCTGCGCCGAGAGCTCGAACGCGGTCCGTTCCAGCGGTTCGAGGGATCGTTCGGGCAGGTCCGCCAGGAGATCGAGGGGTACGACGTCCTCGAACCGATGGAGGAGTTCCCGCGTCTTGCGGAGCTCCGCGACGAGCTGGCCGGGCTGCTGCGGAGGAATGGGCGCGCGATCGCGGGCATGGCGACGTGGTGGCCGAACGAGGCCGGCGTCGCCCGGTACGGGCCCGGGTCCATCGGCATCACTCCCCACCTTGACGGGAAGTGGTACCGGCGGCTGGTGGTCGTGGTCACGGTCAACGGCACCGCGCCGTTCAGCGTGTGCCGCGACCGGGCGGGCGAGGTCATCGAGCGATGGGACGCCGGACCGGGCAGCCTCACCCTGATGCGCGCCCCCGGGCTCGCCGGACACAGGGACGGCCGGCCGTTCCACAGCGTGGAGGGACCGCGTCGCGGAACTCGATGTTCGATCGGGTTCCGGATGAACACGCGCCCCGCCGAGAGGGCGAAGCCATAGCCGATCCGGTGGAACGTGATCGCGATGGTCTCGTCGGAACCGTGGCGGAGCGTGGGCCGCGCGTTTGGTCCTACTGAAGGCGGCGGGGGATGCGTCGCTCCCACCGCCTGGACCATCGGAGGGTCCCGTTCTCCGAGACGTCGAGATCGATCGTCAGGTGATACATCTCGGCGTCGCTTCGAACCACCTGGTGGACCTGTGAGGTGACCGTTGCCTCCGGCCACTCGATGGTCAACGAGGCGCGCGAGTCGGCGCTCGCGACCGCGGGGTCCCGTGTCGAGACGGCAACGGTCCCCCCGTAGAGCTCGTGGAACCCTGGTCGCTCGCCGTCCGCCTCAGTCGTCCCGGAGCTCTCGGCGACGGCCCGGGTCTCCCGGTCCAGCACGCCGTGCTCGATCCGCCACACGACGGTCTCCACCGCGTTGCCCTTGGACGATTCGTATCGTTCCTGCCGGTTACTGGCCGTCGTGACGACGGGACGCTCGCCGATCGGTGAGGGACCGCCCACCGCGGGCATGATCAGCGCCGAGCCACCGCGTTCGAAGCTGAGCGTGGCCGCCGCGGGCGGCGGCCAGGCGTTGGGCCAGTCCGACCCGGCCAGGTCGAGCCGGATCCTGTGCCCCGGCTCGAAGATCCAGGAGGTGACCTCGAGCTCCACCTCTGCCCGGTACGGCGTCCCGGGTTCGAGCGGAGAGGGCTGCTCTCGCGACTCCCGATGCGCCAGGTTCAAGAGGCCTCGCGTCACCAGTGCCGAAGTCCCGTCTGGGAACACGTCGCACAGCTTCGCCGAGAGGAAGGCGACAGGCGCGGACGAGGTCACCGTCACCTCCACGCGGGGATGGCCGAGGATCTCGAGCTCCTCGAGCAGCGGAGGCCATTCGTACACGGCGGACCACGCTTCGTCGGGTCGCTGGTCCTGAGGCTGCCCGAACGGCAGGTGCCCGGCGCACGAGATCCAGGCCGTCCATCCCACGTCGCCCCGGACCTCGAGCTCGTCGGGGTCGGAGGAGGACCGGCCCACGGCGATCGCGTTCCCGAACGGCATGGGGACCTCCGTGCCTCGATCGAGCGGCCACCCCGGCTCGTAGCGCCACTCCCCCCGGACCTGCGTCAGATCGGGCTGAGGCTTGGTGGAGCGACGCGCGAAGAGAACGATCGCCGGCTCGCGATCGATGCCGTTGTCGATGCCCTTCAGCCACCGGTCCCACCAACGGAGCATCTCCGGCGTCAGGTCCACGTTCGGCCCCGGGAGCGAGGTCTCGGTCGACGCGTGAGCCCATGGCCCCAGGATCAGCCGTCTGGGGCACGTCAGCGCGGCCATCGTGCGAAGCGAGTTGTTCGTGTATCCGTCGGCCCAGCCGGCGACGATCATCGTCGCGGCCTGGATGGCTTCATAGTCAGGGCGGAGCGAACCGTGCTGCCAGTACGGCCCGAACGTCTGCTCCTCCAGCCAGCGGATGACCCATGGCTCGTTGTCGTGCACCCGCTGCTCCCATGCCGCGCGCCACCCATCGCCGTACAGCGAAGGCACCGGCGGGAGAGCGTTCAGTCCGGTCATGTAGGTGGGGTAATCCACCAGGTCGAGGGCCTTCAGCGCACCACCGAAGTAATGAACGTCGTCGGCGTACCGGTCATCGGTGGCGTAGATGGGGATGATGGCCTTCAGCGCCGGCGGCCGGGTCATGGCCACCTGGATCGAGTTGAATCCCGAATAGGAGGTCCCGTACATCCCGACGTTGCCGGTGCACCAGTCCTGCGAGGCCAGCCAGGCGATGACCTCGTTCATGTCCCGCTGCTCGATCTCCGGGTACTCGTCTTCGGCAACGCCTTCGGACGTCCCGGTCCCTCGCACGTCCACCCGGCACACGACGTACCCGGCCTCGGAGAGGCGCACGTACTCCGTCCGATACGACGCGGTGAGGTCGTCCTTGCGATACGGCAGTGCTTCGAGGATGGCGGGCCACGGGCCCTCGCCGTCGGGCAGGTAGAGCGTCGCAGCCAGCCGCATGCCGTCGGCCATCGTGATGAACGTATGCGTCGACGTCGCGGGCATCGGCGCGAATCCTAGCCCGGCGTCCCGGCGGGCCCGCGAGCGATGGTCTGACCGGTAGTCACCTCACGTCCAGCTGGGGAACCATGCCCGCAGCGAGAAGGCGTACCCGGAGAGCGGGTGAGCGGTGAGCACGGGCCAGAACCATAGGAACAGGCCCACCGAGACCACGACGAACCCGGCGGCGAGCGGGAGCCACGGACGCGAGCGAGAGCCGGCGATGTGGGCCTCCGACAGGTCCCGCAGGGCATAGACGCACGCGAGGACGAAGAACGGAACGATCGGTGTGGCGTAGAAGAAGAACTGCGGCCGTGTCACCAGGAACCAAGGCAGGTAGAGGGCAGCGACCGTCATGACGACGAAACCGGCAACCCAGTCCCGCCTCAGCCACCAGGCGTAGGCGACGTAAGGGATCGCCACGAGGCTCCCCCAGAAGATGGCGGGGTTGCCGTTCGCATAGATCACGCGACGTATGTCGTCGGCGTACCGCGCGTAGTACAGGATCGGACGCCACAGGAGGATCCACTTCCAGCCCTGCGCGAGGTACGGATGTATGGGCTTGTGCGTCTCGGGATCGATCGATTGCAGATGCTCGTGGTAGTTCGTCATCGCTCCCTGGAGGCGGAGCCAATCTCTGACGTGGAACCCGAAATGAAGGAACCACCCGAGATACGACCCCACGTACACCACCGCCGGCACCACCAGGAACAACAGGGCGATTGGGAACGATTCCCATTGGATCGTTCGCCAGACTGGTCGGCTCACGCCGGCTCGTTTGCGCCGCGTCACTTCCCACGCAACCGAGAGGGCGATGGCGCCGAGGATGCCGGTAACCCCCGACCACTTCGTGGCGACGGCGGCACCGAGCGCGATGCCCGAAGCGACCCGCCATGGCCGAAACAACGGGGAGGGCACGCGGACGCCGGACTTCGGTGCCCCGGAAAGGTCTGACCCATGGGACTCGGACCCCTCGCGCGCCGGCTGGGACTTCCGGGGTCCGCGCCGCTCGATCCATCGCCGGTCCAGCAGGAGGAACAGGAATCCGAGCGCGATCCAGAACGCCACGAAGACGTCGAGCATCGCCATCCGCGACTGGACGAAGCTGAGGTTCTCCGTCGCCAGGAGAAGCCCCCCGGTGAAGGTCCACAGGGGGCTCCCGAACAGCAGCTGCACCATCAGCGCCAGCACGATGACGGTGGCCGTGCCGAATGCGGCAGACGACACTCGCCATCCGAAAGCATCGGTGCCGAAGGCGAGCTCGCCGAGGGCGATGGCCCACTTCCCGAGAGGGGGATGGACCCATGCCCCGGTGTCGTTCTTGTCCGACCTCCAGAACCGCTCGTCGCTGCTGGTGGTGTCGCAGCGCGCGTTGGAGTAGCCGAGGTAGATGCAGGCCGACTTGGAGTAGTAGATCTCGTCGAATACCCGGGTCGGCGGCGTACCCAGGTTGGCGAACCGGAGGATCCCGGCGATGAGGCCAACCGCCACCACGGCCACGACCGGCCTGTTGATGAAGCGGCGAACGGCCTCCAGACCGAGCCGGGCCGGCGGGGGAGCCGGGGGCTCGATCATGGTGGCGGGGGTCTGCACGGGGTGATGGTACGAGAGGCCCTGTCGTCGCGAAGGGTCAGCGCCGGCCACCCGGCCGGTCCCGCAGTCGGTACACGAACTGGACCCCCTGGAACACGCGGTCGAGCGAGGCCGACTTGTTGTCGACGAGCCCGGCCGAGAGCCCGGCCTCCTGCACGGCATGGAACGTGAGGTCGGTCTCGACCTTCGCCGCCCTCTTCGGCCAGGCCACCCAGAGCCTCCCGGCCGGGTCCAGCGAGCGGGCCAGGGCGGTCAACCTCCGCTCGAGCTCACGTCGTCTCGTCGCGAACAGCACAACGACGTCGAGGGCTCCGCGGGGCCGTCGGAGCACGTTGGCGCCCGGAGGCAACGGATACAGGGTGAAGCCGGGAGGAGGGGAGACCAGCAGGACCCTCGAGCCGTCCCGGATGCCGAGCTTCCGGGGCAAGGGGGTTCCCGAGTAATCCTTGTGCGCCGCCGAGGGCATGGGCCGCCAACTGTACCCCGCGTCGCGGGCTCCCAGGACCTCCGGCCGTGCTCGGTCGGCGGCGAACCGTGGCAACATCGATCCGTGAGCGGGATCCTGTATCTGGTCGGCACGCCGATCGGGAACTTCGGGGACATGACCGACCGGGCGCGCGAGACGCTCGGCACGGTCGACGTGGTCGCCGCCGAGGACACGCGGCGCACGGGCCGGCTCCTGGCCCATTTCGGCATCGAGGCCAGGATGGTCTCGCTGTTCCAGGGGAACGAGGACTGGCGGACCGAGGAGCTGCTGAATGAGCTGCGATCCGACCACGACGTGGCGGTGGTCTCCGATGCGGGCATGCCGATCCTCTCCGATCCCGGCTACCAGCTGGTGCGGGCGTCGGTGGACGCGGGGATCGAGGTGCGCGTGGTCCCGGGCCCGTCGGCGGTCCTGTCGGCCCTGGTGGTCTCGGGGCTGCCCACCGACCGATTCGTATTCGAGGGATTCCTTCCTCGTCGGGCCGGCGATCGGCGCACGCGCCTGCGGAGCCTGGCCCACGACCCGCGGACCGCCGTCCTGTTCGAGTCGCCCCATCGATTGGCCACCCTGCTGCGCGAGGTCCTGGCCGACCTGGGGAACCGACAGGTGGCCATCGCGCGGGAGCTGACCAAGCTGCACGAGGAGGTCATCCGGGGTCGGACCTCGGATGTCCTGGCTCGTCTGCCGGACCCCGGGCTGAAGGGCGAGCTCGTCGTGGTGCTCGAGGGGAGTCGGCGTCCGGAAGTCGTGGACCAGCAGGAATTGGTCGGGGAGGCCCGGGCTCTCGTTCGGGCCGGGATGCGCAAACGCGACGCCGCCTCGGAGGTGGCCCGGAAGCGGGGAGCCTCCGCCAACGCCATCTACGAGTCGCTGCTGGAGGCAGACCGCTCCGAGGGGACCTCCTCCATCACCTGACCCCTAGAATGGCCCGACCATGGGCCGGAACGTCTTCTACATCACCACCCCGATCTACTATCCGAACGACGTTCCGCACATCGGCCACGCCTACAACGCGCTCGCCACCGACTTCATCGCCCGGTACCACCGGCTTCGCGGGGACGTGGTCTTCCACCTCACCGGCACCGACGAGCATGGGCTGAAACTCCAGCGGGCGGCGGAGGCCGCCGGGATGAGCCCAAAGGAATGGGTGGACTCGATGGAGCCACGATGGCGTGAGGTGTGGGCCCGACTGGACATCGCCTACGACGACTACATCCGGACCACCGAGCCCCGGCACGAGAAGGCGGTGAAGGAGCTCCTCCAAATCGTGTTCGACAACGGCAGAGACGACATCTACCTCGGCGCCTATGAGGGCCTGTATTGCGTGTCGTGCGAGCTGTACTACACCGAGGACGAGCTCGTCGACGGCAGGTGCCCGATCCACGGCATCCCGGTCGAGGCCATGCGGGAGGAGAACTACTTCTTCCGTCTTTCGGCGTATGCGGACCGGCTCCTGCGGCACTATGAGACGCATCCCAAGGCGGTGCAGCCGGAGGTCAGGCGGAACGAGGTCCTGTCGGTGATCCGCGGCGGACTCCAGGACTTCTCCATCAGCCGGACGTCGTTCCGGTGGGGCATCCCACTCCCCTGGGACCCGGCGCACGTGACCTACGTCTGGTTCGACGCTCTGACCAACTACATCACGGCCGCGGGGTACGCCTCGGACCCAGAGCGGTTCGCCCATGTGTGGCCGGCGAACATCCACATGATCGGGAAGGACATCCTTCGCCAGCACGCGATCTACTGGCCGGCCATGCTGATGGCCGCGGGCATCGAGCCCCCCGAACAGGTCTGGGCCCACGGGTTCCTGACGGTCGGAGGCCAGAAGATGTCGAAGACCAACGCCACGGGTATCCACCCCTTCGAGCTCGTGGATCGGTTCGGGGACGACGCGTACCGGTACTACTTCATCCGGGAGATCCAGTTCGGTCAGGACGGGAGCTTCTCCCTGGAATCCATGAACGACCGCTACCACGCCGACCTGGCGAACGGCCTGGGGAATCTGGCCAGCCGGGTCCTGGCGATGCTGGGGTCCTACTACGACGGCCTGGTCCCGGAGATCCCCGTCACTGGGATGGAGGGCGACATCCCCGCCTTGGTCAAGGACGTCGCCGGACGGTACGACAGCCTCATGCTCGACGTTGCCTTGACCCCTGCAGTGGCCGCGGTGTGGGAGCTCGTGGGCCGGGCCAACCTGTACCTGGTGGAGCGAGCGCCGTGGCGCTTGGCCAAGGATCCGGCGAGCCGAGATGAACTGGCGGGAGTGTTGTACGCGGCGGCCGAGATCCTTCGGATCCTGGCGGTGCTTCTGTCACCGATCATGCCAGGCGCGGCCGGCAGGCTGTGGAAACAATTGGGGATTTCCGAACCGCTCGCGGCTCAACGGATTCCCCACGCCGCGGAGTGGGGCCGCCTCCCTCCCGGCACGAGGACCACCAAGGGCGAATCGCTGTTCCCGCGCCTCGACTCCTAGGTGAGGGTTCGCGCCGGCGCGTTTCACGTGAGACTCCTTCCCTCGACTCCGGGTGGACACTCGGCAGGCACGGTTCGCTGCCTGCCGGGTCGCCTATCGAGCGGAGGTCGAGAGCCGGTATCGTTGGCCATCCATGGCCTCCACCCATCCTGAGTCGTCCCCGCAGGACGTCGCCGTTGACACCCATTGTCATCTGTTCCTGATCCAGGAGGACCCCGCCGAGGTGATTGCGGCTGCGCGGCGGGCAGGCGTTGAGAGTCTGGTCTGCGCCGGCATCGACCCCCAGACGAGCCAGCGTTCGATCGAGCTCGCCCAGTCCTTTCCCGAGGTGTTGGCCACGGCGGGGATGCACCCCCACACGGCTTCGGAGTTGGACGACGAGGGATGGGAGCAGATCAAGGAGATGGTGGCCATGCCCCGGGTTGTCGCAGTCGGGGAATGCGGGCTCGACTTCTATCGGATGCGATCCCCGAGAGAGGACCAGGAGCGAGCCTTCGTTCTCCACATCTCGTTGAGCGTTGAGACCGGGCTTCCCGTCGTTGTTCACATTCGGGATGCATGGCCGGCCGGCCTCCGGCTCCTGGACGACGGATCGGCGGAACGAGTGGTCCTCCACTGCTTCAGCGGAGATGCGTCGATCGCCACGGAGTGCGCGGCCCGCGGGTGGTTCCTGTCTTTCGCCGGCAACCTCACGTATCCGAAGAACCAACACCTTCGGGAGTCGGCCGCCGCTACCCCGCTCGATCAACTTCTGGTCGAGACCGACAGCCCGTTCCTCGCCCCGCAGTCCGTTCGGGGCCGCGAGAACTCGCCGGCGAACGTCGTCGAGGTGATCCGAGCGATCGCCGATGTTCGCGGAACCACCTTCGAAACGGTTCGCGACGCGACGTCTGCGAACGCGCGCGCGGTTTTCCACCGGCTTGGATAAACGGTTCAGGCGCTCTGAGGGCCTCGAACACACGTTTGCTTTCAAGTTTGCAGTGAGGGTTGAGGGTTGATACGGTGCCGCCAGTGCTCATGGAGGCTTCGGCCCGGCTGGTCGCCGGCGCTCCCCCCGAAGCCTTCTTGCTGTTGGGGGGAAGGATGCTGGTCCGGCCGACTCGGGTCCGCCGATTGCGGATCCGCAGGGCTACGGGGAACGTCGCGTTCGTCGTGGCGATCCTCGCCGTCGGCTCCCTCTATCTGGCTCTCGAGAAGAACGTGACCCTCGTCGTGAACGGTCACCCCCAGGCCGTTCGCACGCTGAGCTCGAACGTGGAACAGCTCCTCGACGCACGGGGCATCGTCGTGGACATTCAGGGCTACGTGGCCCCGCCGGTGGCGACCCCCCTCGCCGACGGCATGACCGTGGTGGTGGACACCAGCGGCCTCATGCAGGCCGCCTCCGGTGTGGGGGTCTGGGTGGTGGATGGGGTGACTGGACCGTCGGCGAAGCTGGCTATCCAGCACACCGAGAATTGGTTCTCCGCGGGAGAACCGGTCGGGCCGACCCGGATCGTGGACGCTCGGGTCGTCGTGAAAGGCAAGGCTCACGACGTACTCACGAATGCGGCCACCGTTCGGGAGCTCCTCTCGGCCATGGGGATCGAGCCCGACGGGAGCGATCGCGTCCTTCCGCCACCCAGGACCCCCCTCCTCGACGGGGCCTCCGTTCGGTTCGTCGACATCGATCTTCGGACGCGACACGTCGTCGTTCCCATCCCGTTCCATACCCTCACCTCGTACTCGGCCACGCTGACTCCCGGAACGGAGAAGATCACACAGTCCGGGTCGACCGGAAGGCTGCTCGTGACCTACCGGGTCACGATGGTGGACGGGCGAGTGGCGAGAAGAACCGTCCTTACGCGCAAGGTGCTTCAGACGGCCGTCCCCACGCTCCGCGTGGTCGGGCGGGCCGAACCGGTGGTTCACGGCTCGGAGACGGGGGAGGCCTCCTGGTACGGTTTCGCGCCCGGCTCCGGCTTCACCGCCGCCCACCCATGGCTTCCCTTCGGGACGGTGGTGACAGTGACCTATGTCGCTACCGGCACGAGCATCGAGGTGGTAATCAACGATCGTGGACCCTTCGGCGGACGGATCATCGACCTCTCCGACGAGGCCTTCGCGGCCCTCGCGCCGCTCAGTCAAGGGGTCATGGACGTCCGCCTCACCTGGTAGCTCCGGGCTTGGTCGCACGACCCTGAAGGACCTCGCCGCCCGCCATGGGATCCATCCCTCCAAGGCCCTGGGGCAGAGCTTCCTGGCCGACCCCAATCTCGCCCGGGCCATCGTGGCCGACGCCGGGATCGGGCGGGGCGATCGGGTGGTGGAAGTCGGTCCGGGCCTCGGCTCGCTCACCGTGGTCCTTGCGGGGACGGGGGCCCACGTGCTGGCTGTTGAGCGCGACCGCGCGCTCGTTCCGGCCTTACGGGAGGTGCTGGCGCCCTACCCCCTGGTTCGACTGGAGGTACGCGATGCATTGAAGATGGACTGGGACGCCGAGCTCCCTGCCGGCGAGTGGACGATGGTGTCGAACCTTCCGTACAACGTCGCGGTACCACTGCTGCTGGCAATGCTGGACCGCGGGCCGCGGATCACCGAGTACCTGGTGACGGTCCAGCGCGAGGTGGGCGAACGCCTGACGGCGCAACCGGGAGAGGATGCCTACGGCGCCGTCAGCGTCCGGGTGGCGTATCGGGCGCGCGCCGAGCTCGTTCGGCGGATCCCTGCCGACGTCTTCTGGCCACGGCCCAAGGTCGAGTCGGTCACGGTGCGACTCACCCCCCGCCGCGCGCCGGTCGAGGCCGACCGGGCCGCGCTGTTCCGGGTGATCGACGAGGGGTTCGCGGAGCGGCGGAAGACGATGGACAACGCCCTCAAGCGCCTGGGCCTCGACGCACCATCGGCGGCGCGGGTCCTTTCCCAAAGTGGCGTGGAGCCCGGCATCCGGGCCGAACGGCTGGGCCTCGCGGAGTTCGCCCGGATCGCGGAAGTCCTGCAGCGGGACGGAGTCCTGCGATGACCCGGCGGTCCTCCGTCCGGCGCGAGGCCAACGCGAAGATCAACGTGTTCCTCCGCGTCCTTCGAGCTCGAGCGGATGGCTACCACGACATCGAGAGCCTCGTGGTGCCCGTCTCGTTGGCGGACCGGATCACGGCCAGGCCCGCCGACGAGCTGCGCGTGACCATGAAGGGCGTGGACGAACTCCCGCGCACGATCCCGGGTGGCGGACTGAACCTCGCCCTGGTCGCCGCGCTCGCCCTGGCCGAGGAGTGCGAGCACGCGGGTGGAGCGGAGGTCGAGATCGAGAAGCGGATCCCCATGGCCGCCGGGCTCGGCGGAGGGAGTTCCGACGCCGCGGCCACCCTCGGAGCGTTGAACGAGCTGTGGGGATGCGGCCTGGACATGGAAACCCTCGCCGACATCGCCGCACGGGTGGGGTCCGACGTCCCGGCCATGCTTGCCGGTGACTCGGTGCTGGTGCACGGGCGAGGTGACGTGATCGATCCCGCCACCGTGGACCGGCTGTGGTGGGTCCTGCGCTCATTCGACTTCGGCGTCCGCTCGCCCGACGCGTACCGCTGGTGGGACGAGGACCGGGCTTCGTCGGGGGCCGACCCAGCTCCGCTCATCGTGGCTGCGACGAAAGGCGACCCCGAAACGTTGGGGCCGTTGCTGTTCAACGACTTGGAGCGACCGGTGTTCGCACGGCACCCCGATCTGGCCGAGGCCAAGGCCGCGCTGCTTCAAGCTGGAGCGCTGGGTGCCGTGATGAGTGGGAGCGGATCGTCGGTTGTGGGGCTGGCCCGCGACGAGGCCCACGCGCGCTCGCTGGCCAAGCAGTGGGCCTCCGCCCAGGTGATCGCCGGCCCGCCCTGAGCGTCGTCTGAACGGGTGGCGGCTTCGCCTTGCTCGGTCGGCGATAATCGGGATGCGGTCCGGGGTGGTCTAACGGCAAGACGCGGGCCTTTGGAGCCCTCGATGGAGGTTCGACTCCTCCCCCCGGAACTTCCCCCGAAGGGGCGGCCTTGCCAGAGCGTGCGGGCCCCGGTACAAAGGGTTCGCCCTCGAACGACGAAGGATGTCCGTGCCCGAGAAGAACGCTTCCTCCCTTGCCGCCGTCCTGCTCGCCGCGGGCAGGGGCAAGCGACTGAAGTCCAACCTCCCCAAGGTCCTACAGCCGGTGCGAGGGCGGCCTGCCTTATGGCACGTCGCACGCGCGGCGATGGCTGCCCGGCCGGTTCGGTTGGTGGTGGTGGTTGGGCAGGGAGCCGAGCGGGTCGAGGAAAGCGTGCGATCCTGGGGCCTCGACCCCGAGCCGGTCTTCGTCCGCCAGGCCCAACCGCTGGGGACCGGCCACGCGGTGGGATCGGCCGAGGCGGCCGTTGGCCGGGTGGCCGAGGTCCTGGTGATGGCGGGCGACGACCCATTGGTCGAGGGACGCCACGTCAGACGGCTCCTGGGTGTGCACCGTCGAACGAAAGCGGCCGCTTCGATCCTGACGACCGAGGTCGACAGCCCCGCGGGATACGGGCGGGTCATCCGCGATGGCGCCCGGCTGATCGGCATCGTGGAGGAGGCCGACCTCACGCCTGTCCAGCGTGCCGTCCGCGAGATGTCCACGCTCGTCTACGTGTTTCGCAGGGATGACCTGTATCGGGCCTTCCCGCTCGTAGGGAGGGACAATCGCCAGCGCGAGTACTACCTCCCGGATGTGCTGGGGATCCTGATGGACAAGGGCGAGCGCGTCTCGGCGGTGAAGGGTGACTTCGGGGGCTGGGCCGGGGTGAACTCTCGAGAGACCATGGCCGCCCTGGACCGGATCATGCGCGAACGCATCAACACTCGGCACATGGCGAAGGGGGTCACGATCCTCGACCCCGAGACGACGTTCATCGACGTGGATGTCCGGATCGGTCCGGACACGGTCGTGCACCCCATGACGTTCCTCGAGGGTGAGAGCCGGATCGGCACGGGGGCCGAGATCGGGCCGGCCACGCGGATCGTCGACTCGCGTATCGATGACGGGGCCGCCGTTCAGTTCTCCGTGGTGCGGGGGTCGAGGATCGGCCGGCGGGCCATCGTCGGCCCCTACGCTCACGTCCGTCCGGGGACCGTGCTGAAGGAGGGAGCCAAGGCCGGCAGCTTCGTCGAGATCAAGGCATCGGAGGTGGGCACGGGATCGAAGGTCCCACACCTGTCGTACGTGGGCGACGCCAGGATCGGCAAGGGCACGAACATCGGTGCGGGGACCGTGACCGTCAACTACGACGGATACCGCAAGCATCGGACCGTCATCGACGACGACGTGCGCATCGGGTCGGATACCATGCTGGTGGCGCCGGTCAGAGTGGGGAAGGGCGCGGTCACGGGAGCGGGATCGACGATCACCAAGGACGTTCCCAGCGGCTCACTCGCCGTCGAGCGCTCCGAGCAGCGCGTGGTGAAGGGCTACCGCAAACGGAAGGACGCCGACGCAGCGGCCAGGGGGAAGGCCGGGTCCGGCGGGAGTGCGGGATCGAAGGCGAAGGGGAAGCGGTAAGGGGGAGCCGTGGAGATCGTCACCAAGAAGAAGATGATGTTGTTCTCGGGGACCACCCACCCCGCTCTGGCCGCGGAGATCGCCGGCCATCTCGGCATCCAGCTCTCTCCGTGCAAGATCTCCCGGTTCGCCTCCGGCGAGATCTACTTCCGGTCCGAGGAGAGCGTTCGGGGGACCGACGTGTTCGTGATCCAGACTCACGCCGAGCCCGTGAACGAGTCGATCATGGAGCAGCTGGTCATGCTCGACGCCATGAAGCGGGCGTCGGCGAAACGGACCACCGCCGTGATCCCGTATTACGGCTACTCGCGCCAGGACAAGAAGGGGTTGGCTCGGGAGCCGATCTCGGCGAAGCTCGTGGCCGACCTCGTCACGGTCGCCGGTGCCCAGCGGGTGGTCTCGGTGGACCTCCACAGCGGCCAGACGCAGGGGTACTTCGACTTCCCGTTCGACCACCTGACGGCGCTCCCCATCCTCTCCGACTTCCTCTCCGGCGAGCTCGGGCTGCACGACGAGGACGTGGTGGTCGTGGCTCCCGACGCCGGCCGGATCCGAACGGCGGAACGGCTCAGGGAGCACCTCCATGCGGACCTGGCGTTCCTGTACAAGCGGCGGTCCCGGCGGGAGGCTCACAAGATCGAGGAGATGGCAGTCGTCGGTGAGGTCGACGGACGACCCTGCATCTTGGTTGACGACATGATCGATACCGGAGGGACGGTGGCCAAGGGCGCCGAGGCCCTGGCCCAACAGGGCGCCGGCCCCATCTACGCCGCTGCTACACACGGGGTCCTATCGGGCAAGGCGGTGCAGTTGCTGGAGGAGGCTCCCATCAGTGGCGTGGTGCTCACGAATACCGTGCCGATCCCCGAGGAGAAGCAGTTCGCCAAACTGCGGGTGCTTTCGATCGCTCCGCTCATCGCCAGCGCGCTGCGGGCGGTGTTCGAGGACACCTCGGTGTCGGAGATCTTCAGGGGCGAGAACCAGCTCTGAGGCCAGCGCCGAGGGTCGATGTGATCGAGCCATTGGTACGATTTCGCGGCCGAGGGAGGCTCGAAGCGCCGGACCGGCGAGGAGACGACAGGACCCATGGAATTGAAGCTCAAGGCGGAGAAGCGAGACGAGAGCGGCAAGGGGGCGGCGCGAAAGCTCCGCGCGGCGGGGCGTGTGCCGGCCGTCCTGTACGGGCACGGCGTGGGGCCGATGGCCGTGTCGGTGGACGCCAAGGATCTGTTCCACATCCTCCACGGCAGTGCCGGCACCAACGTGTTGGTCGACCTCCAGGTCGACGGTATCGAGCACCTATCGCTTCCCCGTGAGATCCAGCGCGACCACGTCAGGGGTCGGTACCTGCACGTCGACTTCCTGGCCGTCCGCCGCGACGAGACGGTGACGGTCTCGGTGCCGGTCCACGTCGTCGGCGAATCGCCCGGGGTGAAGGCCGGCGGCGTCATCGAGCATCACCTCTGGGAGTTGCAGGTGGAATGCCTGCCGGGCGACGTGCCGGATGGGATCAACGCCGACGTATCGAAGCTTCAGGTGGGCGATTCCCTTCGAGTCGCCGACCTCGTCCCGCCCCGAGGAGTCAGCGTCCTCACCCCGCTCGAGGAGAGCGTGGTCTCCGTGGTGATCCCGCAGGTCCGCGTGGTCGAGGAGGTCGAGGCAGTGGCGGAGGAGGGCGAGGAAGCCGCCGCAGGGGAGGGCGAGGCCGCTCCGGCCGAGGAGGCTCCCACCGAGGAGGGTGGCGAGGGCTAGCTCGGCCATGCCGAGCGATCCGGCCCCGATCTGCACCCAATGACCTGGCTCGTCGCCGGCCTGGGCAATCCGGGTGAGCGCTACGCCGGGACCCGGCACAACGTCGGTGCCATGGTGGTCGACGAGCTGGCGAACCGTGCGGGGGAGCGCTTCCGAAAGGCCCGGTTCGTGCCCGCCGACGTCGCCGAGATCACCGCCGACGGCGAGCGCATGCTCCTGGTGAAGTCCCGAACGTTCATGAACGAGTCGGGGCCGGCGTACGCCTCGGTGGCCAGGAAGCACGACATCCGACCGGACCACGTGATCGCGGCCCACGACGACCTCGACCTCGCCTTCGGGGCGCTGCGGGTGAAGCTCGGGGGCTCCACGGCCGGACACCACGGCCTGGACTCGCTGGTCGCCGGCCTTCGGACACCCGACTTCTACCGGTTGCGCCTGGGGATCGGACGGCCCCCCGGGCGGCAGGACCCCCTCGACTTCGTCCTCCGCCCCTTCTCGAGGAAGGAGCAAGAGGTGGTGGTGGTCCTGGTGGACCAGGCGGCCGATGCCGCGCTGTCGCTGGCCAGGCACGGCCTGTCCCCCACGCAGGACCGATTCAACCGCTCGGGACCGACGTCGAATGACTAGGGTTTACACCTTTCGACCTACGCGGGTGCAGGCTCCGGGGGACGGATAGGCGTCACCCCAGCCGACCGACATTCCATCCCCCCGGCCGATGTACCCCACCCGTCCGATGGGAAAGACTCCAGCTCGGAGGTGGTTCGATGCGGGCGAAGATCAGTCGCATCCTGCTCTCCGGTGCCACGTTGGCCTCACTGCTGATGGCTGCGGGCGCGAAGTGGAAGGTGTAGAGCCGGTCATGGAAAGGAGGATCACCGTGCGCGTGCGCCGGATCCTGTACGCCTTCGGTTGGCTCGTCGCCCTCGCTCTCGCGGTCGGGGCCGGCTGGAAGGTCTGACGGGACATCTGGACAGGTGCCCCCGGCACATCCCTTTCGCGGGAGGTGCCGGGGGCGATCCACTCGACGGCCTCCGACGAACGATCCGCGAAACGAGGGGAGACGCCGGTGGCCCTGATGCTCGATTCCAACGAGCGGCCATGCGCCTGATCGCAGCGTCGCTCGCTCTCGCGGTCGCCATCGGCTACCTGCTCGGGGGACGGCTCTCATCGGTCGCATCGCTGCGGGTCAGGTGGCAACCCCTCGCCATCGTGGGACTCGCGCTCCAGGTGATCCCCGTCCCCGGGCGCGCCCTCTCACTCGGATTGCTCTACCTCTCGTTCGTGCTGCTGATCGCCTTCACCCTGGCCAACGTCGCGGCGAGGGTGCCGGGATCCTGGCTGATCCTGATCGGCATCGCGATGAACTTCACGGTCATCGGACTGAACCAGGGTATGCCGGTAACCCGCGATGCCCTGGTGGCCTCGGGCCAGGGCGAGACCCTGGCCGTGCTGCTCCATGACGGCGGGGCCAAGCACCACCTGGCCGGGCCGGACGATCGGTTGCTGTTCCTGGGCGATGTGTTGCCCATCCGCCCGATCCGGATGGTGGCCAGTCCGGGCGACCTGATCGCGTACGGCGGCGTGGTGTGGCTCGTCGTTGCGGCGATGCTGGGTCGGTTCGCGCCCTCGAGGGAACGATCCGAGGGAGCGGCGGTATTCCCCGAGAGCGTCCACGACATTGGTTGACGCGACCTCGCCGAAGGGCTCGTCCGGGGTCCTGGACTCGCTGCAGGCCGACCCGCCCGCCCGAACGACCCGCATCCTCCTGTACGAGCTCGCGGTCATCCTCCCGCTGCTCGCATGGCTGGCCTGGTCCTTCCCACGGACACTGGCCCAGGTGGACAATCCCCTCCTGCTCGTCGAGTGGATCATCGCCATCGCCATCGTGGACATGCTGCCCGTCCCGACGCCTCTCGGCTTCCCCTTCAGCCTAAGCTTTCCCCTCCAGCTCTCGGTGGCCCTGATCTATCCGGCTCCCGTGGCCGGCGCGGTGGCGCTGCTCGGGAGCAGCGACGCCAGGGAGTTCCGCCGGGAGATCCCATTCACCCAGGGCGTATGGAACCGGTGCCAGATCGCGTGGTCCGTGGTCATCGAGAGCCTGCTGTTCCATCAGCTCGGGTCGCTGAAGTCACCCTGGTTCGGACTGGGGCCCGCGGTCCTTCTCTGCGCGTTCATTGGGTACGGAGTGAACGCTGTGCTCGTGGCGCTCTATCTGCACGTGCGGACGGGCCAGCCGACCCTGGGCATCCTCCGAGAGATGCACGTCGGCGTATTCGGCGAGTTCGTCCTCTCGTACATGGGCCTCGCCCTGTTCTCGGTCATCGTGGCCACCACGTTCGTCCGTATCGGCCCATGGTCGATCTCAGTCTTCATCGCCCCGCTCGCGTTCGCGCGACAGATGTTCACCCGAACGCAGTCGCTCCAGGAGGCGACGGTCGAGCTCGAAGCCCGTCAGCAGGAAAACGCGTATCAGGCTCTCCACGACGCGTTGACCGACCTGCCCAACCGGGCCTTGTTCCAAAGCAACCTGCGCGAGACCGTCGAGGCCAGGTCGAAACGGGACGGCCACGATCTGGTCGCCGTGATGTTGATGGACCTCGACCACTTCAAGGAGATCAACGACACGCTTGGGCACCACTTCGGTGACCTCCTCCTGAAGGAGATCGGTCCCCGGCTCTCGACCGTCCTGCGTGAGGAGGATCTCCTGGCCCGATTGGGCGGCGACGAGTTCGGCATCCTGCTCCCCAACATCCCGGATACCGAGACCGCTACCGGGATCGCCGAACGGATCCTGGAGGAGCTGGAGAAGCCGCTGTCGGTCGAGAGCCTCCAGCTCGACGTCTCCGGGAGCATCGGGATCGCCATCTACCCCCAACACAGCCGTGACGTCGAGACACTGATCCGCCGGGCAGACGTCGCCATGTACTCGGCCAAGGAATCCGGACGCGGGTACGAGGTGTACAGCGAGTCGTTGGACCGACACAGTCCCGGTCGCCTCACCCTGGCCAGCCAGGTGCGGCCGGCCATGGAGAACCGGGAGTTCGTCCTGTACTACCAACCGAAGGTGTCCGTGAAGGACGGCCGGATCGCTGGCGTCGAGGCGCTCATTCGGTGGCATCATCCGGAACGCGGACTGATCGAGCCCGACGAGTTCGTCCCCATGGTGGAACGAACCGTGCTGCTGCGCCCGCTCACGCTCTACGTGATCGACGAGGCCCTCCGTCAGGCTCGCGAGTGGTCGCGGCATGGGGTGACGCTCGACGTGTCGGTGAACCTGTCGCCGCGAAGTCTGCTCGACCCCCAGCTCCCCGATCAGGTGGCCGAGCTCCTCACCCGGTGGGAAGTCCCCGCAACCCGCCTGACGCTTGAGCTCACCGAGAGCTTCCTGATGGCCGACTCCGGGCGATCGGTCGGCGTCATGTCGCTCCTGTCCGAGGTGGGGATCACGCTCTCGATCGACGACTTCGGGACCGGGTACTCCTCCCTCAGCCATCTTCGGCGGCTTCCCATCCGCGAGATCAAGATCGATCGGTCGTTCGTCGTGAACATGCGGGGAGTCCCCAACGACTGGATGATCGCCCGCGCCACCGTGGACCTCGGTCGCAACCTCGGCCTTCGGGTGGTGGCCGAGGGGGTGGAGGATGCCGAGACCCTGGCCCGGCTGGCCGAGATGGGATGCGAGCAGGCGCAGGGCTATCACGTTTGCGTCCCGCTTCCAGCGGAGGAGCTCACCGGGTGGCTCGAGGCTGGCTCGGCCGGGGTTCGAGCTCGGCGCAGCCGTCCTCAAGGCCGTCGGCCCCACCCGAGCGTCGAGCGCCTGCGAGCCGTCTAGGCATCCTGGCGCAAACCTCCCCTTCGATCGTCCCCCCGAGTACACTCGCTTTGAAGGCCCCGTCGCGCGTCGACGAGGCCTCTTCGTGCTGTCCGGACCACCCGATGGGAGCGATGTGAGCCTCGATCTGCTGCTCGAAGACATGACCGGCTCGGAGCCCTTCGAGCGCCTCCTGCTCGAACGGGCTCGGCCGGTGTTGGGCCGGGCCGACGCCGGCTCCGACTTCGTGGTGGCGTCGCTGGCCCGGGCCCTCGATGCTCCCGTCCTCGCCGTGGCCCCCGGTCCACCGGAGGCGGAAGTGCTCGCTCGAGGGATCACGGCCTTCCTCGGCGACCGCGTGGCCCTGTTCCCTTCCTGGGAGGCCCTCCCGTACGAGGGCATCAGCCCGTCGCCGGAGACCGCGGGGAGACGGTCGGAGGCGGCCCGCTCGCTCCGTCGAGCGAGCGGGCCCTTCGCCCTGGTCGCGCCGGCCCACGCCGTGCTCCAGGACATCGTGCCGACGCTCGGAGAGACCGAGCCCTTGGTGCTTGCGCCGGGCGCGACGTTTCCTCCCGACGAGCTTGCCGAGCGCCTCGTCGGCCTGGGCTATGCCCGGGCCGATGTGGTCGAACACCGTGGCGAGTTCGCGGTCCGCGGCGGGATCGTCGACATGTTCGCGGGGACGGCCCGTCGCCCCGTCCGGGCCGAGCTGTTGGGCGACGAGATCGAGTCGCTTCGTGAGTTCGTCCCCGCGACGCAGCTGTCCACAGTTCCGGTGAGAGCGGTCGAGGTGCATCCGGTCCGCGAGCTCCTCACTACTCCCGAGCTGCGTGAGCGGGCCGAGCAACTGGCGCCACGGTTCGTGGACCGGTTCCGCGATCAGCTCACCCGGTTCGCCGACGGCCTGGCCTTCGAGGGGATGGAGGGACTCGCCCCGCTCCTGTTCGATCGCCTCCCCAACCTGGCCGAGCTGATGCCCCGGGGTTCGTGGGCCGTGCTGGTTCAGGCCCGCCGGACGCTCGACCGGGCACGGCAGGCCGTCGAGGAATCCGAGGCCCTGGCCGAGGCCTCGGGGTGGACCGGCCCACCGGTGGCCAGGCCGCTGCCGGAGGCCCTGGCCGGCCTGACCGAGTTGCGTCTCAGTGAGTTCGCCGAGGGCGTGGACCTCGGCCTGGAGGGATGGGGGTCGGCGCGGGGGAACGCGCCGGAGCTGGCCCGGCGCTTGGGCGATCTCTCCTCGCGCGGGTACCGGCTCGTTGTCTCCGCGTCCGGCCATGGAAGCCTGGAACGGGCACGCGAGGTTCTCGCGGAACGCGGCCTGCGGCTGGGCGATCGGGGCGACGTGATGGCCGTCGAGGCCGAGCTCTCCGGCGGATTCGTGTTCGCCCCGGGCAAGATCGCGGTGGCCACCGAGGAGGACCTGTTCGGGTCCAGGCGGCACACGCGGACGGCGCCTCGGATCGCCCGGCGCCGGACCGACGCGGTCGCCACGGAGCTCGAGCCGGGGGACTTCGCCGTCCACCGCATCCACGGTGTTGGCCGGTTCCTCGGCATCCAGCGTCGGGCTGTGGCCGGCGCGGAGCGCGATTACATGGTCCTCGAGTACGGGGCGGGAGATCGGCTGTCGGTCCCCACCGACCAGGTCGGCATGGTGGCGAAGTACGTGGGTGGGGAGGAGCCGCGGCTCCATCGCTTGGGGACGAGCGACTGGGCCCGGACCACGGCGAGGGTCAAGCGAGCCGTCCGGGACATGGCCGGGGAGCTCGTGCGCCTCTATTCGGTCCGGATGAGCGTCCCCGGCCACGCGTTCGGCCCCGACGCGCCGTGGCAACCGGAGATGGAGGACGCCTTCCCCTTCGAGGAGACCCGCGACCAGCTCGCCGCCGTGGACGAGGTGAAGCGGGACATGGAGGCGCCCAAGCCGATGGACCGGCTGATCTGCGGCGACGTCGGGTACGGCAAGACCGAGATCGCGGTGCGCGCCGCGTTCAAGGCGGTCATGGACGGGAAGCAGGTCGCGGTGCTCGTCCCGACCACACTCCTCGCGGAGCAGCACTTCGTCACGTTCTCCGAGCGCTTCGGCCCCTTCCCGGTGACCGTGGCCATGCTGTCCCGCTTCCTGTCGCAGGCCGAGCAGAAGCGCGTGGTGGACGACGTGAGGGCCGGCAAGATCGACGTGGTGATCGGGACCCACCGGTTGATCTCCGGCGACGTCGCCTTCCACGACCTCGGGCTGGTCGTCGTCGACGAGGAGCAGCGGTTCGGCGTGGCGCACAAGGAACGGCTGAAAAGGCTTCGGGCATCGGTGGATGTGCTGACCATGACCGCGACACCGATCCCCCGGACGCTCGAGATGGCGCTCACCGGGATCCGGGACATGAGCGTGGTCGACACACCGCCCGAGGACCGGCAGCCGGTGCTGACCTACGTCGGGCCGTACGACGAGGGGATGGCGCTCGGCGCGGTTCGCCGCGAGCTGCTTCGCGGAGGCCAGGTGTTCTGGGTCCACAACCGCGTGGCCACCGTGGACCGGCAGGCCGGCTGGATCGCCGAGGAGATCCCCGAGGCTCGCATCGTCGTGGCCCACGGCCAGATGGACGAGGATCTCCTGGAGAAGCAGATGATGCGGTTCTGGGACCGGGACGCCGACGTGCTGGTGTGCACGACGATCATCGAATCCGGGCTCGACGTCCCCTCCGCCAATACGTTGGTGGTCGATCGAGCCAACCGGTTGGGGCTGTCGCAGATGTATCAGCTCCGCGGCCGCGTCGGCCGGTCGCACGAACGAGCCTTCTCCTACTTCTTCTTCCCCCCGGTGAACCAGCTGACCGAGGAGGCCCACGATCGCTTGGCCACCATCAGCCGGCACACCGCTCTGGGGAGCGGCTTCCAGATCGCGTTGCGCGACCTGGAGATCAGGGGCGCCGGCAACTTGCTGGGGGCGGAGCAGCACGGCCACATTGCGGCGGTTGGGTTCGATACCTACGCCCGGCTCCTACGCGAGGCGGTCGCCGATCTCCGGGGCGAGCCGATCCCCGCAGACCGGGAGGTGAAGATCGATCTGCCGCTGAAGGCGTACATCCCGGTCGGCTGGGTCGGCCAGGAGGTCCTTCGCCTCGAGCTGTATCGGGTCATCGCCACGGCCGGCGACCACCAGCGCCTGAAAGAGGTGCGAGCCGAGGCGGTCGACCGGTACGGCCGCCTCCCACAGGAGGTCGAGACGCTCCTCGCCGTGGCCTCCCTCCGCATCACGTGCCTCGAGCTCGGGGTGCAGGAGATCGCCACGTATCGGGACCAGGTTCGGTTGAAGCCCGTTGCGCTCCCGGACGCCGACGCGCTCGCCCTGGCCGAGCGCGTGCCCGGCGCGATCTTCCACGCGGCGACCTCCACCCTGAACCTCTCGCCCTTGGGCGAGCACGGGGCCGAGCTGGCCCGATGGATCGAGCGGGCGCTCCGTGCGGCCACGGGCGCACGAGAACCCGCGTCCGTGACCGGCTAAATTCCGAGTTCCACTCCCACCCGGTCACCCGTCCGGCCGGGGCCGTGAGGAGGCGTTGCTAGAATCGGCGGGTGACCCCCCGCCCCCTCCTTCGTCTCTCGTTCGTCGCGATCGCGCTGAGCGTCGTCCTCGCGGCGTGCGGCGCAGCCACACCTCCCGCGGCTACCGTCGGCGCCGATCGCATCACCGACGATCAGCTGGCTCAGGACATCTCGGCATTTCGGTTCCTGTCCGCGATCAACCAGGCCCCCTGCGGGCAGGCCATCGAGGGAGAGACGGCCCAGTCCGCGTGTGCCCGGTTCACCTTGACCACCCTGATCCAGGAGGACCTGGTGAAGGGGTACGCGCGCGATCACCACATCACCGTGGACACCTCGGAGGTGACGAGGTCGCTGACGGACCTCCGGTCCGCGCTGGGCGAGACGCTCGATCAGCAACTCGCCGCCGAGGACCTCACCGAGCGGGATCTCACCGATATCGTCGGCCGGATCCTCCTTTTCAACGAGGTCCAGGCGGCGGTCGCGGCGTCCCGCGTGGACGACGCGCAGCTCCGCCAGCTCTACCAGGAGCAGCGACTGGAGTTCACCCAGATCCACGCCAAGCACATCCTGGTCAAGACCAGGGCCCAAGCCCTTCGCATCGAGCACCAGGTGACCGTGGAGGACTTCGGCAGACTGGCTGAGGAGAACTCGATCGACCCTGGCTCGGCGTCGAACGGGGGCGACCTCGGGATCCTGCCAGCGTCCGGGCTGGACGCCACGTTCGTCCGGGCGGCTCTGGAGCTCCAGCCGGGCGAGATCAGCGAACCGGTCCACACCGGGTTCGGGTGGCACATCATCCAGTTGGTGAGCGTCGATGTGCAGCCGTTCGATCAGGTCCGCGACCAGTTGGCCGGGCCGCTCCGGGCGAGGGCGTTCACCGACTGGCTCCAGGAGCAGCTCGGCAGCCGTCGCATCACCGTGAACCCGAAGTACGGGCGGTTCGACGCGTCGACCGGCCAAGTCGTGCCGATCAGGAGCACCGCCACGGGCTCGCCGACGACGTCGTCCTCGCCGACGTCCATCGGGTCGCCGTGACCGACGGGCCGACCCGAGATCCAATTTCCGAGGGCCCCGTCCCGTCGTCGAGCCGGAATGGCGAGCGGTTGCTCGATCTGGTCCGGGTCATGGCCCGGCTCCGGGGCCCGGGCGGATGCCCCTGGGATCACGAGCAGACCCATCGGACGTTGGCCCGGCATCTGCTGGAGGAGACCCACGAGGTGCTGGATGCGATCGATGCCGGCGATCCGGACGGTCTGCGCGACGAGCTTGGCGACGTGCTCCTCCAGGTGGTGTTCCACGCGCAGATGGCGGCCGAGGAGGGGACGTTCGACGTCGACGACGTGGCGCAGGCGACCGTCGAGAAGCTGATACGTCGCCATCCGCACGTGTTCGGCGAGGTACACGTGTCCGGCGCCGATGAGGTCCTGGTGAACTGGGAGCAGATCAAGGCGGAAGAGACGGGGGAGCAGCCCGTCGAGGACGACATCCCACCGACGCTCCCCGCCCTGGCCAGGGCGTCGAAGGTGCAACGGCGGGCCGCCGGTTGGGGCTTCGACTGGCGGACCACCGACGGAGCGATGGCGAAGCTTCGCGAGGAGGTCGAGGAGCTGGCCGCTGCCACGACCCCCGAGGAGTCGGAGGAGGAGCTGGGCGACGTGCTGTTCGCCGCGGCGGCAGTGGCCCGCAGGCTGGGGGTGGACCCCGAGAGCGCGCTCCGACGTACCACGACGAAGTTCGCCGGTCGGTACGAACGGCTCCTGGCTCGGGCCCGCCGGGAAGGCGTGGACCTGGCCGAGATGGGCGAGGACGAGCTCCTGGCCTACTACCGCCGGGGCTGAGCCCGAACGTTCCCCCGGCTGGCGGACCGGGGCATCGCCCGCCGGTCCCGGACGAAATCCTGCGCCCGGGGACTCGTCCCGCGGCGGCCTACCTGCCGATAACTCCCGTGGATGGCCTGAAGTGACGCGTTCGGGCTACCGGGGAGCCAGGACCAGCAAAGGGATGGCATGACCACGCAGGCCAGCACCACCACGCAGCGGCGCACCGACCCGCTCGGCCGGGAGTCCATGTTCCGTCAGGTCGGATGCCTGGTCGGCGCAGTTCTCCTGGGGTACATGTCGATGGCCACCCGGCAGGTCTTGCCCGGGAGGACCGGCGGGCTCCTCCAGGCATCGGCGCTCGCCGGACTCACCGTTGCCGCCATCATCTTCGTTCCCTGGGACCGGCTCCCCTCACTCGTGCACCGGGCGCTCCCCTTCGTCTACCTGCTGGTCGCGGTCCTGGCTCGGCAGGCGACCAGCGGGGCGGACTCGGCCTTCGTGGCCCAGCTCGCGCTCCTTCCCGTGCTATGGGTGGCCGTCTACGGAACGGTCCTGGAGCTCGGCGTGACGGTGACCGGCGCGGCGGCCGCCCTGGCCGTTCCCCTTCTTTCCCAGGGCACGACCGACCAGGACTGGGTGCGGGCCATCGCCGTAATCTCGATCGGCGGCTCGATCGGCTTCGTCCTCAACCGGTTCTTCACCCAGCTGCGGAGCCAGACGAGCCGGCTGCGGCTGCTGGCCGGGACGGACCCGCTCACCGGAGCCGCAAACCGGCGGGTGTGGGACGAGGAGCTCTCGCGCGCGTTGACGTGGGCCGAGCAGGAAGGCATGCCCGTCACGGTCGCGGTCATCGACCTCGACGACTTCAAGGGATACAACGACCGCAACGGCCACCAGGCCGGTGATCTGCTGTTGAAGGATGTCGCGGCGGCCTGGCAGGCCATCCTGCGCGTGAGCGACGTGCTCGGGCGGATGGGTGGCGACGAGTTCGCCGTCCTCCTGCCGGGGTGCACGCTCGAGATGGGTGCGGCCATCTCCCAGCGCCTGCGAGAGGCCGTGCCCGCCGCTCGCTGTTCCATCGGTGTCGCCGAGTGGGATCGTCTGAGTGGCTCGGAGCAGCTCCTGGCTCGGGCCGACGAGGCGCTGTACGAGGCCAAGGAGCAGGGGCGGGGGCGGGTGGTCGTCCTCCCCGAACCCTCCAGGCATCCGACGGGCTCCGGCCCCGTCGCGTAGCTCGGCGGCCGAACGGCGAGGCTGGACTTCACCGCTCGAACTGGCCGCTTGGCCGTCACGACGGCTCTAGAATCTTCCCCCCGATGCCTGCCATCGCCTCCCTGGCCGCGCGCGAGATCCTCGACTCCAGAGGAAATCCCACCGTGGAGGTGGACGTGTTCCTCGACAACGGCGCCGCGGGGAGGGCTGCGGTTCCCTCGGGAGCCTCGACCGGCGCCCACGAGGCGCTCGAGCTCCGAGACGGCGACCCCGGGCGCTACGGCGGCCGGGGGGTCCTGCAGGCCGTGGACAACGTCGTGAACGTGATCGGCCCCGCGATCGAGGGAATCGATGGGCTGGACCAGCGGGGGCTCGACGCCCATCTCCTCGACCTCGACGGCACCGCCGACAAGTCGAACCTCGGCGCGAACGCCCTGCTCGGCGTCTCGCTCGCCGCCGCCCACGCCGCGGCGGCGAGCCTCGGCCTACCGCTGTACCGATCCCTCGGCGGACCGGGAGCGCACGTGCTGCCCGTGCCGCTGATGAACGTCATCAACGGCGGCGTCCATGCCGACAACGAGCTTGAGCTCCAGGAGTTCATGCTGGCGCCCGTGGGTGCAGCATCGTTCTCCGAAGCCCTCCGGTGGGGCTCGGAGATCTACCACGCGCTCAAGGGTCTGTTGAAGGACAAGGGCCTGGCCACCGCCGTGGGAGACGAAGGAGGCTTCGCCCCGCAGATCGCGACCGCGTCCGAGGCACTGGAGTTCTTGGTCCGAGCCATCGAGAAGGCCGGGCTCGAGCCGGGGGACGAGGTCGCGCTGGCCATGGATCCGGCATCCTCCGAGCTGTACCGGGACGGCACGTACCGGCTCGAGGGGGCCAACCGCAGCAGCGACGACATGATCGCCTTCTACGGCGGGCTGCTGGACTCGTTCCCCGTGGTCTCGATCGAGGACGGCCTGGCCGAGGACGACTGGAACGGCTGGTCCAGGCTGACGGCCGAGCTCGGGGCGAGGTGTCAGCTCGTGGGGGACGACCTGTTCGTGACCGATGCGGAGAGGCTGGAGCGCGGCTTTCGAGAGAACGTGGCCACCGGCATCCTGATCAAGGTGAACCAGATCGGCACGCTCACCGAGACCATGGACGTCATGAAGCTCGCCGCGCGGAATCGGTATGGCGTGGTCGTGTCCCACCGCTCCGGCGAGACGGACGACACCACGATCGCCGACCTCGCGGTGGCCCTCGACGCCGGGCAGATCAAGAGCGGGGCACCGGCGCGCGCGGAGCGAACCGCGAAGTACAACCGGCTCCTTCGCATCGAGGGGTTGCTGGGGGACGCCGCACGGTACGCCGGTGGGAGCGCCATCAGGCGGAGGCGCACATGACGGTTCGGGCCGTGTCCCCGGAGCGCTCGCGGCCTCGGCTCACAAGCCGGGCCGGGTTCCTCCTCATCGCATTGACCCTCATGGCTCTGTTCGCCGTAGCTCCGTCG
>JBIOXZ010000192.1:0-3558 GCA_044869895.1 Actinomycetota bacterium | reverse complement strand
AGCGAGAGGTCGAGATCGGCTGGCACGTGAATCGAGCCTGGTGGAATCGGGGGCTTGCCACCGAAGCCGCCAGGGCGTGTCGCGAATACTGCTTCAGCGCTCTCGAGCTTGAGCGGGTGATCTCGCTCGTCCGGCCCGAGAACCTACCGTCCCGTCGCGTCGCCGAGAAGATCGGGATGATCGTCGAGCGCGAGGTCGACTGGCACGGCTACCCCCACCTCGTCTACGCGGTGTGGCCGCCCACCCGCTGAGCGCTCAGTCCTTTCGCGGAGGGCGAACGCCCCGGAACTCCCAGTCGCCGCCGAGCGCCGTCGAGACGACCTCCTCGGATTTGCTCGGCTGGGCGCCGACGTCCTCGCGGACCGGCACCTCGCCCTCGACGATGCGGTTCCGTAGGGTTCCCAGGCCCTCGACCTCGACCTCGACGACGTCCCCTGGCTCGACCGGTCGTGAGTTGGCCGGCGTCCCCGACAGGATCACGTCGCCCGGGACGAGGGTGATGGTCCGGGCCAGGTCTGCCACCAGGTAGCGCATGTCCCACATCATCTCGTCGGTGTTCCCGTCTTGTTTCACCTCGCCATTCACCATGGTGCGGATCCGCTTGCCGCGGAAGTCCCAGTCGGTGACCAGGCCGGGTCCGAGGGGACAGAGCGTGTCGGAGCCCTTCACGCGGAGCATCGAGCCGGCGTCGGTATCGCGGAAGTCGTGGAGGCCGAAGTCGTTCGCAACGGTGTAGCCGGCGATGTATTCGCCGGCCTGATCGGGCCCGACGTGCCGGCACTCGCGGCCGATGACGATGGCGATCTCGCCCTCGTAGTTCAGGAACCGACACCGGGGCGGGCGGACCACGTCCCCGTCATGGGCGTTGAGCGCCGTGACCGGCTTGTGGAAGTACGTGGGGGCCTGGGGCAGGGTCGCCAGGAACTCCTTCACCCGGCTCTCGTAGTTCAGGTGGATGCACACAATCTTCGACGGCTGCACCGGCGCCAGGTGGGTGGTGTCCTCGATAGGGACGCGACGCCCGTCGGAGGTGACCAGCATGTCTCCCTGGCGCGTGACCTCTGCGGGCTCACCGTCGAGGAGGATCCGGCGGGTCTCCATGGCCCGTTAGTATGGCGCGCGTGGCAGAGCTGAAGGGGTTCATGCCGCCGCGTTCACCCGGAGGCAGCGCCTCCGTGGTCCCGGCCCCTCCTTGGCACTACTCGGGTGACCTGCTCACGATCGAGTACCGGACCGATCCCTCCGCCGTGAGCGCGTGGCTCCCCGACCCCATCGAGCCCGCCGACGAGGACCCCGGCGCCGTGGCCGTGGTCTTCGCGGACTGGCAGTCCTGTTCAGACTCGTTCGAGGAGCTGATCGACCCGGCGCGCGCGCAATACAAGGAGTGCTTCGTCGTGGTGCGCGGCAAGTACCGGGGCGAGCACTACTCGCGGTGCATCGCCATCTGGGTGGACAAAGACTTCGCGCTCGCCCGTGGCTGGCACCAGGGATACCCGAAGAAACTCGGCTCGATCTGGATGACCCGGGCGGTGCGATTCGGGAAGGCCGGCCCGCGCCTTCAGCCCGGGGGACGGTTCGGTGCCAGCGTCTCGGTCCACGACCGCCGGATCATCGACGCGCGCTTCACCATCACCGGCCCCTCCGAGACCGCCGGATTTGTGAATGCGCTGCCGATGCTCCACAACCGCTACTTCCCATCGATCGAGCCCGGCGAGAAGCCGTCGATGGACGAGCTGGTCACGATGAAGAGCTTCGACTGGGAGGGCTCGGACGTGTGGCAGGGCGAGGCGGAGCTCACCTACGGTGAGTCTCCGGTGGAGGAGCTCACGTCGATCAAGCCTCGCGAAATGATCGGCGCCTACTACCGGAGCGTGGGCGTCTCCTGGGGCGGCGGAACGCTCCTCGAGCGGGGCCCGGCGTAGCGTCCCATGCGGCTGGTTCGGTTCCGGTTCGGCGATCGCATCGCCACCGGCGTGGTCGAGGGCGAGGCCGTCCGGGCCCTGGCCGGAACGTTCTTCGAGAACCCGGTGCCCTCGGGTGAGGAGATCCCGCTCGACGATGTCCGACTCCTAGCGCCCATCCTGCCGTCGAAGGTGCTCTGCCTGGGCAAGAACTACGCGGCCCACGCGGCGGAGTTCGGGGGCGAGGTGCCCGAGGAGCCGCTCGTCTTTCTCAAGCCTTCCACCAGTGTCTCGGGGCCCGGAGATCCGATCCCTCTCCCGCCGATCAGCAACCGGGTCGACTACGAAGGAGAGCTGGCCGTCGTCATCGGCCGCATCGCGCGGAACGTGCGCGCGGAGGAGACGTTCCGGTACATCCTCGGCTACACCTGCGGGAACGACGTCACGCTCCGAGACCTCCAGAAGAAGGACGACCAGTGGGCCCGGGCCAAGGGCTTCGACGGATCGTGCCCGCTCGGGCCTTGGGTGGAGACCGAGCTTGATCCGATCGACGTCCACCTGGAGACCCGGGTGAACGGCGAGGTCCGCCAGTCGGCGAGCACCTCGGACATGGTGTTCGGGGTGGCCACCATCATCGAGTTCGTTACCGCGTTCATGACGCTGCTCCCCGGCGACGTGATCATGACGGGGACACCGGAAGGCGTCGGCAAGCTCGAGCCTGGGGACAGGGTGGAGGTCGTGATCGACGGGCTCGGCGTCCTGATGAATCCCGTCGGTGGGCGAGCATGACCGTTCGGACGCGCTTCGCGCCGGCACCGAGTGGCTCGATCCACGTTGGCAACGCCCGCACGGCCCTGTTCTCGTGGCTCACGGCGCGACATCAGGGCGGTCAGTTTGTGCTGCGGGTCGAAGACACCGACGCGAGCCGGGTCACCGAGGAGGCCGTGCACGGCCTGATCGAATCGCTCCGGTGGTTGGGCATCGACTGGGACGAAGGACCAGACGTGGGCGGCCCGCACGAGCCGTACCGCCAGTCCCGGCGACTCGACCTGTACCACCAGCATGCCAAACGCCTTGTGTCGCAAGGCGGCGCGTACCGCTGTTACTGCACCCCGGAGGAACTGGAGGAACGCCGGAAGACCGCGCTGGCCCGAAGGGAGGCCCCCGGCTACGACGGCCGATGCCGGAGCCTGACCGACGAGGAGCGGGCCGCGTTCGAGAAGGAAGGCAGGCCATTCGCCCTCCGCTTCGCCATGCGTGAGCGCGCCGTCACCGTGCGCGACCTGGTGAAGGGCGAAGTGCACTTCGCCGCGGGGAGCGTCAAGGACTTCGTGATCCTGCGGTCGGACGGCTCGCCAACGTTCTTGCTGGCGGTGGCGGTGGACGACTGGTTGATGGAGATCAGCCACGTGATCCGGGGGGACGACCTCCTCTCCGCCGCGCCGCGCAACATGGCGGTGATCGAGGCCCTCGGCGGCACACCGCCCGAGTACGCTCACCTGCCCCAGGTCCTTGGCCAGGACGGCAAGCCCTTGTCGAAACGGCACGGCTCGACATCCGTCGAGGCCTTCCGGGAGCAGGGGATCCTGCCGGAGGCCCTGATGAACTACCTCGCGTTGCTCGGATGGTCCCTGGACGAGAAGACGACCTTCCTGTC
>JBIOXZ010000191.1:0-22876 GCA_044869895.1 Actinomycetota bacterium | reverse complement strand
CCGACCTGGCCGAGACGCCTCCTCCCACCGAGGAGGAGCTCCGGCTGATCCGCGAGGAGCTCGACCCTCAAGGCGTCGCGACATGAGCCCAACGAGCCGCGTGTTCCATCGGGTCCTGTCCCGCGATCTCCCGGTTGCCGTTCGGGCACAGGGCGTTTGGATCGAGGAGACCGGCGGCAGGCGCTACCTGGACGCGGCCGGCGGGGCCATCGTGGTGAACGTGGGACACGGGGCTCCGGGCGTGGTCGAGGCCATGGCCGAGCAGGCCGCCCGCCTCCCGTACGTGCACGGCACGGCCTTCACCACCGAGGCGCTCGAGTCCTATGCCAAGGATGTGGCCCCCCTCCTTCCGATGGGCGAGGCCCGCATCTACCCCGTTTCAGGTGGAAGCGAGGCCGTCGAGACCGCCCTCAAGCTGGCGCGTGCGTACCACCTGGCCAGGGGGGAGGACCGGGCTGTCGTGATCGGCCGGAAGGCCTCGTACCACGGGAGCACGATCGCCGGGCTCGACGCCGGTGCCAAGGAGATCCTTCGGCGGCCGTATGCACCGTGGCTCGGCCGGTTCGCCCACGTCGCCGCGGCGTACGAGTATCGCTGTCCGATACCCGGCCATCCCCAGGCTTGCGGTGCGCGACACGCTGACGCCCTCGACCGAGCCATCCGCGACATCGGTCCGGAGAACGTCGCCGCGTTCATCGCCGAGCCCGTCTCCGGCGCGACCCTGGCCGCCGCCGTCCCAACCGACGACTACTGGCCCGCGGTGGCGGAGGTGTGCCGCGGCCACGGTGTCCTTGTGATCGCCGACGAGGTCATGACCGGCTTCGGAAGGACCGGGACGTGGTTCGGCCTCGATCACTGGAACGTCAAGGCGGACATCCTGATCTGCGGGAAGGGGTCGACGAGCGGGTACTTCCCGTTCGGGTTCGCCGCCGCGAGCGGGGAGGTGTTCGACGCGGTCCGGCCGAAGGGCTTCGTTCACGGATTCACGTGGTCGCACAACGGTATCGGCGCGGCGACGGCCCACGCGGTGCTTCGCCGACTCCGCGAGGGGAACCTGGTAGAGGCGAGCCGGGCTCAGGGTGAGCGGTTGCGGAATGACCTGACGTCGGCCCTCGCCGACACCCCGAGCGTGGGCGACGTCCGAGGGCTCGGGTTGATGATCGGGATCGAGCTGGTGGCCGATCGCGCCACCAAGGCTCCGTTCGCCCGGAGCGACCAGGTCACCGAGCGGGTCGTGGCCGCGGCCAGGGAGCTCGGACTCCTCCTGTACTCGAGCACCGGGCACGTGGACGGGATCGATGGCGATCTGGTGATGCTTGGTCCGCCGTTCGTCATCACCGAGGACGAGTGCGCCCTCGTCGTGGAGCGGACCGAGGCCGCGATCGCTGCGGTCGCCGCGGTACCCACCCGGTGACATGAGCTGCCGGGCCGGCCTGGTGCTATGCCCGGAGGCCCGGATCTACGACCATGGGCCGGGCCATCCCCTCCGCCCGCAACGCGTCCTGCTCACATGGGACCTGATCCGCCACCTCGGCCTGCTCGATCGTCCGACGGTGCAGACCATCCCGTGCAGGATCGCCACCGACGAGGAGCTCGAACTGGTCCACACGGCCGAGTTCATCGACGCCACCAAGCGAGCGGGCGACGGAGAGGCCGGCGACTGGTCGCGCTTCGGGTACGGGCCCGGCGACAACCCGATCTTTCCCCGGATGCACGAGGCGGGCGCCCTGGTGGTCGGGGCCTCGCTCGCGGCCGCCCAGGAGGTGGTCGGGGGCAGGCTGGATCACGCGTTCAACGCCGCCGGAGGACTCCATCACGCCATGCCATCGCGGGCTTCCGGGTTCTGTGTCTACGACGATCCGGCCGTGGCCATCGCCTGGCTCCTGCGACACGGCGTCGAGCGGATCGCCTACGTGGACGTGGACGTCCACCACGGCGATGGGCCACAGGCCGTGTTCTACTCCGACCCCCGGGTCCTCACCGTGTCGATCCACGAATCCGGAGAGTACCTGTTCCCGGGGACCGGGTTCGTCACCGAACGCGGAGCCGGCGAGGCCGTGGGGACCAAGGTGAACGTGCCGCTGCCCCCGGGAACCGGTGACGAGGCCTGGCTGGAGGCCTTCGGGGAGGTCGTGCCGCCGCTGGTCCGAAGGTGGCGGCCCGACGTGCTGGTCACCCAACTCGGGTGCGACACGCACCAGACGGACCCGCTCGCCCACCTCCTCCTCACCACCCGTGCCTACCGCGAGGCGGCCGCCGTCCTCCACGAGCTGGCCCACGAGGTCGCGGGCGGCCGGTGGGTGGCAACCGGCGGAGGCGGCTACCAGTGGGCCAGGGTCGTCCCCCGCGCGTGGACCCTGTACTTCGCTGAGATGTGCGAGGCGGAGCTCCCCGATCACCTCCCCGAGTCCTGGATCGAGGAGGCGGAGCGCGCGGTCCGTGGCGAGGTCCCGGCGACGTTCTCCGAGGCCCCACTGCCCGATGGGCTTCTCGATGCGGAGACTCGAGCCGTGATCCGACTGGTGCGAGCGACGGTCTTCCCCGACCTCGGGCTCGAGCCGTGAGCGCGCCCGGCGCGAAGCTCGTCTGCACGCTCGGGCCCGCAACCGAGTCCGCCGACAGCGTTCGGGCCCTGGCCGATGCGGGGTGCGACGTGTTCAGGGTGAACTTCTCCCACGGCGACCCGATGGACCATGCGAAACGTGTGCAGATCGTGCGTTTCGTCTCCGACGAGCTGAGGAGCGACCTCGCCGTGATGGCCGACCTTCCGGGCCCGAAGATCCGGCTGGGCGAACTCGTCACCGAGCCACTCGCGCTGTCCACCGGATCCCGGTTCGTGCTCCGACCGGGTGGCGGGGGCCGAGGCACTGGGGGCGTCGGGGGCGCCGGGGGCGCCTCGGTCACCTACGACGGACTGGCCCGCGCTGTTCGGCCGGGCGACCGCGTCCTTCTCGCCGACGGAGCCGTCGAGTTGATCGTGCGCGATGCGCAGGATGACGAGGTGGTGACCGAGATCATTCGAGGCGGCTCCATCCGGTCCCGGGCAGGGGTGAACGTGCCCGCCGAGCGGCTGGGGCTGCCGGCGATTACCGACCGAGACCGAGAGGCGCTCGCCGCTGCCCTCGGCCTCGGCGTCGACCTCGTCGCGCAGTCGTTCGTCCGAAGCGCCGCCGACGTGGCCGTCCTCCGCGCATCGATGGGTGCCCGCGCCCTCCCGATCGTGGCGAAGATCGAGACCCGGCCGGCGGTCGAAGACATCGGCAAGGTGCTGGAAGAGGCCGACGCCGTGATGGTGGCCCGCGGCGACCTGGGGGTCGAGCTCCCCATGGAGGAGATCCCCATGGTCCAGAAGGAGATCCTCCTCGCAGCTCGTGGGGCCGCCCGCCCGGCCATCGTGGCCACGCAGATGTTGGAATCGATGACGCACGCGCCTCGACCGACCCGGGCGGAGGCGACCGACGTGGCGAATGCCGTCCTGGACGGGGCCGACGCGATCATGCTCTCGGCCGAGACGGCAATCGGCGAGTTCCCGGCGGAGGCGGCGGCGACGGCCGTGCGCATCGCCGAGGTGGCGGAGGAGCGAGGTTCGCGTTTCCGAGTGGGCCGGCCGTCCTGTACGCATGCGGACGAGGGAGCGGCCGCCGCGCACGCCGCGTCGCAGATCGCAGGGGACGTCCCCGACGTCGTAGCGGTCTCGTGCTTCACTCGGACGGGTCGCACCGCAGCCTTCCTGTCGAGCGAGCGACCGCCGGTCTCCATCTACGCGTTCGCCCCAGATCCGGCCGTGCGCCGGGCACTGGCCATCCGATGGGGGGTGCGGCCGCTCCCGGCGGCGGTGCCGGACGACACGGACGACATGGTCGCGCTGATGGACGACGGGCTCCGGGCCGCCGGCGTGGCCACAGACGGCCAGCTCGTCGTCTTGGTGGCGGCGTCGCCGTTCGGGCGGGCGCACACGAACATGGTCAAGATCCACCGGCTCGGCAGCTCGACGCATTGACCGCTCGCACGGACCTTCTACCTTCCATGTGTGAGCACCTCCGTGCCCGGGTGGCCTCAGTCGCCCGAACCCCCTTGAGCAGGACTCGTCCAAGAACGGGAGCCCGAGATGAAACGCGACTGGAGAAGGCCCAGCACCGGCACGAGGCAGAGGAGCGCGCTACCGCGCGAAGACGACGGTGGTGCCGGTTCCGCCGTCGCCGGCCACGCTGAGTCGAGTCGCGCACGGCCGGTGACAGGTGCCTATCCGTGGGACTTCGCTGGCGTGGTTCCGAACCGGCTCGTGGCCGTTCGCACTCCCCACCGATAAAGCGGTGGGGTGAGCACCCGGAAGGCTTGCCACACGCTCATGCCCCTCGGCACGGAGACCTCGGGTGCCTTCCCTTGCCTCACGACGTCCACGATGACTCTGGCCACCTTGTCTGCCCGCATGACGAGCGCCGAGGGCAACCGCCCCTGAGGGAACCCCTCGGTTGCGGCGAAGCCCGGGTTCACGCTTGTCACGAGGATGCCGCGCGGGACGAGCTCGTAGTACAGGGACTCGGAGAACGCCACGACGCCGTGCTTGGATGCCGAGTACACCGACAAACCTGGGCTGGCGTACCGTCCGGCCAACGATCCAACGTTCACGATATGGCCCGACGCCTGATCGAGCATCATCGGAAGGAACAGCTTCGTGCAGACCAACACGCCGAGCAGGTTCACTCCGATGACCCGTTCGATCTGCTCGAGCGACAGGTCCTCGAACCGTCCCCCGCCGGGGATGCCCGCGTTGTTGATCAGGACGTCGCATCGCCCGAAGGCCTCCTCCACCCGGTCGCGCAGCCTCTGCAGGTCGGCGATCTCGGTCACGTCGCACTGCACGGGGAGGGCCCGCCCCCCCTTTCCCTCGATCTCGGTCGCCAGGGCCTCCAGCCGCTCCGCGCGGCGTGCCGCCAGCACGACGGCCGCTCCCTCCTTCGCCAACATCCTCGAGGTGAGCTCGCCGAACCCCGACGAGGCACCCGTCACCACCGCCACGGCACCGCGGAGCTCCATCTCACGGCTCCCTGGCGCTCGTGACGCTCTGGCCGCCGTCGACGACCAACACCTCGCCGGTCACGAACGACGCCGCCGGTGAGCAGAGATAGAGCGCGCCCGCCGCGACGTCCTGCGGACGTCCCCACCGGCCGAGCGGAATGTTGGACCTGATCCGAGCCTCGGCCTTCGGATCGTCCCGCTCGGGCTGGTTCATCTGGGTGTCGATCCATCCGGGGGCGATCGCGTTCACTCGCACACCCGCCGGGGCCAATTCGAGCGCCGTGGCCTTGGTCAGATTGATCATCGCAGCCTTGGCCGCCCCGTAGTACGTCAGGCCCTCCTCGACGGTGAACCCGTCGATGGAGGCGACGTTCAGAACGCAGCCCGAGCCCTTGGCCAACAGGACTGGCACGGCCGCGCGCATCCCGTACACCGCGGAGAAGAAGTTCGTCCGGAAGTACTTCTCGAACCCCTCCGCCCTGGTCTCGATGAACGGTGCCATGAACGGCGCGGCGCCGGCGTTGTTCACCAGGATGTCGAGCGTGCCGAGCTCCCGAAGGGTTCGCTCGATCACATCTCGGACGGCGTCCTCGTCCGAGACGTCGGCCACGATCGGCACGGCCCGCCGGCCGAGCTGCTCGACCTCCTCGGCCGTCCTGTCGACCTGCTCCTTCGTCCTGGCGGCCAGGGCCAGGTCGGCTCCCTCGCGGGCGAAGGCGTGCGCGATGGCTCTCCCGATCCCGCGCCCCCCGCCCGTGACCACAGCGATCTGCCCCTCCAGTGAGAAGTCGTTCACGCGCAGGCCCCCTACGATTGGTGGTGGATGGACGTTATCGAATCCCATGCAGCGCAGCTGCCCGCGATCGACGAACGGTGGACAGGCCGGGTCCGCAACCGCGAGGAGCTGATCCGCGGACTCCTCGACGGTCGGATCGCCGGTCCATCCCTCAGCCATCCCCTCGACAACGTGTTGCGCAACATCCGGCTGCTGTGTGAGGGGGACCCTGATAAGCAGTTCGGGTTGTCAGGCCTGCCCGGGGCGTTCACCCCATCGGAGGTGCTGGGGCTCGTGGGCCGGGCCGCGGGGTTCACGCCGGATCCGAACGCGACGACCGGACCGGTCCCCGTCGATCCCGAGCTCGTGATCGAGGCCTGCGACGCGGTGGGGCATCGGTTTGCCGAGGCATGTGCGCGCGGCGAGCGCGTGATCCTGGCCACCGGGCATCCGGTCGGCCTGGCCCACCTGTACACGGGGGTGGGGCGGCAGCTCGCCGCTCGTGGTGTCGAGCTGCTCAGGCCGTACGAGGGGGGGACGTGGCGCGACGCGGGCGACCGCCATGGGTGGCAGGTTCGGTACCTGGAAGGGGTGGCCCTGCTCACCGACCGAGCCTCGGCCCGTCACACGCACCGGGGCGACGCCATGGCCAGGATGCTCGACGAGGTGCGGCCGGACCTGGTGTTCGCCGACCACGGGTTCGCCGGGGCCGCCATCGAGGCCGGCGTCGAGACCCTTTCGATCGCCGACGTGAACGACCCGGCCCTCCTCGTGGCCAGGGCACAGGGCCGGACGGACACCGTGATCGTCATGGACGACAACGTTCAGCCCGACGCCTATTGGCCCTGCTACCAGGCCATCGTGGCCCCTCTCGGCGACTGAGTAGAATCGCCCCATGTTGGAGCTTGATCCCTTCTCCGAGGCACGGTTCGTACGCGTGATCGGGGCCCATCGCCCCGAGCGAATCTCGACCATGGCCACCCATCTGCCCACCCAGGGAGGAGCCCGGGCGGGCTGACACGCTCGCGCACGCACGGAACGGGGCCTCCAGGGAGGGGCGAGACTGCCCCACGCGGAGGCGAAGGTGAACGAGCACGAGGCGCTGGTCGAACGCGCCGTGCGCCAGGGGCGCACGGTCTTGCTCGTGGGTGGGCTCGACACCGGCAAGTCCACGCTGTCTCGGATGCTGCTGCGCGCCGGGGTGGATGCGGGGCGGCCCTCGGCGTTCCTGGACGGGGATGTGGGCCAGAAGACGGTGGGTCCTCCGGCAACCATCTCGCTGAAGGCCGTGCGGTCCGTGGCAGACCTCGAGCCCGACGTCCTGGCCACGGCCGACGCGTTGTCGTTCGTCGGCTCCACGACGCCGCAAGGACACCTGTTGCCCTTGGTCACGGGGTTGGTCGGCCTGGCTCAGCGAGCCCGCCAGGAAGGAGCGGACTTCCTGGTCGCCGACTCCGGCGGGCTGGTGTCGGGGATCACCGGTCAGGTCCTGAAGTACCACAAGGTCGAGATGCTCCGGCCCGACATCGTCGTCGGCCTTCAGCGTGGCGAGGAGCTCCAGCCGCTCCTCGGCGTGATCCAGCGGTTCTTCTCAACCGAGGTCGTCTCGCTCGGCGTTCATCCCGACGTCGTGCCGAGCTCCGTGGAGCAGCGGGCGGAGAACCGCGAGACCGCGATGCGCCGGTACTTCTCCGCGGAGCTCCACCGGTGGCGGGTCAAGCCGACCGTGTTCATGCCGGCACTTCCCCCGATGTTCAACCTGGCCAAGCTGGACCGGATGCTCGTCGGTCTGTCCGACGGCGACGGCGGTTACCTGGGCATCGGGTACCTCGAGTATGGGCCGGAGGATGGGGTGCTGCGCCTCATCTCGCCCGTGGCAGAGGGGCCCAAGGCGCTTAGACTGGGCTCCGTTCGCCTGGAGGAGACCTACCGCGCCAAGCGCGTGGACCTCCGGAACGTGTTCGGCTCCGAATGACGACGAAGGGAAGCTCGTGCCGTCTCTGATCAAGAAGCGTCGCAAGAAGATGCGGAAGAAAAAGCACAAGAAGCTGTTGAAGAAGACCCGCTGGCAGCGTCGGCAGCAGGGCCGCTAGGGAGCGGGAGCCCGGCCGTGCAGGCATCGGGCGGGAGCCGAGCCGAAGTCCTGCGCGCTATGGCCCTCGCCGTGGCCCTGGCAACCGCGGCCGGGGCATGCGCATCTTCCCGGCAGGAGGAGCGGAACGCCGACATCGCTGCGTCCACGGCGGTCAGCTTCCGGTCCTCGGACGGGCTGAGGCTCGCGGGGAGGGTGTTCGGTGACGGGCCGGTCGGCGTGGTCCTGGCCCACATGTTCCCGGCGGACCAGACCTCGTGGTGGGCGTTCGCCCGAGTCCTGGCCCCGGAGGGGTTCACCGTCCTCACCTTCGACTTCCGCGGCTATTGCCCAGGCGGGGTGGCCGGCTGCTCCGAGGGCGAACGGGATGTCGCCGCGATGTGGCAGGACGTCCTGGGGGCGGTCGACTTCATGGTGGCCCGGGGAATGGTCCGGGTGATGCTCGTCGGCGCCAGCATGGGTGGGACCGCCTCCCTGGTCGCCGCGGCCCAGCCGGGTGTGCCGGTCGTCGCGATCGTCGCGCTCTCGGCCCCGCAATCCTTCGAGGGGCTGACCGCCGACCGGACCATCCTGGGGAACGTCACCGCGGCCAAGCTGTTCGTCGCGGGCAACGCCGATCCGACGGGAGCGGCCACTGCGGCGCAGGCCATGTACGAGGAGTCCCCGCTGCCGAAGAAGGTCGAGATCGTCACGTCCAGCGACCACGGCACCGACCTACTCACGGGGAACCAGTCGGGCCGAGTCCAGACGCTGATCATGGGATACCTCGAGCAGCATGCAGGGGCCTGATGGAACGACCCATCGTGTTCATGAGCGACTACGGCCTGGCCGATGAGTTCGTGGGGATCTGTCACGGCGTCATTGCCCGCATGGCCCCACGGGCCAGGGTGATCGACCTGACCCACGCGATCCCTCGACATGACGTGGTGACCGGCGCCATGGCGCTCGGCCGCTCGGCGCCGTTCATGCCGGAGGACGCGGTCTACCTGGGGGTGGTGGACCCGGGCGTGGGGTCGGCCCGACGCCCGGTTGCCGTGGCCTGTCGGTCCGGCGCGCTGCTGGTCGGGCCCGACAACGGCGTGTTGTCGATGGCCTGGGTGACGCTCGGCGGCGCCGCCCAGGCCGCGGAGATCACCTCGGACCGGGTGCTGCTCGGCCCGGTGTCGGCCACGTTCCACGGGCGAGACGTGTTCGCGCCGGCCGCCGCCCACCTGTCGATCGGGATGCCTCTCCACGACCTGGGTCCGCCCGTCGACCTCCGGACCCTGCGGACGGTGGAGATGCCAGCCCCGATGATCCTCCAGGGGGTGGTGGGAGCCCGGGTCATCGGCGTGGACGGCTATGGGAACGTTCAGCTGAATGCCCGTCCCAGGGACCTGGAGGCGGCGGGCGTGGAGGGTTCTGCGGAGGTGTGCGGCCGGATCCTGTCCAGGGTCTCGACCTTCGCCGACGTGGCGGAGGGTTCTCCAGCGGTCATCCTCGATTCCCAGGGGTTCGTGGCGCTGGTCGTGAACGGGGGCAGCGCGGCCGACGTCCTCGGCCTCCATCGGGGGGATGCGGTGACCCTTTCCCGGCCGGCGGGATGACGCCGAGCAGTTACGGCGTTGGGGATGGAGCCGGCGGCACCGGCGAAGGCGAGGAGGGAAGTGGGTACGGCGTCCCGAGCACCGGGCCCGGATACGGCTCTCGGTCCGCGCCGGCGATGAGGAGCTGCGCCACCCCCGCCCCGGCGAGCAGGACGACCAGACAGATGATCGTGATCAACGTGAAGCGCCGCACGGCGCGAGGCTAGCAGGGGGGACCATGGAGGAGATCAAGCCATTGGAGGTTGGTCACGTGGTGCTGCGAGTACGGACCCTGGCCCGGTCCACCCCGTTCTACGAACTGCTTGGGTTCACGAAGGTCGCCGAGCTCGGCGGGGCCATGGCGTTCTTCACCGCGACGGGAGAGAACCATCACGACCTGGCCCTCCAAGCCGTGGGAGACGACGCGCCAAGCCCACCACCGGGCTCGGTCGGCCTCTACCACGTGGCCATCCGCTATCCCTCCGACGACCAGGTCCGAGCGGCGTTCCGGCGGTTGTCCGGTGCTGGGGTGGATATCGTCGGGGCGAGCGATCACGGTGTCTCGCACAGCCTGTACATCCGCGATCCGGACGGGATCGAGCTCGAGCTGTACGCGGACGTTCCGGAATGGAAGGAGCGGGGGGAACCCGTGGCCACCATCCGCCCCTGGGATCCCCGGTAGGTGAGGCGGAGGGGCCGGGCCCTCGTTTCGAAGGCTCAGGCAGCTTGGGGTAGTCGCTCTCGACAGATCGCGAGGTTCGACGCGAGGACCCTTCCGAGGGCGTCGTCGTCTTCCATGTACCGTCGCAGGTCGAGCTCGAGGGAGACGCTGCCCGAGAACCCCTCGGTCCCCAACAGGTCGAGGAACTCGAAGATCGGCAGGACCCCCTGGTCGAGCGGCAGGTGCGAGTCCCAGCCCCGCCCGGCGTTGTTCGACAGATGCACGTGGACCAGGCGATCGCCCAGGCGCCGGACCGCCTCGAAGGCGTCCAGGCCCGCTACTGCGGCGTGGCTCGTGTCCAGCACCACATGGGGGTAGGGGTCGAGGTCATGGATCGACTGGCGGGCATGGAGCCGAACCCCTCGTCCCCCCCGGAGGCGCACTGGGAACATGTTCTCCATCCCGACGATCGTTCCCGTCTCGCCAGCGATATCCGGAAGTCGCTCATCCACCCACCGTCGGTACTCCGCTTGCCACCGATAGGGAGGGTGCACCACGACGAGCGGGGCTCCCGTCTCGCGGGCCAGTTCGATGGACCGGTCGATCTTTCTGATGGGATCGGAGCCCCACACCTTCCGTGTCACGAGCAGGAACGGAGCGTGGATGGCCCTGATCGCAAGGCCGTGCTCGCGTGACAGCTCGCGCAGAACGTGCGCCTTCTGCGTGGCCGGGTCTCGGGTGACCATGACCTCGACGCCACTGAACCCCGCGTCGGCGATGTGGCCGAACGCTTGGCCGAGTGGCCGGTTGAAGAACGCAGCGGTCGAACAGATCAGGATCGGTCCGTGCGGATGCGGTTCGTTCTCCACGGCGGTGGATTCTATCGGCGGGGAGCGAGGGGTCCGCGTATGCTGCTCCCCCCATGTGGGCCTTCCCGTTGGCCGCGGCCCTGATCGCCCTGGTGTTCGCTGCGTCCCTGGTTCGCCAGTTCGCCTCCCGGAGACGGCCGTTCCAGGCAGTCTGGGCGGTGGCCCTCGCGATGTACGCGGCGGCCTCGTTCGCCATGTTCCTCGGCGTCCTGGACGGGTGGACCACGGGGGAGTACCGCGTCTACTGGCTCTTCGGAGCGATCCTGAACGTCCCGTTCCTGACGATGGGTGAGCTGTACCTGCTGATCAAGCGACGGACGATCACCGACATCTTGCTGGTGGTTCTGCTCTTCCTCGCTGCCTTGGCCACATCCCAGGTCCGCACGGCCTCGCTCAACGTCGACGCCCTGATGAAGGACCTGCCTCTTGGGAAGGACGTCTTCGGCCACGGGGCCCTCCCGTACCGGCTGGCCCAGCTCTACGCCTACCCCGCCTACGTCCTGCTCATTGCGGGATGCCTGTGGTCGGCGTGGCGGATGCGTGGCCGCGCGGAGCTCACCGATCGGTTCTTCGGGACGCTCGGCATCGCGGCGGGAGCGACGATCGTGGCGATCGCCTCGGGCGTGGGAGCGGGCCTCGACGTGGTGCCGCTGTTCTCCGTGGGGCTCGCCCTCGGCATCGCCGTGATGTTCTGGGGGTTCCTCCGGGTCTCTCGGCCGGTCGACGCCTCGAGGTCGACCCTCGCCCCCCGCTGACCCGCGGCTAGGCCGCCCGGGGTCGTTCCAGGAACGCGTGCCACGTATGGCCGGCATGGGAGGGGCTCGCCGGCGCGTCGCCCATCCGTTCCTCGGTGACCAGGATCTCGTCGTAGCGAGCCGTGTCGACCGTGAGCTCCAGCAGCACCAATCCGTCCTCCGGGACGAACCGGCCGTCCTCCACACGGATGAACGTGCCGTTCGTTCCGAGCCACAGTTGGTACACGCGGCCCGGTGACGGCATCGGCACGTCCGTGCCGATGACGTACATGAGCTGCAGGCCCGGCCCCGAGACCTCCACCAGTCCGGCCGCGGTCTGCCCCTGGCTCTCCAGGCTCACCGGGTCGGCGCCCGGCTGCTGGAGGACCTCCATCGCGGCCAGCAACCGGCCCCGTTGCTGCTCGGTCCGGGACACCCGGCCCCCGAGCTGCACGGACAGTCCGGCCAGGCCGACGATGGCCGCGACCCCCGCCGCGACGGCCACTAGGGAGGCGCGACGGCGTCGCCGAACCGTCTCGACCACCCCCCGGCGAATCCTGGGCAGTAGGAGATCAGGAGGCTGCGCGGGGGAGACGGCCAGGGCGAGGTCGCCCGCCACGGCCTGGAAGCCGGCCAGCTGGTCCCGGCACAGAGGACAGGACGGGACGTGCTCGGACAGGAGCCGGTCGGCCTCCACCGCGTCCTCGCCGGACAGGCCGTCCAGGACGTAGCCGGCCATCAGCTCCTGGATCCGGACATGGTCCTCGTTCATTCAGTCCTCTCGGTACAGGGCTCGTCGGAGCTTCCGCATGGCCGCCAGGGTCCGGGTCTTGACCGTCCCGATCGGGATGCCGAGCTCCTCGGCGATCATGGCTTGGGTGAAGCCCCCGAAGTAGGCCAGCTCGACCACCGTCCGTTGATCGGGGGGCAGCGTATGCAGCGCCTCCCGGACCTCCTTGCGCCGGATCGAGAGATAGGCGTCCTCGACGACCTCTTCAGCTACATCTTCGCCGGTGCCCCGCTCCAGGTTCGACGCTCGTTCCGCCCGCTTGCGGAGCCGTTCCTCCCGCCTCACCGTGTCGACTGCTCTGTGATGGACGAGCGAGAGGAAGAAGCTCCGAAACGGTCCCCGGCCTGGGTCGTAGGCCTCGGGAGCCCGCCACAAGGCCAGGAACGAATCGTGGACCACCTCCTGGGCCAGCGGGTCCTGGCCGGTGACCCGGAGAGCCAGGCCATAGGCGGCCGGGGAGTAGCGCCGGTAGAGCTCCTCGAACGCCTGGCGATCCCCCGCCGAGACATATCGATGGAGCTCGAGGTCGAGGCGGTCGTCCCCCCGCATGCCCTCCGTTGTATCACCGGGCGACGGATGGCCCGGGGCCGCTAGGATCCCCGGCCGTGCGTGGACGCGTCCTGATGTACTCGCGGCCCGGCTGTGGCCTGTGCGACGAGGCTCGGGAGGTCATCCTGGCCGAACGGGCCCGGACCGTCTTCGACTTCGAGGAGGTCGACATCTCCGGCCTCGATGCCCTCGAGCTCGAATACGGCATCCGGATCCCCGTCGTGCTGGTCGACGGGCAGGAGCTGTCCGAGGTCCGGCTGGATCCCGCCGTCTTCGCCCGCGCCGTCCGGCGATAGCTTCTGCTCACGCTCCCGCTTGTGCCTTCGTGCACCAGTTTCACGATTGCGCTACCATCCTCGGGTGACCGAGCGCCCCATCCCCGAGGCCTCCGTGGGGCGGCTTCCCATCTACCTCCGGGCCCTCGTCGACATTGCCGAGAGCGGGGCGAACACGGTGTCCTCGGAGACCCTCGCGGAGGCTGCCGGGGTGAACTCGGCGAAGGTGCGAAAGGACCTCTCTCATCTGGGCTCCTACGGCACCAGGGGGGTAGGGTACGACGTCGCTTACCTCATCCATCAGGTTCGCCGGGAGCTCGGCCTGACCCAGCACTGGCCGATCGTGATCGTGGGGGTGGGCAACCTGGGCCACGCGCTGGCCAACTACCGGGGGTTCGCCGAGCGAGGCTTTCGGATCGCGGGGTTGGTCGACGCCGATCCAGCCAAGGTGGGCGAGCAGGTCGGGAGCATCACCGTCCGACACCTCGACGATCTGGCGACGCTGGTGTGGGAGCACGGCATCGCCATCGGGGTCATCTGCACCCCGGCCGCGGAGGCTCAGGGCGTTGCGGATGCGCTGGTGGCGTCCGGGGTCCGGTCCATCCTGAACTTCGCCCCGGCCGTGCTGTCGGTGCCCGCCGGAGTGTCGGTTCGGAAGGTGGACCTGGCCATCGAGCTACAGATCCTCGCGTTCTACGAGCAGCGGAAAGCGGCGCTTGCCGACGTGAAGAGACGTGGGCGCGCGGTGGCAGACCTGACCAAGGTCTGAGCCCTCGGCCGTTCGGCGGCCGAGCCTTGCTCTCCGTTACTTTGCGATCGTGATCCAGAGCGCGATGAAGATCCCGATCATCATCACGCCGAACAGGATGAACTGCACGACGCCCTCATCGAGCAGCGGCCTGGCCTCCTGTGCAAGCATCGTTTCCTCCTCCTAGGCGGGCCCGTACCACGGCGGCGCGGTCCCGCCGGTCAGGACGTCTTTTCGTTCCCGCTCCGCTCGGTCCAGGAACGGCAGGTGGACGGCGAACCCGACGATCGAGCCGATCAGGAACATCCACGAGTAGATGGGGACGCTCCCGCTGTCGTGTCGCAGATACACCGTGATGAGCGGCCCGCCCCCGTTGTAGAAGGCCTGCGCCGCAGCGAGCGATACGTCGCCCGCCGCGGCGAACTGCACGTTCTGCACCGTGAAGTCCGTGGTCTGGAACGCCCCCGGCTCGAACTGGCCGAGCCCGGAGTTCTGGTTGGCCTGCTGGGCCAGGTAGGACTGGATCCCCCCCGTCACCGACTGCACCGAGGCCGACTGGCCTTCCGCCGGCGCCTTCCAGACGTCTCCCGTCGGGTAGGTGCGGAACTGCCGATAGGGGAGGTCGGTCACGTTCTGGCCGGCCGTTTCCACGACCCACCCCGGCTCCCGCCCCCTGGGCCCGAGGTCCACCGGCGTCTTCGGGCCCTGGGAGAAGAACCCGAAGGTCCAGACGGCCGAGAACAGGATCATCCAGCCGAACAGCGAGACCGACAGGACCAGATACCCCATCTTCCGGCCGAACACCGCGGACAGCATCAGCAGGACGCTGCCGATGAACAGGACGAAGCCGACAGCAACGCCGAGGCCGCCCTTCACCAGATTGGCGCACTCGATATGGAACCCGAGGCAGGTCTGGGCCAGCATCATGGTGGCGCGTTGGTCGTCGCTGGTCCCGGCGGGGGACCGAACTCCTCGACGGCGGCTTTGGTCGCGTCGGGGTTAGTGCAGACGTTGTGCTCGAACGGGACCTGGGATGTGTCCTGGATCGACACGATGTAGTTCACGATGTCGTTGATCTGTTGATCGTCGAGGGCCCCGGCGTACCGGATGCTCCAGGACGGCATGAGGTTGCGGCCTTGCTGGATCGTGATGTAGATGTCGTTCAGGCTGTAGATCAGCACGTGGCCGGTCCACGGGCCGCCGCAGACGGTCGTGAGGTTCGGCGTGGAGATTGGCGTGCCGGTCGTCGTATCCAGGATCACCGAGCCGCGGAGCTCGGGCCCGTGGCAGCGAACACAGCCCACGCCGCCCTGGTTCTCCTCGGTGAACAGCTGCACGGCGCTCCTGCCCCGGCCGATCGATTCGGTGAGCAGCGCCTCCTCCTGGTCGAGGTTCGTGTGCGGCTCGAACAGCCAGGTGAGCGGGATCCAGATCACGAAGAAGGCGACCAGCAAGACTCCCCATCCCTGGAGCTTGGCCAGGAGAGGCGTCTCCAGATCGGGGTCGGAGGGCCCTGGCCGCATGGCGAACGGGATCCGGGGCGGCTCGGTCCTTCCAACCCTTCCCCGGGACAGGAGCGCGCCGCCCGCAACCAGGAGGACGATGGCCCCCCCGACGGCGATGATCAGACCCTGAGCTCTGCTCAGCGCCAGCATCACACCCTCCTCATCCCGGCGCGACGCAGAACGGCCCCTGGGGCGGCTCGTCGATCGTGTTCGTCCCCCGGGGCGGGCCGAGGATGATCTGCGACGTATCCACCATGACGTCGCCGGAGGAGGTGACGGACACCTTGAACCTGTCCAGTCCCCGGGGGGCCGGCCCCAGCTGATACTCGCCCACCCGGTTGTACTTCGAGCCGTGGCACGGGCACTCGAACCACTGGGACTGCTGGCAGAACGGCACGCGACAGCCCAGGTGCACGCAGCGCTGGTAGAGCGGCATGACCCCCTGCGCCTCGACGCCCTCGGCCGCGTAGTCGACGTCGCCGGACTTGTGGCCGGTCCAGTTCACGATGTAGAAGCGGCCGGCGCCGTAGTAGAAGGGCTGGTTGTTCGAGGAGATGAACTCCTTGATGTCGGCGAGCTTGCCGGCGGTGATCACCGAGCCGAACCCGCCTTTCAGGTTGGGCCACAGGAACGCGAGCGTCGCCCCGCCGAACTCAGCCGAGAAGACGCCGAGGGACGAGAGGAGCGACCGGCGGAAGAACTCGCGGCGCGTGACCGGCTTCGGGGTCTTGGCCGGGGCTTCGGCCCGGGCCGCCGGCGCGCCCGGCCTTCCGACGTCCACCCGAGCGGCGCGACGGGCCCGAATGAACGACAGTCCGAAGATGATGGCGAACAGGTCCACCACAGCGATCACCACGAGCGCCGCGATGGTCCCGCTGGAGAGGGCCAGAGGCATCACAGCTCGAAGAACACCCCCTGGGCCCACGGCCACACCCAGTTGTACCCGGTGCCGCGGAAGAACGACCCGATGATGGTGAGGGTCGCGCCGAACATGAACAGCATGGTGAATATGGTGATGGCCAGCTTCCGGTCGCCGGGCTTCGTGCTCGGGTTGCGGTCGATGAACGGTGCCGCGGCCAGGCCGGTCAGGATGATGACGAACGGGATCGTGACCCCCGCGACGAGCGGGTGGAAGTAGCGCAGGAGCTCCTGGAGGCCCAGGAAGTACCAGGGGGCCTTCGACGGGTTCGGCGTGAGGTTGGGGTTGGCCAGCTCGCGGAGCGGGGCGTTGACGAACGTCGAGAAGATCACCAGGCCAGCCGACACGACGAGGAGCGAGATGAACTCCTCGATCAACAGGTGCGGCCAGACGTTGATGCGGTCGCCCTGCTCTCGCTCGACCCGCTGGATGCCTTCGGGGGGGACCAGCGCAAGCAGGCGGTGCTTCTCCGGCGCCCCGCGCTTGGGCTCGGGGACGTTGCCGGTGGGAAGTGGCGCTTCGCGAACCGGACTGGGCATCACGGCGGCGGCAACCTGCGCGGCGGCCGGTCCGGGAGCGGCTGCGGCGGGAGCGGCTGCGGCGGGAGCGGCTGCGGCGGCCGGCGAGGGAGCGTCTGCTGGTGGCGCGGCGGCCTCACCCTCGCCGTGGGCCGCTCGGTAGGCACGGACGCCAGCGGCACGGGCCCGGCCCTCGGCGACACGTCGGTCCGTGCCTTTGCCCAGCGCCTCGGCCAGGACCTTCTCGTAGGTCTCCTGGTCGAGCGGCGTTTCCTCTCGTCGGGCCATGTCGTCTCCTAGAGCGGTCCGGAGATGCCGCCGTCCTTGCGGATCCTCCAGAAGTGCACGGACAGGAAGAGCACCAGCACGAACGGCAGGGCCAGCACGTGCAGCACGTACCACCGCAGCAGGGTCTGCGGCCCGACCACCACCCCGCCCAGCAGGATGAAGTTTGCCTGCTTGGCCACGAATGGGGAGTACCCGGCCAGGCTCGTGCCCACCGTGATGGCCCAGATCGCCAGCTGGTCCCACGGCAGCAGGTAGCCGGTGAACGACAGCCCGAGCGTGAGGAACAGCAGGATCACGCCGATCACCCAGTTGAACTCGCGTGGCGGCTTGTACGCGCCCGTGTAGAACACCCGGGCCATGTGGAGGGTCACGGTGAACACCATGAGGTGGGCGCCCCATCGGTGGAGGTTGCGAACCAGGTCCCCGAAGAACACCGACGTTCGGATGCTCTGCATGTCGCCATAGGCGACGGCCCCGCCGATGTCGGCCATGGGACGGTAGAAGAACATCAGGAAGATGCCGGTCACCGTGAGCAAGATGAACAGGAAGAAGGACAGGCCGCCGAGGCAGAACGTGTACGTCAGCTTCAGCCCGTGGCGCTTCATCTTCACCGGGTGGAGGTGGTACAGGACGTTGTTCATCGTGGCCAGGGCGCGGTCCCGAGACGTGTCCTTGTAGCCCCTGCGGAAGATGGATCCGGGCCGGAACATCGACTTCCAGACCTCTGTCTCCCGGGCGCGGTCGAGGACCTCCCCGGGCGACGGCGGCTTGAGCTTCACCCCGGCCTTCCCCTCTCCTTCCCTTGCCTATCCGGGCTCTGCCTTTTGCGACAGGGGAACGGAGGCCATCGTGCGCCTGCCGCCCGTGTCCTCCGGCAGCCTCGCGTAGTAGAGCACGTCCGTGGGGCATCGTTCGACGCAGACCGAGCAGCGAGTGCAGGCGTTGTCGTCGACGACGAACACCGCGTTGGCGCCCCGAACCTCGGCCTCCACCGGGTCGAGCTCGGCGTCCTCCACGATCCCCGGCGACAGCATGAAGATGCAGTTCCACGGGCAGACGTCCTCGCACGCCCGGCACAGGATGCAGTTGTCCGGGTCGAGCATGAGATGCTTCGGGGACCTGACGCCCTGGGAGAGCCATGCCGGGTCGACGGTCTCCACGACGTAGTCCGTGTGGATATCGACCTCGGTCTTGGTGAACGGCATGTGCCTGCTCGAGCCTCCTATGTGGTCTGGGTCATCGGTATCCGCCGGTGGGTCGTTCCGCTGACACCCCCCGGAGCCGCTTCCGCCAGTTCTGCATGATCACCGCGGCCACCACGATCGTGACGAGGGGCCCGGTGCTCAGGCCGAGCGCGATGGCATCTCGGATCTCCAGCGCCCAGCTTCCGCCGCCCGAAGGCCCCGCCCAGCCCAGCTTCTGCTCGGCGTAGTACATCCAGAACGACGGGACCACAACGGCGAAGATCAGGATGAAGAACAACAACCCGACGCAGAAGACGACTGCCCTGGACCAGGTCCACTCGAAGGCCTTGACGGTCGGCTCCACCCGCTGCTTCAGCTCGACCAACCTCTTCGTAACCCTCATGCGCAATCCATCCTCGCGCGCGGCGGGCTGATTATAGCCAGGGCCCTCTCGCGCACCGTTTCGGGCCTGGACTCATCCTACCGGCCTTGTGAATCCCTTCACAAGGGCTCCGAGGGCTAAGCTGCCGAGGCGTCGAAATGGCTGCGGAACTTGTCGTCGCGGATCTCGTGCAAACAGGGCTCGCGTCGTGGTGGGCGCCCGCCCTGGCGTTCCTGGCCGGGGTCGTGTCCTTCGCCTCGCCGTGCGTCTTCCCACTGGTCCCCGGCTACCTGTCGTTCGTCTCGGGGGGCCAGGCCAAGGAGCAGCGGGCAATCGTCCCCATCCTGCTGTTCATCCTGGGTTTCGCGGCGGTGTTCACCGCGCTGGGGGCCTTCGCCGGCGGGGCGGTCACCCGGTTCCTGAAGTCGGAGCTGGTCCTTCGGGTCTCCGGCGTGATCATCGTGGCGTTCGGGCTGCTCATGGTGCTCTACGCGTTTCGGGTCGGATGGCCGGGCCTGTACGCCGAGCGCCGGCCGCTGATGTCGCGGGTGAAGCCCGGGCCCGGCTGGGCGTTCCCCCTGGGGGTGGCCTTCGGCACCGGATGGACCCCGTGTATCGGCCCCGTCCTCACCGGCATCTTCCTGATCGCTGCCGCCCAGGGGGGAGCGGTCCGGGGAGCGTTCCTCCTGTTCGTCTACTCCCTCGGTCTGGGGCTTCCGTTCCTGCTCCTCGGCCTGGGGATCCGCCGGCTCATGGGCGCGCTCACGTTCGTCAGACGCAACTATCATTGGTTCGCCGGGATCTCCGGGGTCCTCATGATCGGTATCGGGTTGCTCATCGCCACCAACCTGTGGACCAGGATCCTCGCGCCGGTCTTCGACCTCATCGGGCGGTTCAGCCCGCCGATCTGAGCCACATCGTGCCGGGACCCTTCCCATAGAATCGGTTCTCCGGCATGTCGTCCACCGCGACCTCCACTCGTCTGATGAACCTCCGCCGGTCGCTGGCGCTCGTGTGGCGGACCCTCCGGTCGATGCGAACCGCGCTCGTGCTGCTCCTGCTCCTCGGGGTGGCCGCGGTGGCCGGCTCCCTCGTACCGCAGGTGGGGACGTCGAACGCCCGGATCCTCGCGATGTTCCAGGACCACCCGCTGCGGGCCGACATCTACGAGAAGCTCGGGCTGTTCGACGTGTTCGGCTCGTGGTGGTTCACGCTCATCTACTCGCTGCTGCTGATCTCGCTGGCCGCCTGCCTGTTCCCGCGGACACGGGCATTGGTCCGGAACATCCGGTCGCGCCCCCAGCCCTCGCGCGAACTCGACGCTATGCGCCACTACGCCGTGCGGCCCGTGCCGGCGGAACCGGACCAGGCGATCGCCGATGCCCGGAGGGTGCTTCGACGACGCTTCTTCCGGGTGGCACCGTCGAACGGTGGTGGCCCGCCCGCCCTGGCCGCGGACAAGGGCCTGGCCCGGGAGGGCGGCAGCCTCCTGTTCCACTGGTCGTTCTTCCTGATCCTGGTGGGCATGGTGTGGGGCAAGGGCACGGGCTTCACCGGCCAGGCCGTGATCGTCGAGGGACAGACGTGGACCGAGGCGGCGGCGAACTACGACGGACGGCTCCACGAGGGCCGGTTCGTCGACGACGCCGACCACAGCGGTGTGGGGATCCACATCGAGGACTTCACCGCGACCTACCGGATCCCCTCTGGGATACCGGCGGACTTCGTGACGCACGCCGAGCTGTACGACGCGAACGGCGCCTTCGTCAGGGCCGTGGACATCCGGGTGAACCACCCGGCCGAGATCGAGGGGGTGAAGTTCTATCAGTTCGGATACGGGTGGGCGCCGGTCGTGGACGCGCGCCAGGACGGCGTGCCGATCGCGTCGGGCCCCGTGGTCTGCACGCAAGGTCCACCACCCGACGGCGTCAGCCCGCTCCAGCTGCCCTGGAACTGCGTGGTGAAGCTCCCCACGCTGACGCCGCAGGTGGGCATCCGGTTCGAGCTGTGGCCGGACAGCCGTAGCCTGTACGCGCTGCTCCAGACGGGCAGGGCCATGCCGATGCTCACCCAGTTCTCCCCGGTGATGACGTACACGGCCTATCGGGGCGATCTTCGATCCGAACTCGTGCAGAACGCGACGGTGCTCGACACCCTCGGCATGCGGAAGTGGAAGCAAGGCGTGATCGGAGCCGGCGAGACGAAAGATCTCGGCGCCGGACTCACGATCTCGTTCCCCGATCTCCGGCAGTACACGGTGCTCGAGGTCAAGCGGGACCGGGGCCTGTGGATCATGCTCCTCGCCGCCCTCCTCATCTTGATAGGGTTGCTTCCGGCCTTGTACAGCTCCCGGCGCAAGCTCTGGGTGACGGCCGAGCCGGACGGGCCAGGGAGCCTCCTGAAGGTCGGGGGCTTCGCCCTCCAGCGCCGGAGTCAGTTCGAGGAGGAGTTCGCCAAGCTGGTGGAGGAGCTTACGGGAACGCCCCGGGATAGAGTGGGCGCGCTGTGAGCACCGAGCAGTGGTCCCGGCTGTCCACCGACGCGTTCAACGTCGCGCTGTTCGCCTACATCGCCGGGATGGTCGGCTACTTCTACTACCTCGCCTTCCGCCGGCAGTTCGCATGGCGCGCTGCCAGCCTGGCGGCGTTCCTCGGGTTGTCGGCGCATGCCGTGTCCGTGGTGTCGCGCGGTGTCGCGGCGGGCCGGGTGCCCTGGGGCAACATGTACGAGTACTCGTCGCTGCTCGCGCTGCTGGTGGTGGCTGGCTACCTGTTCGTGGTGGAGGGCGTGTTCAAGGTTCGGGTGCTCGGCGGGTTCGTCCTGGCCTTCTCCGTGCTCACGATGGCTATCGCCGTGATGTTCCTGTACGTGGGGCCGGGGCCGCTCGTTCCGGCGCTGAACTCCTACTGGATCAAGATCCACGTCGTGGCCGCGATCACCGGTTCGTCGCTGTTCGCACTGGGATCCATCGTGACCATCCTGTACCTGGCCAAGGACCGCCGCGAACGACGCTCGGCAGCGATCGTGCCGATCATGGGCGGCTCGGTGGACCTGGACGACGCCCCGCCGCATTTCGAGTCCGGAGCCGACGAGCCGGTGGGCGGGGCGACCCGTCGGGGCATCCTTCCTTCGGCCGCCGTCCTGGACCGAGTGGCCTACCGAACGATCGCCTTCGCCTTTCCCATCTGGACGTTCGCCGTCATCGCCGGCGCCATCTGGGCTGAGCAGGCCTGGGGCCGATACTGGGGATGGGACCCCAAGGAGACGTGGTCGTTCATCACCTGGGTCGTCTTCGCCGGCTACTTGCACGCGCGGGCGACGTCGGGGTGGCGAGGCCGACGGGCCGCGGTGATCGCGCTCGTCGGGTTCGCGTCGCTGCTCGTCACGTACTACGCGGTGAACCTGTGGATCGTCGGCCTACACTCCTACGCCGGGGTCCAGTGACGGTACGGAGGCTTTCGCGGGCGCTCCCGGGCGTGATTGCCCTGGTGATCCTGGCGGCGGCCTGCGCGCCCAACGCCACCCAGGACACGTTGAAGCCCGCCGGCCCGTACGCGGAGAAGATCGACGGCCTGTTCCGGCCGGTGTTCTGGATCGCGGTGGCGGTGTTCGTGGTCGTCGAGGGGTTGCTGATGTATCTGGCCGTGCGCTACCGGCATCGCAAGGGACGCCGCGAGATCCCGCCCCAGGTCCACGGGAACCAGCGGCTCGAGATCGCCTGGACGATCGTGCCGGCCATCATCCTGGTGGGCGTGGCCATCCCCACGATCTCGGGCATCTACGCTCTGGCGGCGAAGCCCGCAGGCGGCGTGCTGGAGGTCAACGTCATCGGCCACCAGTGGTGGTGGGAGTTCGACTATCCGGGGTTCGACGTGACCACGGCGAACGTGCTGCACATCCCGGTGGGGGAGCCCGTGTATGCATCCCTGTGCTCCGCCGGCCTGGGTTACCACGACCAGGTCGCGCCGAATGATTGCCAGAAGGAGGGCGCCTTTGGCAACGT
>JBIOXZ010000190.1:0-7835 GCA_044869895.1 Actinomycetota bacterium | reverse complement strand
GATCGTCGATGTCGAGAGCCCAGACACGGACGCCGTCGCACCAGCTGGTGGAGGCGAGCTTCATCCCGTCTGGACTGAACGCCACCCCCTCTACGGCGCATCCGGACCCTCGCAGGCGAAGCTCTGGTGCGCCGGTCTCGGCGTCGAACAGCCGCACCAGGCCGTCGACGCTCGCTGTGGCGATGCGCGATCCGTCGGGGCTGAAGGCGAGGCCCTTTACGCCTCCCGGGGGTCCGGCCAGTACGCCCAGGCGCTCACCGCTCTCCACATCCCATATCTCCCCGAGTCCGTCCGAACCAGACAACACGACCCGCGGACCGTTGGGATCGAACTCCACCTGCGCCCACGGTCCCTCCGCGTCGATCGTGAGGAGGACGTCTCTCCTGGCCCAGTCCCAGACCCTGACACGCTCCCGGCCTCGGTTGTTGAACTCGCCCGTGGCCACCAGGCGGCCGTCCGAGCTGAAGGCGACGTCGGAGAAATTGAAGTCTTCCTGCCCGCCCAGCACTCGGATCACCCGCCCTGAGCGGTCGACGATCTTGGCGACTCCCTCCCAGTCCGCCGTGGCCAGATACTCGCCATCCGGGCTGAAGGCGACCTCGTTGACGGTGCGGTCATCCGCTATCCGCCAAAGCTCCTCACCGGTGGAGGTATCCCACGCCCGTGCCGCCGAAGGCCCGCCGCAGCACTCGGGGTCGCTGTCGCCGCCCAGGGCGATCGACGAACCATCGGGGCTCACGGCGAATGATGTGAACGCGAAATAGTCGTTCGGCGGCCCGATCATTCGCATCTTGCGCCCCGTTTGCAGGTCCCAGATCGTTAGCGCGCCTGCCCCCAGGCGATCGACCCGGCCCTCCCAGCTGCTCGTCACCACGCGCCGTCCGTCCGGCATGAACTCCGCCGCGGGATAGCCCGGCGCCGAGAGGTTCGCCCACTCGGCATTGCCGGTCGGCCTCAGGTCCCAGACCTGCACCGCGGAGCTGCTCGCATCCCCGGCCATCACTCGCGTCCCGTCGGGAGAGAAGGCGACTCCTACGATGCCGCTCTTCGTCTCCTGCGCGGAGAGCGACCACCGCTCCCGAACGCCATCAGAGCCGAACTCCCACACCTTCGCGGTCCCGTCGGAGCCGCCCGTGACCAGGCGAGACGAGTCGGGACTCCACGCGACGCCGAAGACGGAACCGCTGTGACCGAGCAGCGTCTGCCGGAGGCTTCCCGTTTCTGCATCCCACACGCGAGCGGTGCCCTCGCTGCTCGCGGCGACGAGTCGGCCGTCCGGACTCCAGGAGACCCCCCGGTAAGTTGGACTCGCGCAACAGTTCGGCCCGGCCAGAGCGAACGCTTCCTCGCCGCTCGTCACGTCGAACACGGCGCCGACTTCGCCCACCGGCCCCGACCTGGCCACGGCCACGCGTTTGCCATCCGGACTGAGGGCCGTGTCGATCGCCCCCGGCACGCGAACCGTCGAGACGACCCGGTCGGTGGACAGATCCAAGACCCGGACCTCGTCGGTGGGCTGCGCCCAGGCGGCGGCGACGAGCGACCCATCGCCGCTGAACGACGGACCCGACGCGTGGCCCCTCGCCACCAAGCTCGAGAGGAGCCGCCCCGTCGAAGGGTCCCACACCTTCAGCGTGCCGTCTTCTCCAGTCGAGGCGAGCCTGGAGCCATCCAGGCTGAACGCCACGTCGATCACATCGCCATCGTGTCCGTGGAACGAGAGGACGCTCTCCCCCGTCTCCGCGTCCCTGATCTCGATCACGCCCGAATCCTGGGGACCCTCGGTCACGAAGACCCCTCTGGGGCTCCAGGCGAGGAGGCCCCCCACCCCGGGAACCTCCAACTCGAGCCGGGATGCCACGAGCGCACGGTGGAGGGCCTCCTCCGCTTCCCGGCGAGCCTCCGCCGAGCCGGTGGTCTCGACGGCCTCGATGGCGAGCAAGACGCTGAGCTCGGGGTCCGCCTCGAGGTTCGCCAGAGCGGCCGCGGCTAGCTCCCTCGCCGACGCGATCCTGGCCTCCCGCTCCGCCCTGCCGCGCTGATCCCTGGCCACGACGATGAGCGTCGTGGCGATGAGAGCCGCGGCCGCGAAGACCGCGACCAAGCCACGCAGACGGCGTGCTGATCTCCGCTCGATCCGAACCTCGCGCTCGCGCCGCCGCTCCTCCTCCTCCTGCTCGCGATCGTGCTGATCGACGCTGGCCTTCAGGTATGCGCGCTCGGATCGCCCGATGGCCAGGTCCGTGGTCGCAGCCCAGGACTCGAGCTGCTCCAGTCGGGCGCCGCGCAGGAGAAAGCTCGGATCGCCGTCGGAGGCCCGCCATTCAGCGGCCGCCCGGGCCAGGCCTCGCTCCTGACGGAGATCCTCTCGAGCGTCGTCGATCCATGTTCGCAGCCGTCCCCAGGCACTCAGCAGCGCTTCATGGGCGATCTCGACCGTAGGCTCCCGGGTGGAGGGTTCCCGGTCGAAGGTCAGGAGCCGGTGGCGCCCGAAGGTGTCAAGGACACTGTCGATCGCTTCCTGTTCCACCTCCAGGGCGTCCAGCTCGCTCCGAGTGACGCGACGGCGGGTATCCTCGCGTCCCTCCCCGAGGGTGACGAGCCGCAGGAAAACCTGTTTGGTGGCCCGTTGGCCGCTCGGGCCGGCGGCCTCGTAGATCTGTTCGGCTCGCGCGGACAAGGCCCCAGCGACGCCGCCGACGTCCTGGTACGCAGCAAGGCTCAATCGGTCCTCGTCCCGACGTTCGAAGAGCTCCGTGAGCGCGTATTGCAGAAGCGGGAGGGCGCCGGGTTGATGGGCGACGTCGGCGATCAGCTCCGCCACCAGCCCGGGGTCTGGTCGGACGCCGACCCTTTCGGCCGGCGCTCGGATCGCCTGCTCCAGCTCGTCGGGTATGAGAGGGGGCACCGCTTCGGTCCGTTCGGCGAGCAGCTCTCCGAAGCGGGGGTAGACAAGGGGGCGGTCGTAGAAGTCCGCCCGGAGGGTGACGATCACGCGAAGCCGACTCTCGGGGTCGGCGGCGGCGACGCGAAGCGACTCCAGGAAGAGTTCCCGCTCCCGCTCGTCTGTGGTGAGCGTGAAGGCCTCTTCGAACTGATCGACAATGACGACGACCTCCGCCTCGCCGGGCGCCACGAGATCCACGACCTCGAGCAGTCCCCGGGATCCTGAATCGAGCCGCTCGCGGAGCCGTGGCAGCGGATGTGCCGCGATCCGAAGCAGAGCGGCCTCCAGCTCGTCGATGGGGTGCTCTCCGGGGAACATCTCGGCGACGAAAGGATCCTCCAGGCCTCCCAGGGCCCCGTCCCGGATCGCCGGAACCAGGCCCGCGCGGACCACGGATGACTTCCCGCTCCCGCTCGCGCCGACAACGGCCAGGAACCTTGACCCGCGCCCCGGCGCACCGAGCCTGGCGACGAGGCGCCGAATGAGCCCCTCGCGCCCGAAGAAGTCGCCGGCGTCGGCCTCTGTGAACGGCCGAAGACCCTTATAGGGGTTTCGTTCTTCAATGCGCCGAGGAGCGGCGATCGCCGTGGGCTCGAGAGCCGTGCGGCAGGCCTGAGCCAAGGCATCGGCCGGCGGTGCGTCGGTCGCAACCTCTACTCGCTGGGCAAGCTCCACGAAGGAGGCTTCCGTCGGCAGCAGGCGCCTGGCGAGGCGGGCGAGCTCCCGCACGTCCTCCGCGGGATCCGGCGCTGGGCCGCTCCCGATTTGGAAGTCTCCGAGGTAGGCGTTCCCCTCCGGGTCGAAGAGGATGTTGGACGGACCGATGTTTCCGTGCGCCAGCCCCTGGCGGTGGGCGAACGTGAGCGCCAGAGAAATCTGCTCGATGGCGCGTAAGGCCCGGTCTCGGTCAAGCGGCTCCCCCCTCTCCTCGATGGCTCGAAGGCTGCCCCCGCGCAGGTACCGCGAGACGATGTAGGCGCGGCCGGGCTCCCGCCAGTAGTCGTAGATGGGGACGATGTGCGGATGCTCCAGAGCGGCGACCGCCAGAGCATCCCGTTCGAAGCGCCGGACAAACTCCAGATCGGCGGCGATGGCTTCGTGGAAGATCTTGACGGCCACGTCGCGTTCGACGCGGGGCTGGAGGGCCCGGAAGACGGCCCCTGTGGGTCCGGCGTCGATCTTCTCCAGGAGCCGGTAGCCGCGGAGCGGCTCTCCCTGCAGATCCAGTCCGGGATCCTGCTTCAGGACGCGTTGGTGAAGCCTGACGAGCTCCGGGGAGGGGTCGATGCCCAGCTCGTCTGCCAGGATCTCCCTGACCCGCTGGTAGGAGCGCAGCGCCTCCGCCTGTCTCCCCTCTCGGTAGAAGGCCAGCATGAGGAGACCCCAGAGGCTCTCCCTCCATGGGTGTCGGGCGATCAGGGCCTCCAGCTCCCCGATCGCCCGGGCCTGAACGCCGGCCGCCAGGAGTCCCTCGATCCTGGTTTCCTGAGCCTCGAAGCGGAGCTCATCGAGCCGGGCCGCATCGGCTAGGAGCGAGGACTGGTCGGCGAGGTCGGTCAGAGCCGGCCCCCGCCACAGGGCCAAGGCGTCCTCGAGTGTGGCGACGGCCACGTTCGGATCCACCGGGAGGGTCTTCTTCGCGTCTTTCACGAGCGCGTCGAACCGCGCAGCGTCCAACTCGGACCGATCGAGCCTCAGGCGGTAGCCGGGTCCGTGGCTCTCGATCCGGTCGTGACCGAGGGCCTTCCGGAGGTGCGAGACGTAGGTCTGGATGACGTTCCGGACCTTGTCGGGCGGCTCCTCGGGCCAGATCTGGTCGATCAGGGTCTCGGCGGGCACGAGCTGGTTCGCGCGAAGAACCAGGTGGGCGAGGACGGCGCGCTGCTTAGGCCCGCCAAGGGGGACGGTGTCTCCCCCCACGTCCACCTCGAGAGGCCCGAGGATCCGGAACAGCGTCATGCCGTCGGCACCGCCCGCGACGGCGCCGCGGGTCCGAGCGCCTTATCCGCTCCGCGACGTCGCTTGGCCGATCCGCCGGGAGCCTGGGTCGGCACCCGCATCCGAGCGAGTATCGACCCCCAGGCTCCCGAACGCCAGGCCTCGGCGTTGCTCCGTCCCTTAGCCACGGGCTCCAGCCTCGCGCGAACCGCTTGAAGAAGGCTTGAGAATAGGCCTTTCAAGCGGTTCTCAAGCCTTTTCCACCAACCTCCCGACCGTGCTCCACCTGGCAGGCATTCGACGGAGGGAGAACCGCATGAAATGCAGAGCAACGCAAAGCGTCGTTGCGGCGGTGGCCGCCGCCATCGTCGCCGCGTCAGTCGCCACGATCGCCGTCGCAGCCGAATACTCGGGCTGGTCGCAAGCCGTCCGGGTCGAGGCGATCCCGGGCACCGACCCGTCCTTCAACGGTGCGGCGCTCGACGGCTGCCCGTTCGTCTCGCGCGACGGGAAGAGGTTCTACATGGCCTCGAACCGGCCGGGCGGCCTCGGCGGGATCGACATCTGGGTCTCGACGCGCGAGACCGTCAACGACGCCTGGGGAGCGCCCGTCAACGTCGGCGCGCCGGTCAACTCGCCGGCGAACGACTTCTGCCCGACGATCGCGCGCGACGGCCACCTGTTCTACTTCGTCAGCAACCGCGCGGGCGGCTGCGGTGGCGACGACATCTACGTCACCCGGCTGCGGCCGGACGGCTGGGACACGCCCGAGAACCTCGGCTGCCAGGTAAACAGCCCGGCGAACGAGGCGAGCCCGTTCCCGCTGCCGGAGCGCGGCAGCGGACCGGTGCTGTACTTCTCGAGCAACCGGCTCGGCGGATTCGCGGCCGATGCGATCGGAGCGACCGTCGGCGACAGCGACCTGTACGTCAGCGAGTCGCACGGAGGCGTGTTCGGGCCGGCGCAGCTCGTTCCCGGTGCCAACAGCGCCGCGGAGGACGGGCAGCCGAACGTCCGCCGCGACGGCCTGGAGCTGTTCTTCTTCAGCACCCGCCCCGGGACGCTCGGGATGGCGGACATCTACTCGGCGACGCGCACCAGCACCTCCGACGCGTGGTCGACGCCAATCAACCTCGGGCCGAACGTCAACAGCGCCGCCGCAGAGACGAGGCCGTCGCTCTCCTGGGACGGGACGACGCTCTACTTCGGCTCCACCCGCGCCGGTGGGGAGGGCTCGACGGACATCTACGTAACGACGCGCGAGAGGCTTACGGGCAACGCGCGTTGACTGGACGCGCGCCGGCGGGCTTGCCAGCCCGCCGGCGTCGCGCTTTGGCCCGACGGCGGTCTGCCTGTGAGCTACCCGACGGGGCCGCAAGGCGAAGGAGAGGAGATGAGTCGCGATGCATCGGAAAGGAGATGGATGATGAGCCTCCGCTGCCGGTGTTCCGTCGCGGTCGCCGTCCTGCTGCTGGCCGCGGGGTGTACTTCGGCTCCTGAGGGCACGGACACGACGACGTCTCCTCCGACGACGTCGAGCGACCCGACTTTCTCACTGACGGCCGAGGACAGTGCCTTCTTCCTGGACCTTCGGACCGGTACGCAGACACCGCTCCCGAGCACGAGCGTCGAGGACTCTCGGGTTCGCTTCAACGATGGCCACTACTACGCCGTCTCCCCCGACGGCTCGAGGATCTACTGGGAAAACACCTGTTGCTCGGCCGCCGACGTGGCCGCGGTGGCCAGGAGGGACGGCTCCCAAGGCCGGAGGCTCGACCCGACAGGCCGCATCAACTACTACGCAGGCGGATGGTCGCCCGACAGCACGAAGATCGTGTACCAACGGCGTGACGGGTCCGGGGACGCTGGGCCTTTCGGGGATCTCGTCGTCGAAGACATCGTGAGCGGGCGCAAGACGCGCATCGATCTCGGGCTGGGGTCGCCTGAATCGGGCTGGTGGTACATGGCTGCGACCTTCAGCCCCGACGGCCGGAACGTGATCTTCCAGCTGCCCCGAGGCCCGGACGGCATGACGAAGTGGGATCTGTGGTCGGTGCCCGTGACCGGAGGTAAGCCCACGCTGCTCGTCAGAAACGCCGCCCAGGCCACTACCTCCGACGGGCCCATCTGGGCGTTCGTCCGGCCAAAGGACGAATTCTTCGACGGTACGCGCCTCGTGATCGCCACGCCCGGCGGTTTCCGGCCGCTCGTGGAGGCGTTGAACGGGATCTTCGAGCCCAAGATGTCGCCCGACGGGAGCAGGATCGCGTACCAGGACGGCCCCTCCATCTACGTGGTCGACGTCTCGACCGGGGAGTCCTCGGAGGTCGCCGTCGGGCGCATGGGGGCGTGGCTCGACGACGACACGCTCATCGTGGCCCCTGATACGTAGCGGACGTGTACCGAGAGAGGGGTGGAGGTGCGTAGACGCATGGGAGGTTGGTGTCGTGGCCGCGCTGGTGGTACTGATGGTGTGCTACGCGGATTCGGGTGCTTTCGGCATCACGACGTTCGCGTTTGAGCTGGTCAGGACGTCTGCTAGTTCTCTCGCGTTCTGTTGTGCGTAGTGACCGACCCCCTCGTCTGGTCCATTTCTTGTGTGGATCCGTCCGATGGAGGATCGTGGCGGCCCTCGCGCGACCTGTCACGCCTGAAGGTCGCGGGTTCGAAGTCATCACCGGGACCACACCACGACGTTCGCGGAACCGTCCAAACCGAACGAACCCGCATTGACGGCCGCTGACGATCGAGTTAACCACGTACCGAGAATGCGCGTGCGAAGCGGGCTTGACGAGCCTGTCCACCGCTTGAACAAGCCGTTCCTGGGACGCACGACGCCTTCGTCGGCGGTCTCTACATACCCATCGCGTGGTAGCCGGAGTCCACGTAGAGCGTCGTGCCGGTGACGTTGCGCGCGTCATCTGACAGGAGGTAGGCGGCCGCGGCGCCG
>JBIOXZ010000189.1:0-17609 GCA_044869895.1 Actinomycetota bacterium | reverse complement strand
GGGGACAACATCGAGGTCACGGTGACCCTGGAGAAGCCCATCGCCATGGAGGAGGCCCTGCGGTTTGCCATCCGGGAGGGCGGACGGACCGTGGGTGCCGGGCGAGTGACCAGGATCGTGAAGTAGGGGAAGGACGAGGGGAACAGTGGTCGGACCGAAGATCAGGATCAAGCTCCGAGCCTACGACCACCGGATGCTGGACGTGGCGGCTCGCGACATCGTCGAGCACGTGACGCGCACCGGCGCCAAGGTCGTCGGGCCGGTCCCGCTGCCCACCGAGCGCTCCATCTACACGGTCATACGCTCACCGCACAAGTACAAGGACTCGCGGGAGCACTTCCAGATGCTCACGCACAAGCGGCTGATCGACATCGTGGACGCCACCTCGAAGACGGTTCAGGAGCTGCAGCGCCTGAACCTGTCCGCCGGGGTCGACATCGAGATCAAGTTGTAGCCATGGCCGAGACCAAGGGAATCCTGGGGACGAAGCTGGGCATGACTCAGATCTTCGACGACACGCGGGCCATCCCCGTCACCGTGATCAAGGCCGGGCCGTGCTTCGTAGCCCAGGTCAAGACGGAGGCCACGGACGGCTACGAGGCCGTTCAGCTGGCGTTCGAGGAGCCCCGATCCCACCAACTCACCAAGCCCATGCAGGGGCATTTCGACAAGTACGGAGCCCCCCCGGGCCGCCACGTGGTGGAGCTCCGCACGGAGGGTGCCGCCAACTACCGGGCAGGCCAGGAGCTTCGGGCGGACCTGTTCCAGGCGGGGGAGTTGGCGGACGTGATCGGCGTCTCGAAAGGCAAGGGCTTCGCCGGCCCCATGAAGCGACACGGCTTCAAGGGCCTGTCGAGCAGCCACGGAACGGAGCGCAAGCACCGATCGCCGGGGGCGATCGGTGCTTGCGCCACTCCATCCCGCGTGTTCAAGGGGATGCCGATGGCCGGCCAGATGGGCAACCAGCGGGTGACCGTCCTGAACCTCGAGGTGGTCCAGGCCGACGCTGAGCGCAACTTGTTGCTCCTTCGTGGGGCCGTGCCCGGACCGTCGGGCGGGCTGGTCTTGGTCCGCTCGGCCGTAAAGGCCCCGACGGGGGGCTCGGCCTGATGCCCAAGGTCCAGGTGGTCGACGCCTCCGGCAAGAAGGTGGCCCAGCGCGAGCTGGCCCCCGAGGTCTTCGAGGCGAGGGTCAGCGTCCCGCTCATGCACCAGGTGGTCGTGGCCGGCATGGCCGCGATCCGCCGGGGTACCCATGCCACGAAGACCCGGGGCGACGTCTCCGGCGGGGGCCGCAAGCCGTGGCGCCAGAAGGGCACAGGCCGTGCTCGGCAGGGGTCCATCCGGGCTCCACAGTGGAGCGGCGGCGGGGTAGCTCATGGCCCTCATCCTCGGGACCACTCAATGCGTGTCAACAAGAAGATGAAGCGAGGTGCGCTCCGCTCCGCGCTCACCGACGCGCTCACGTCGGGCAAGGTCTCCGTGGTGGACGAGCTCTCGTTCGACGAGCCGAAGACCCGCCGGGCGGCCGAAGTGATCGAGGCCCTGGAGCTCGAGGGCGCGGTCCTGCTCGTGCTTCCGGGACCGTCGAGCGATGGGATCGTGGAGCGATCCTTCCGCAACCTCGCCTCCGTCCGTGTGGCGTACGTGCCCGCGCTGGCCGTATATGAGGTGCTCGCAGCCGACCGTGTCCTGTTCACCCAGAGGGCCCTGGACGCGCTGGAGGGCGGGACCCAACCCGCCGAAGCCACCTCGGACGAGGCCCCGGGCAAGGCACCGGGCAAGGATGCCGAGGAGGCCGAAGCATGAAGACGCCGCGCGACGTCATCATCCGCCCGGTGGTCTCCGAGAAGTCCTACGGCGGTCTCGAGTCCAACGTCTACACGTTCCTCGTCGACCGTCGGGCGAACAAGACCGAGATCAAGGAGGCCATCCAGCAGATCTGGAATGTTCGGGTGGTCTCCGTCAACACGCTCAACCGGCAAGGAAAGGTGAAGCGTCGCCGGTTCACGCAGGGCAAGCGGGCGGACCAGAAACGCGCCATCGTCAAGCTCGCCGAGGGCGACGCCATCGAGATCTTCGAGACGGGGACGTAGCCATGGCCATCCGCAAGTACAAGCCGACGACGCCGGGCCGGCGGGGGATGACCGGTTCGACCTTCGCCGAGGTCACGCGGGACCGCCCGGAGAAGTCGCTCGTGGCCAAGGGGCGCAACAAGGCCGGTCGAAACACCCACGGGCGCGTGACCGCCCGGCACCAGGGAGGCGGCAACAAGCGGCGGTACCGGGTCATCGACTTCCGGCGGGACAAGGACGGCGTCCCGGCCAAGGTCGCGCACATCGAGTACGACCCCAACCGGACGGCACGCATCGCCTTGCTGCACTACCTCGACGGCGAGAAGCGCTACATCCTTGCGCCGCAAGGACTCGAGGTCGGCCATATCGTGGTCTCCGGGGAGGGGGCGGACGTTCGCCCCGGAAACGCACTGGCCCTTCGGAACATCCCCGTGGGGACGACGCTGCACGCCGTGGAGCTCAAGCCCGGTGCGGGCGCTCGTATGGCCCGCTCGGCGGGGACCAGCGTGCAGCTGATGGCGAAGGAGGGCCGGTACGCCACGGTTCGCCTGCCCTCGGGCGAGACGCGGCTGGTCGAGGCGACGTGCAGGGCGACGGTCGGCGTCGTGGGCAACCCCGAGCACGAGCTGGTTCAGCTGGGCAAGGCCGGACGCAACCGGTGGCGCCGCAAGCGGCCATCGGTCCGCGGAGTGGCCATGAACCCGGTGGATCACCCCCTCGGGGGCGGCGAGGGCAAGAGCTCCGGTGGCCGCCACCCCACCTCGCCGTGGGGAAAGAAGGAAGGACGGACGCGCAAGAAGAACAAGGCGTCGAGCAAACTCATCGTCCGTCGCCGCGGGAAGGGGCGTGGATAAACGTGCCGAGGTCGATCAAGAAGGGCCCGTTCGTGGACGACCACCTCATGGTCCGGGTCGTGGAGATGAACCGCCGGGGCGAGAAGAAGGTGGTACGGACCTGGTCTCGTCGTTCGACGATCGTCCCGGAGATGGTGGGACACACCATCGCTGTGCATGACGGGCGAAAGCACGTGCCCATCTACGTGTCCGAATCGATGGTCGGCCACAAGCTCGGAGAGTTCGCGCCCACCCGGACCTTCCGGTCCCACGCGCGGGCCGAGCGGAGCACGACGGTCAGGTAGCGGATGGAAGCCAGAGCGACGATCAAATACGTGCGGCTCTCGCCGATGAAGGCGCGGCGGATGGTCGACCTCATCCGGGGCCGGCAGGTCGAGGAGGCCCGCCGGATCCTGCGGTTCGCGCCTCAGTCCGCGTCACGTACCATCGAGAAGGCACTGAACTCGGCGGTGGCGAACGCCGAGCAGGGGCCGGAGGTGGCGGCCCAGAACCTGGTCATCGACCGGGCATGGGTGGACGAGGGGCCCACGCTAAAGCGGTGGCGGCCCCGAGCCTACGGCAGGGCGGCCAGGGTCAGGAAGCGTACCTCGCACATCACGCTGATCGTGAAGTCGTTGGGAGAGGAAGCCTGAATGGGTCACAAGGTCAATCCGTACGGACTTCGGCTGGGAGTCATCTACACGTGGAAGTCCAACTGGTTCGGAGGTCGCGACTACGCGGACTCCCTGCACGAGGACGTGTGGATCCGCAAGCACATCCGCAGTCGCCTGTCCCGGGCCGGCATCTCAAGCATCGACATCGAGCGCAAGGGCGACCAGATCTGGGTGTTCATCCGAACCGCCCGTCCCGGCATCGTGATCGGCCGCAAGGGCGCCGAGGTCGACCGGATCCGCCGGGACATCGAGCGGGTGACCAAGAAGCGGGTCGACGTGAAGGTCGAGGACATGAACTCGGCGGCCAGCCAGCTTCGGCCGGAGACCGATGCGACGCTGCTCGCCCAGGGCGTGGCCGAGCAGCTGGCCGGACGGGTCTCCTTCCGCCGGGCCATGCGCCGGGCCGTCCAGACTGCCATGCGCGCAGGGGCGCTCGGCGTCCGCGTGCAGTGCGGCGGCCGCCTCGGCGGGACCGAGATGTCGCGCCGCGAGTGGTACCGCGAAGGGCGGGTCCCGCTGCATACCCTCCGGGCCCGCATCGACTTCGGCACGGCCGAGGCGAAGACGACCTTCGGGCAGATCGGGGTGAAGGTGTGGGTGTACCACGGCGACGAGATCCCGGCCGCGGAGAAGGAGACCGAGCTCGCTCGAGCCCGGGCTCTGGCGCAGGTGTCCGCCGGGGGCGCCTCCACCGGCGCCCTGATCACCGACCGGGCCGAGGCCGAGGCCATCGAGACCGAGGAGCCGGCCGTCCTCGAGCCGAGCACCGAGCGTAGCGATGAGGCCGCTGAGGACGGGACGGCCCCTGATTCCGGCGGAACCGTCGAGGAACCGCCGGCTCCCGAAGGGAGCGAGGCCTGATGCTCGCCCCCAAGAAGGTCAAGCACCGCAAGGTCCATCGGGGCCGCATGCGGGGCCGGGCCAAGGGCGGGACCGAGGTGCACTTCGGTGACTACGGCCTGGTGGCCCTCCAGCCGGCGTGGATCACCAACCGCCAGATCGAAGCGGCTCGGGTGGCCATCACCAGGCACATCCGCCGAGGTGGCAAGGTGTGGATCAACATCTTCCCCGACAAGCCGTTCACGAAGAAACCGGCCGAGACCCGGATGGGCTCGGGCAAGGGCAACCCGGAGGGGTGGGTCGCGGTGGTCAAGCCCGGCCGGGTGATGTTCGAGCTCTCGGGGGTTACCGAGCAGGTGGCCAAGGAGGCCATGAGCCGGGCGGCCCACAAGCTTCCCATCAAGACCAAGTTCATCAGCCGGGCGGGGGGATCGGAGTGACCAGGGTCGCCGAGCTCCGCGAGCTCCCGGACGATCAGCTCATCGAGCGGCTGGAGTCCCACAAGGAGGAGCTGTTCAACCTGCGGTTCCAGCTGGCCACGGGGCAGCTCGACAACCCCATGCGCATCAAGGACGTGCGGCACGACGTGTCGAGGATCTTGACCGTGCTGCGCGAACGGCAGCCGGAGCAGGTGGTGGAGGAGGAACTGGCCCGGGCAGATGCCGAGGCCCTGGCCGAGTCCCGTCAGGCCCAGGCGGCCGGGAGAAAGAAGGGCGAGCCCCTCGATGTCCTGCTCGAGCCGGGCGAGGAGCTCGGGGAGGCCGAGGGATCCGAGCAGGAGACCGGGAAGCGAACGAGGCGATGGCGAGCGAGCAAGAAGGAAGCGAGCGGGACGTGACCCAGGCGAGCGAACGGGGCCGGCGGAAGGTCCGCACCGGCGTGGTGGTGTCCGACGCGATGGACAAGACCGTGCTGGTCAAGATCGACCGGCAGATCCGCCATCCGCTCTATCAGAAGATCGTTCGGCGGTCGTCCCGCCTTGCGGCGCACGACGAAGCGAACGAGGCGCACGTGGGCGACACCGTCCGCGTGATCGAGACCCGACCCCTGTCGAAGACCAAGCGCTGGCGGGTCGTCGAGATCGTGGAACGGGCGAAGTGAGGGTACGGTGATCCAGCAGGAGACCCGATGTAGGGTCGCGGACAACACGGGGGCCAGGGAGGTCCTGGTGATCCGCGTCCTTGGGGGGTCCCACCGCCGCTACGCCCGGATCGGCGACGTCGTCGTGGGCTCGGTGAAGGACGCGCTTCCCGGCGGCGCCGTGAAGAAGGGCGAGGTGGTGAAGGGTGTCGTGGTGCGCACGGCCAAGGAGCGCCGCCGCCCCGACGGCTCGTACATCCGCTTCGACGACAATGCCGTGGTCCTCATCAACGACCAGCGGAACCCCCGAGGGACCAGGATCTTCGGCCCGGTGGCCCGCGAGCTGCGGGAGAAGCGGTTCATGAAGATCATCTCGCTCGCACCGGAGGTGCTGTGACGATGCCAGGAGTCGACGTCAAGAAGGACGACACCGTGCAGGTGATGACGGGGAAGAGCCGCGGCCACCGGGGCCGGGTGGTCCGGGTGGTGCCCAAGGACGGGCGCATCCTGGTGGAGGGCGGGGCCATGGCCAAGAAGCATCAGCGGGCCACGGGGCGCCGGTCCACCAGCGGACAGCAGCTCCAGCAGGGCGGCATCATCGACATGGAGCTGTACGTGGACATCTCCAACGTCCAGATCGTGTGCAAGTCCTGCGGCCGGCCCACCCGGGTCGGCCACGAGGTGGGGTCCGACGGCACGAAGGTCCGGATCTGCCGCAAGTGCGAGGCGGAGCTGTGAGCGAGCGATACGTGCCTCGGCTAAAGGTCCGTTATCGCGAGGAGGTCCTCCCGCGCCTCCGCCAGGAGCTCGGATATGCGAACGCCATGGAGGTCCCGCGGCTCCAGAAGGTCGTCATCAACATGGGCGTGGGTGACGCCCTGAAGGATGCTCGTATGCTGGAGGCGGCCACTCAGGACCTCGCCGTCATCGCCGGGCAGCGACCGGTCGTGACCAAGGCCCGGAAGTCGATCGCCGGCTTCAAGCTCCGCGAGGGCATGTCCATCGGGGCCAAGGTCACCCTTCGGGGCGACCGCATGTGGGAGTTCGTCGACCGCCTCATCACGGTGGCCATCCCCAGGATCCGCGACTTCCGGGGGCTGTCACGACGGTCGTTCGACGGCCACGGGAACTACACGCTCGGGCTCACCGAGCAGCTGATCTTCCCGGAGGTCGACTACGACAAGGTGGTGAAGGTCCGGGGGATGGACATCACCGTCGCGACGACGGCGCAGACGGACGATGAAGGCAGGGCGCTGCTGATCGCGCTGGGGTTCCCGTTCGAGGGGGCCCCGGTCGTGAGCGCGGCGGCCTCGTAGCGAGAGGGACGAGATGGCAGGGAAGGCGAAGATCGAGAAGCAGCTCAAGCCGGCGAAATTCGTCGTGCGCGAGCACACCCGGTGCCGTCGGTGCGGCAGGGCTCGGGCCGTCTACCGCAAGTTCCTGCTGTGCCGAATCTGCTTCCGCGAGCTGGCGCACATCGGTGAGCTACCGGGGGTGACCAAGGCGTCATGGTGAAGGCCCTCGTTCGGACCAACGTCACCGATCCCGTCGCGGACATGCTGACGAGGATCCGCAACGCCAACGTGGCGTACAAGGATGACCTGCTCGTGCCGGCGTCCAAGCTCAACCAGGCCATCCTCAACATCCTTGCGGCGGAAGGGTTCGTGGATGGCTTCGAGACCGAGGGGGAGGGCGTCCATCAGGCCCTCCGGGTCCGCCTGAAGTATGGGGCGAAGCGGGAGCGGACCATCACCGGCCTGCGCCGCATCTCCACCCCGGGTCGCCGCGTGTACGCCGTGCACGACAAGCTTCCACGGGTCATGGGCGGGCTCGGCATCGCCATCCTGTCCACGTCCCAGGGCGTGATCACGGACCGGGAGGCCTCTCGTCGCGGCATCGGCGGCGAGGTCCTGGCCCACGTGTGGTGAGGACGAAGCCATGAGTCGGATCGGAAAGCAACCCATCGAGATCCCGGGTGGCGTCGAGGTGGCGATCGACGAGAACGCGACCGTGACGGTGAAGGGGCCGCGGGGAACCTTGTCCCGGCGGCTCCACCCCGAGATGCGCGTCGTTCGCGACGACGGCGTCATCCGAGTCGAGCGCCCGAGCGACGAGGGCTTCCACCGGAGCCTTCACGGCCTCACGCGCACACTCATCGCGAACATGGTCGAGGGCGTGACGAAGGGTTACGAGAAGCGCCTACAAATCGTGGGCGTCGGGTACCGGGCATCCCTGCGGGGCAAGGACCTGGAGGTCTCCGTGGGGTACTCCCACCCGATCCCCGTCCCGTGCCCAGACGGCATCGAGTTCGAGGTCCCCGCGCCCACCAGCGTGATCATCCGCGGGAACGACAAGCAGCAGGTCGGGCAAGTGGCCGCGGACATCCGGCAGATCCGCAAGCCCGAGCCGTACAAGGGCAAGGGCATCCGCTACGAGGGCGAGTTCGTCCGGAAGAAGGCCGGCAAGGCGGCGAAGGGCGCGACGTCATGAGGACGCTCCAGCGTGGCGACGACAAGCGCTCGGCGCGGGCGCGCCGGCGTCTCCGGATCCGGCGCAAGATCTCGGGTACAGCAGCCCGCCCGCGCCTGGCCGTGTACCGATCGAACCGGCACATCTACGTCCAGCTGATCGACGACGTCTCCTCCCGCACGGTTGCCTCGGCGTCCGACCGTGAGCTCGGTGGCGGCGGAACCAAGGGCGACAAGAAGGTCGTGGCCAAGTCCGTCGGGGCGCTGATCGCCGACCGGGCGAAGCAGGCCGGGGTCCAGGGCGCGGTGTTCGATCGTGGGGGTCGGCTGTATCACGGCCGGATCGCCGCGCTTGCCGAGGGAGCCAGGGAAGGGGGATTGGCGATCTGATGCGACGGTACGACGCGTCGACCGGAGAGAAGGGCATGTACGAGGAGCGGGTCATCGCGATCAACCGCGTGGCCAAGGTGGTCAAGGGCGGCCGCCGCTTCTCCTTCGCCGCGCTCGTCGTGGTCGGCGACGGCGCGGGACGCGTCGGCGTTGGGTACGGCAAGGCCAAGGAGGTCCCCGCGGCCATCGCCAAGGGAGTCGAGGAGGCCAAGCGCAAGATGTTCGAGGTTCCGATGATGGGGACCACCATCCCGCATCAGGTGACCGGAGAGGACGGTGCCGGCATCGTGCTCCTCAAGCCGGCCGCACCGGGCACCGGGGTCATCGCCGGCGGTCCGGTCCGGGCCCTGGTCGAGTGCGCGGGGATCAAGGACATCCTGTCCAAGTCCCTGGGCTCGAGCAATGCGATCAACATCGTGAAGGCGGCGACGGCCGGGTTGCGGAGCCTCAAGCGGCCCGAACAGGTGGCCAGGCTCCGCGGACGGCAGCTGAGCGAGGTGGCGCCCAAGCCGATGCTGTCGGCCGTGGCTGCGGCGGACGAGCGAATGCAGGCGGCCCGGGCGGCAAAGCTGGAGGAGGCCTACGGTGACCAAGCTTAGGGTCACCCAGATCCGGAGCGTGATCCACCGGCCGAAGGATCAGAAGGCCACGGTCCGTCGGTTGGGCCTGCACCGCCTTGGCGACTCGGTGGTCAAGGACGACCGTCCCGAGATCCGAGGCATGATCGCCAAGGTCAGCCACCTGGTGAAGGTCGAGGAGACGCCGGATGCTCGCTCGGCGAAGAGTGGGAGACAGGAGAAGGGATGAAGCTCCATCATCTCCGTCCCGCCGCCGGTGCAACGCGGCGGAAGCGGCGCGTCGGCCGGGGCAGGGCCGCCGGCCAGGGCAAGACGGCGGGCCGGGGGACCAAGGGCTACGGCGCCCGCCACAACCCCAAGCTGGGGTTCGAGGGCGGACAGATGCCGCTCCAGCGTCGCGTGCCCAAGCTGAAGGGCTTCACCAACCGCAACCGTGTCGAGTACTCGGTGGTGAACGTGGAGACCCTGGCCCAGGCGTTCGAGGGCGGCGAGGTCGATCCCGCCGCCATGCTGGCGCGCGGCTTGATCCACGGCGGACGGCCGGTGAAGGTGCTGGCCCGAGGCGACATCGGACGGGCACTGACCGTCAAGGCCCACGCGTTCTCGGAGGCCGCCAAAGACAAGATCGAGGCCGCCGGTGGCAGGACCGAGATCGTCATCTGACGGGGTAGAATCGAGTTCTCGTGCTGCGCGCCTTCGTCAACGCCTTCAAGGTTCCGGACCTTCGCAAGAAGATCCTGTTCACGCTGTTCATCATCGCCATCTATCGGTTCGGTTCGTATGTGCCCGTCCCCATCATCGACCTCGACCGGTTGACGGCGGCGTTCAAGTCTCCGGGCCAGGGCGGGTTCCTCTCGTTCATCGACCTGTTCTCCGGGGGGGCGCTCACCCGGATGGCCGTGTTCGGCCTGGGGATCATGCCGTACATCACGAGCTCCATCATCATGCAGCTGCTCACCGTGGTGATCCCCAAGCTCGAGCAATGGCAGAAGCAGGGCGAGACGGGTATCAAGAAGATCAACCAGTGGACTCGCTATGTGACGGTCGTTCTGGCCCTCCTACAGTCCACCGGGCTCGTGTTCCTGTTCCACTCGGGCGCCCAGCAGTTGAACGGCGTGGACGTGTTCCGGCCGGGCACGTTCACTGCGCCGAACATCGCGCTGATCGTGCTGATCTTCACCGCCGGCACAGCCTTGATCATGTGGATGGGTGAGCTCATCACCCAGCGCGGGATCGGCAACGGCATGTCCGTCCTCATCTTCGCCAGCGTGATCTCTTCGCTCCCCAGTCAGGGGCGCGCGATCCTGTTGCAGAGCAACGCGAAGTTCGTCGTGGTCCTGTTGATCGGCCTGGCCTTGGTTGTGGCCGTGGTCTTCGTGGAGCAGGGCCAGCGGCGGATCCCCGTCCAGTACGCCAAGCGCGTGGTGGGACGGAGGATGACCACCGGCGGCAGCACCTATATCCCTCTCAAGGTCAACCAGGCCGGCGTCATCCCGATCATCTTCGCCTCGTCGGTGCTGTACTTCCCAACGCTGCTGGCCAGCGTTTACCACGCCAGTTGGTTCACGAACTTCGTGAACAACTACGTCACGAATCAGCGGAGCCTCGTGTACATGGCCATCTACGGCATGCTGATCGTGTTCTTCGCCTACTTCTATACGGCCATCGCGTTCAACCCGGTGGATACCGCCGACAACCTTCGGAAATACGGAGGGTTCATCCCCGGGATCCGACCCGGCCAGCCCACGGCGAACTACCTGAACGACGTCCTGGTCCGAATCACATTGCCCGGTTCGCTGTTCCTGGCGGCCATCGCCCTCCTGCCGTCGATCGTCTTCGCCTTCTGGCTCATCGACGAGTTTCCGTTCGGCGGGACCTCGCTCCTCATCACCGTCGGCGTGGCCCTCGAGACCATGAAGCAGCTCGAGTCCCAGCTGCTCATGCGGCACTACGAAGGATTCCTGAAGTAACCATGAAGATCGTCCTCCTCGGTCCCCCGGGGGCGGGAAAGGGCACCCAAGCCAGGAGGCTCTCGGACCGCTACGGGCTCGCCGTGATCGGGACCGGCGATATCTTCCGTAACCACGTCGCGAAGGGGACGGCCCTCGGCCTGGCGGCCAAGGAGTACATGGATCGCGGCGACTACGTTCCCGATGACATCGCGGTGAACATGGTCTTGGAGCGGCTGGACCAACCAGATAGCAGGGAGGGGTTCATCCTCGACGGGTTCCCCCGCACGGTGGCCCAGGCCCAGGCGTTGGAAGGTGCCCTGGCCGCCGCGGGCCGTCCGCTCTCCGCCGTCCTGAACTTCAAGATCGGGGATGAGGTGGCGGTGAAGCGGCTGACCGGCCGGCTGGTCTGCCCGAACTGCAGGCGTGTCTACAACCTGAACTTCAAGCGTCCCCGGGTCGAGGGCATCTGCGACGTCTGCGGACACCGGCTCCAGGCACGGTCCGACGATGACGAGGCGACGATCCGGCGCCGGCTGCAGGTGTATCGACGAGAGACCCAACCGCTCGTCCTGTACTTCTGGGAGCGGGGGTTGCTGCGGGATATCGATGCCGAAGCCCCCGAGGAGGTCGTGGCCGACCGCACCATCGAGGCCCTGTCCGACCTGCTGGACCTGGAAGCATGATCATCCTCAAGTCACCCGACGAGGTGGCCAAGATGCGGGTGGCCGGCAGCATCGTCGCCGAGACGATCGACACGGTGCTCGCGGCCGTCGAGCCCGGGGTTTCCACGGCCGACCTCGACGTCGTGGCGGAGGCGTTCATCAGGGAACGGAAGGCGACGCCCTCGTTCAAGGGGTACCGAGGGTTCCCCGCATCGATCTGCGCCTCGCTGAACGAGGAGGTCGTCCACGGCATCCCATCGCCCAAGCGGATCCTGAAGGAGGGCGACGTACTGTCGCTCGACTTCGGGGCCATCTGGGACGGCTATCACGCGGACTCCGCGGTCACCGTGTTCGTGGGCGAGCCACCCTCCGCGGAGGCCGAGAAGCTCGTCCGGGTGACCGAGGAGGCCCTGGAGGCCGGGATCTCCCAGATACGGCCCTGGGGTCGTCTGTCGGATGTCTCCCACGCGGTGCAGCAGGTGGTGGAGGGAGCCGGCTTCTCGGTGGTCCGGGAGTACGTCGGCCACGGTGTCGGCCGGAGCCTGCACGAGGATCCCCAGATCCCGAATTACGGGCTCCCGGGCCGGGGGCCCGAGCTTCGGCCCGGCCTGGTGGTCGCGGTCGAGCCCATGGTCACGATGGGCGACTGGAAGACTCGGGTCCTGGCCGACGACTGGACCGTGGTGACCGCGGATCGGTCGCTGGCCGCGCACTTCGAACACACGATCGCGGTCACCGAGGACGGCCGGGAGGTCATCACCGCTCGCGGCTAGCGCGAACTGCCGGGATGAGGCTACGCTCGGGCCTGCGGGGGAGGGAACTTCCGCTACGTCTCGGATCCACAGGGGGAACGATGGGTACATGGGAGCCAGACCCGTCGCCATCGGCGAGCGCCGGCCGCAACCGCCAGCCGACGTTCGCCACGGTGTTTCGCGGTTATGACCCCAACCAGGTCGCCGAATACCTGGCCGGGGTCGCCGACCACGTCGAAGCTCTGGAAGCAAACGTGCACCGGCTCGAGTCGGAGCTCGAAGAGGTGCGCCGTCAGCGCATCGCAGCGCAGGACACCGTCGGCGGCCAGGATCCCTACGACGGCATCTCCCCACGGGTGGCCGACCTCGTCAGGACGTTCGATCAAGACGTCGAGAGGCTTCGTGCCGAGGCAGAGGCAGAGGTCCAGCGCCTGCTCGCGGACACGCGGACCGAGAGCGAGCGCCTCATGGCCGATGCCCGGACCGACGCCGAGCGCACCCGCCTGAGCGCGCAGGACGAGGCTGCCCAGACGCGTGCAGAGGCGGAGCGGACGCTTCGGGAAGCCCGGATCGAGTCCGACCAGGCGCTGTCGACCTTGGTCGCTCGCCGGGATGCCCTGGTGGACGAGCTCCGGGCCATGCGCGACAGGATGCTCGACACGGCGAAGGATTTGGAGACGACCATCGAAGCCTCGATCGGTGATCAGGTCGTGCTCTTGCAGGAGGCCCGTGCGACCGATGGGGCAGACGCGACGTCGGTCAACTCCTCGAATGGGCGCACTGACCCCAACGCCTAGACCCCATCGGTCGGAAACCAGGCAAGCAGGAGGAGGGCCGATTCACTAGGCTCCCGTTGGACGAATGCCTTAGGGAGATCGACCTACACCATGCCCCCGGATGGCAGTTACCCTCGGGTTAGAGGAACGACTACCGTCCGTGCATCCGTGGATTCGATAGGAGGAGACGCATGTCCACCCAGGAATCAGGGTCGCAGCCGTCGGCAACCGGCGGGTCGCTGAACCTGCCGTCTTTCGGGACGGTGCGGCGGGGGTACGACCCGGATCAGGTCTTGGAGTACGTGTCGCGGCTGACAGAGCACCTGGACGCACTGGAGACCGAGGTCCGGCGGCTCCAGGGGGAATTGAGTCAGCGGGACGCGGACGAGGAGGAGCTAGCTGCCACCGCTCGAGACGAGTACGAGGGCGTGGGCGCTCGGGTGGCCGATCTGATGCGGACCTTCGATCAGGATGTCGGGAAGCTCCGCCAGGATGCCGAGGCGGAAGCCGAGCGCATCGTCGCCGAGGCGAAGGCCGAAGCAGACCGCATCCAGCACGAGGCCGAGAAGTCGCGCGGGGAGGCCGCGGCGAAGGCCGAGCGGGTTCAGGCCAAGGCCAGGACCGAGGCCGACAAGATCCGCCTGGACGCCCAGAGCACGGCTGAGGAGGTTCGTCTGCAGGCGACCGAGGCGCTGGCGGAGGCCAAGAGAGAGTCCGACAGGGTCCTTTCGAGCCTGGCGTCGCGCCATGCGGCCCTGATGGAGGAGTTGCGGGTCATACGGGACCGCATGGTCGACACCACCAGGGGCATCGAGGCTACGATCGAGACGGGATCGAGGGACCAGGTCGTGGTCGTCGGCGAGGCGGGAGACGAACCCGCCGACCTCGCATCGAGCAGCAGGGCGGCTCCCGGCCCCGTCGCCCAGCCCTAGCTGAGGCTGCTCAAGATCGTGGACGGTCTCCGGCGGGGCTCCTATACTTGAGGCCTGTCCCCGTCCGGGGGCAGTTTCGGCTCGTCCGTGGGCGGATGGGGCCTGTCCGGCGACGAGGGACACTTGGGAGAGCTTGCCAAAGAAGGACGCCATCGAGGTCGAGGGAACGGTCACCGAGCCGCTCCCCAACGCCATGTTCCGGGTGCAACTCGAAAATGGGCACAACGTTCTGGCTCACATCTCGGGAAAGATGCGGATGCACTACATCCGGATCCTCCCGGGCGACCGGGTGCTGGTGGAGCTGTCGCCGTACGACCTGACACGCGGCAGGATCGTGTACCGCTACAAGTGAGGGAAAGGTTCGGACGATGAAGGTGCGGCCGTCGGTCAAGAAGATGTGCGAGCGGTGCAAGATCATCCGCCGCCATGGCCGGGTCCGGGTCATCTGCACGAACCCCCGGCACAAGCAGCGGCAGGGGTAGGAGGGATCGGGAGTGGCACGGATCGCAGGCGTCGACCTTCCCCGCGACAAGCGGCTGGAGATCGCCCTCCGCTACATCTACGGGATCGGTCCAACCCGGGCTTTCCAGATCGTGAGGGGGACCGGTGTCGAGGGAGGACGCAAGGTTCGCGATCTCTCCGAGGAAGAGGTGGCTCGGATCCGCGAGTTCATCGACCGCACGTTCAAGGTCGAGGGGGACCTCCGCCGGGAGGTGGCGCAGGACATCAAGCGCAAGATCGAGATCGGCGCCTACCAGGGCGTCCGGCACCGCCGGAGTCTCCCCGTGCACGGGCAGCGGACGCACACGAACGCCCGGACCCGCAAGGGCCCGAAGAAGACCGTTCCCGGCAGGAAGAAGCCCGCCGTGGGGAAGAAGGGGTAGGCCATGGCGAAGCCCAAGGCCAAGAAGACCCGGAGGAAGGAGAAGAAGAACGTCGTCCACGGCCAGGCGCACATCAAGTCGACGTTCAACAACACTATCGTCACCATCACCGACCTTCAGGGCAACACCCTCTCGTGGGCCAGCGCGGGCAACGTCGGGTTCAAGGGCTCCCGGAAGTCCACCCCGTTCGCCGCCCAGCTCGCGGCGGAGGCCGCAGCGAGGAAGGCCCAGGAACACGGGGTGCAGAAGGTGGACGTGTTCGTCAAGGGTCCCGGCTCCGGCCGCGAGACGGCCATCCGGTCGCTCGCGGCGACCGGCCTGGAGGTCGCAGGTATCCAGGACGTCACGCCGGTTCCCCACAATGGGTGCCGGCCCAAGAAGCGCAGGCGCGTGTAGCGCCGAGGTGCGAAGACCGGCCCGCCCAGTCGAGCGGGCCGTGATCGGCGGGGAGAAATGGATGATCCCCTGCCGGAGGAGGTAGTCAGGTGTTTACCGTCGCAAGACCACAGATCCACGAGGAGAGCGTCAGCCCGACGCGCTCCCGGTTCTCCATCGAGCCCCTCGAGCCCGGGTTCGGCTACACCGTCGGGAACTCTCTTCGACGCACGCTGCTGTCATCGATCCCCGGGGCGGCCATCTCGTCGGTCCGGATCGAAGGCGTGCTTCATGAGTTCTCGACCATCCCCAAGGTCACGGAGGACGTGACCGACATCATCCTCAACTTGAAGGAACTCGTGATCCGGACCGACGTCGAGGAGCCGGTCACCATGTACCTCAAGGCGAAGGGTCCGGGCGAGGTCACGGCCGGGGACGTCTCGCCGCCCGCTGGCGTGGACATCCTCAACACCGACCTGCACATCGCCACGGTCGCCAAGGGCGGGAGCCTGGAGATCGAGATGGTGGTGGAGCGGGGCGTCGGGTATCGGCCGGCCGAGCGGAACAAGAAGCCACGGGACCCGATCGGCGTCATCCCCGTGGACTCGATCTTCTCGCCGGTCCACAAGGTCTCGTACACGGTCGAGAACACTCGTGTGGAGCAGATGACCGACCGGGACCGGCTCGTTCTCGACGTGGAGACCGACGGCTCGATCAGCCCCCGCGAGGCAGTGGCATCCGCCGGCGGCACGCTCGTCGACCTCGTGCAGCTGTTCTACGACCTGGCCGAGGCTCCCAGCTTGAACGTCAAAGAGGCGGAGGACGAGTCCCTTCCGTCGGACTATGGGATCACGGTCGAAGAGCTGAATCTGTCGGTGCGCTCCTACAACTGCCTGAAACGGGAGGGCATCAACACGGTCGGTGACCTTGTGCAGAAGTCGGAGGCCGAGCTCATGGACATCCGCAACTTCGGCCAGAAGTCGATCGACGAGGTCAAGGCGAAGCTGGCCGAGCTCGGCCTGTCACTTCGGGAGGAGTAGGAGCGATGCCGAGGCCCAAGCGCGGCCCCCGGCTGGGCGCCGGTCCGGCTCACCAGCGGCTCCTGCTCGCGGGGCTGGCCGCGCAGCTCTTCACACACGAGCGGGTGAACACGACCCAAGCCAAAGCCAAGGCGGTTCGTCCCCTGGCCGAGAAGCTGATCACCTCGGCGAAGCGAGGAGACCTCGCCGCTCGCCGCGAGGTCTTGAAGGTGATCCCGGACCGCGACGTCGTGCACAAGCTCTTCACCGACATCGGCCCGAGGTACGCCGAGCGGCCGGGTGGGTACACCCGGATCCTCAAGCTCGGTGCTCGGCAAGGTGACGGCGCGCCCATGGCACGTATCGAGCTCGTCGCCTCGGAGGAGTAGGCATCCTCGACGGCCATGACAAGCGTCGTCAGGCTGACGCTCGCCTATGACGGCACGGGGTTCCACGGGTGGGCGAAGCAGCGTGAGCAGCGCACGGTCGAGGGCGTCCTCCAGACTGCCCTGGAACGGTTCCTGAGAGACCGTCCAAAGCTCTCAGTGGCCGGCCGGACCGACGCCGGCGTCCATGCCCGGGGACAAGTGGTCTCGTTCCGGGCGGCCGACGTCGTCGACGTCGGCCGCCTGCAAGCGGGACTGAACGCCCTCCTCGCTCCGGAGGTCGTAGTGACCGAGGCGCGCGTCGTGGCCGACGCATTCCACGCCCGACATAGCGCCACGGCGCGGGAGTATCGCTACCGGATCGAGACCGGGCCCTACCCCGATCCGTTCACCGCGCGGTACGTGTGGCATCGGCCCGGCGAACTCACGGTCCCGCGGATGCGCGCGGCCGCCCGCGAGCTGGTGGGCGAGCACGACTTCGCCTCGTTCTGCCGGCTGCCCAGGGACGGATCGACCACGATCCGGAACCTGCAGCGGCTGGCGATCATGCGGTCGGGTGGTCTGGTCGAGGTCACGGCCCGGGCCAACGCGTTCCTGCACCAAATGGTTCGGAGCCTGGTGGGGACCCTGGTCGCGGTGGGCGAGGGAAGGATCGAGCCGGACCGTGTCCCTGCCATCCTGGCCGCGAGGGACCGCTCGGCGGCCGCCCAGATGGCGCCCCCTCACGGCCTGACCCTCGAACGCGTCGCATACGGCCGGCGCTGAACATCAAGGCGTCTGTTGCCGCAAGCCGACGCGGTCTTTGACGCGGTAGGAAGAGGCATGGGGTCGAAAGTGGGACACCCCTCGCACGGACCCGTGGGCCCGGGCTCGCCCTCCGCTCCGCCGACCGACGTGCCTACCGCCCCGACCGTCCGTCCGACCGTGGACTTTG
>JBIOXZ010000188.1:0-10462 GCA_044869895.1 Actinomycetota bacterium | reverse complement strand
GAAACACCCGGTCCCATCCCGAACCCGGAAGTTAAGCCCTCCAGCGCCGATGGTACTGCCCGGGCGACCGGGTGGGAGAGTAGGTCGCTGCCGGAACACCTTGCGAGAGAGCCGCCTTCGGGCGGCTTTCTCCGTTTCCGGCCCCGCCGGCAGGTACGCGGGTACGCTAGGTGATGCCATGCCCAAAGCCCTCCGTCCTCGACCGGCTCCCCGTCGACCTCCCGGACCGCACCCTCGAGGGCTCCCCCGCGACATCCGGGACGAGCTGAACCGAACCGCCCGGGCCGGCAGGCAGCAGCCCGCGATGGCCAGGCTGGAACGTGCCATCGAGCTGCTCGAGCGAGGCGACGCGAAGGGCGCGGCGAGCGAGGCCCGAAAGGCGAAGGAGCTCGCGCCTCGGTCGCCGACCATCCGGGAGATCCTCGGGCTGGCCCTGTACGTCCAGGACCGGTTCGGCGAGGCCCTCTCGGAGATGCAGGCGTACCGGCGGATGTCCGGGCGGGCCGACCAGAACCACATCATCGCGGACTGCCTCCGCGCGGCCGGTCACCCCGAGCGCGCTGTCCCGCTTGTTGAGGAGGCCCTCGCGGCCCGAGGGGTCCCGCTGTCGGCGAAGGCGGAGGCGGTGATCGTCGCCGGGAGCGCGCTGGCAGACATGGACAAGTTCGATGAGGCGCTCGGACTGTTGCGCCGGGTGAAGACCAGGGACGATGTCGCCGGGCCCGAGGTGCTCCGCGTGTGGTACGTGATGGCCGACATCCTTCAGCGTGCCGGCCGGACCCAGGAGGCCGAGCGAACGTTCCGCAGGATCATGCGACACGATCCGGCGGCGTACGACGTCGCCGAGCGTCTGGCTCAGTTGAGCTGAGACGCTCACCGTCGGCACGCTCACGGTCACGCCGCTTGGTCCAGTAGCGCATCAGCCCCATGGCGTTCATCCGGATGCTGGATAGCAGCTGCAACCGCTCCTCGAGCGCGTCGAGGTCGAGCTCGGCCTCCGAGCCGGTCTCGATGTCGCGAGCGCTCTCCCGGACGAGCCGTTCTGCGATCTCGTCCAGATCGTCGGTCGTCTCCAAGGCCTCGCGGACGGCCTCGGCCCAGCTCCGCACGCGCTGCTCGGCCAGGTCGCATGTCCGGTCGATGTCGTGGATCGGGCCGAAGTGGGCGAACAGGAGCACCGAGGTCGCCCGGGACCGGATCCGCTCGATGCTGTCGAGAGCGAGCTCGAGGTCGAAGTCCGGGGGTGGCGTGGCCGGTCGCAGCACCGGGAGGTCGGGCACGTGGATGCCGAGCGCGTCGCCCGTGAGCACGGCTCCGGACTCCGAGTCCACCAGGGCCACGTGGTGCGATGCGTGACCGGGCGTGTACAGGACCTCGAGATCCCTGCTGCGCAACGTGATGCGCTCACCGTCCTGAATCGCTTGGAGACGGTCCTGCCCGACCGCCTCCACCGGTCCGAACCATTCGGCCATCCGCTCCTTCCCATACACGCGGGTTGCGCTAGCCACCAGTTTGGCCGGGTCGGCGAGATGGGGTGCCCCTCGCTCGTGGACCCAGATCGTTGCGCGTGGGAACGCCACTGCAAGGCGGCCCACACCGCCGGCATGATCCAGGTGGATGTGGGTCAGCACGATGTTGGCCAGATCGGATGGGCCGACGCCGAGGGAGGCCAACCCCTCGGTCACCGCCTCCACGGAGGTGGTGGGGCCCGTCTCGACGATGGTGGTCTCCTCGTCGTGAAGAAGGTACGCGGCGGTGGACCGGTCGCGTCCTGCCATGTATGTGTCGATCGCCGTGATGCCGGGAGCCACGTCGAACGTGACCGGTCGCATCGCAGAAGTGTATCGGCGGGGCGCGCACGTCGCGTGCGTGGCGCCGATAGGTATGTCAGTGGGTGCTGCTACCGTCCGTCGGGAGAGGAGGGAGCGGTGATCGGATGGTGACGGTCAACGTCGTCGTGCTCGCGGGGACGGTTGCGGCGGATCCGGTGGACCGGACGATGCCATCAGGAGACGAGGTCACCGAGCTCCGGCTCTCGGTTCCGGAGACCGGAAAGCGGCTCCTCCCCCTCCCGGTCGCGGTGTGGCACAAGACCGTGGGCAAGCGCGCGGTCAAGGGCATCACCAAGGGCGACGACGTCCTCGTGTACGGCCAGCTTGCCCGGCGGTTCTACCGGAGCGGAGCCGGCGCCCGCAGCCTCACGGAGGTGGTGGCCACCGGGATCAAGAAGCTGGATCCCGAAGAGGAGGAGTAGCGCCTGGCGGGTGCGATCGAAGGACGGCGGATCATGCAGGGTGATCGAGAGGTTGGATGACCATCCCGGTGCGAGGCTTCGGCCAGAAGAACGTGGACTTCTGGGGCAACTGCTCGCGCCGGTCGATCACCGTTCGGATCCGTGCGGCCGTGGTGGGCGGGAGGAACAACGCGGCCTCGGCCTGGCCCAGCCGCACGGCGTCCTCCGCACGCACCGCGTCGGGTGTGAAGGCGAGGTCCTCGTCCCTCCCTTCGAGCAGCAGGCGGTGCAGGGCCGACACGGTGGGGGGTTCACCCTCCAGGCGGACCACCCGATGGAGGAGCTCGCCACGTTCCATGGTGGCCGCGCCGAACACCAGGCCCTCGTCGTCGACCTGGTCCAGCACTTCCTGGAGGTCCCGGACCCGGGTCCCGTCCATGGGTGGAGGGGCGGCGCGCACGATGCGGTGGTATGGAAGGACCGGCGGATCCTCCGCGGCAGCGTCCATGAGCAGCATCATCGTTCTGTCCCACGGTCCCGGCCCCTGGGCGGCACGCATCTCGTCGCGATAGGCGAGGGCCATGGCGTATCGGTGATGACCGTCCGCGATCAACACCGTCTCTCCGGCCAGAGACTTCCCCACGCCCTCCTCGTCATCGGCCATCCACAGGCGGTGGGTGACCCCCTCCTCGTCCAGGGCCTCCGCGACTGGCTCGGTCCTCGCCACTCGCTTCAGCAGCGCCGCCAGCGGTGGCGACGGTTCGAAGAACACGGCGTGGATGCACGAGAGATTCGCCCGGAGCTCCCGAATGAGCCGAAGACGGTCCTCCACCGGTCCGTGCGCCGTCCGCTCGTGCGGCACGATGGATCCTCCCCAGTCCTCCACCTCCACGGCTCCGATCACCCCGCGGATCCGTCGATGACGGCCGTGGAGGGTGAACCGCATCTCGTAGGGGAAGTAGGCCGGTCGCGGCGTTTCGACCAGGATGCCCTGCGCACGCCACTCGCGGAGCTGCTCGGAGGCCCGCCTATACTTGTTGCGGGTTCCGTCGTCAGCTGGACGGTCCTCGCCGAGATCGAGCCGGATGACGTTGTGGGGACTCGCCTGCAGGTACCGGCGTTGCTCCTCGGGCGAGATGGTGTCGTACGGCGGGGTGGTGACCCCCACCAGAGGACCGACCCGGGACCGATCGAACAGCAGGCCGACGAACGGTGAGATCTGAGGCACGGCGACACTGTGTATAGCAAACGGCTGGAGCGCGAGAGTGCGTACGACCTGTTCTCCAAGGGCGTGCGGTTCCTGGATGAGGGCCATCCGCACCAGGCGGTGATGATGCTGTCCATGGCCAAGCTGATCGAGCCGGACAAGGGCTCGATCCGCTCGGCTCTGGGCCGGGCACTGTTCATGACGGGGCGAATGGCCCGGGCCCGGCGCGAGTTCGCCAAGGCCGTCGACATCAACCCCTCGGACGACTGGGCTCACTTCGCGCTCGCCCTCGCGTGCGAGCGGACGGGCGAGCGGACCCGGGCCCTCGGTCACGTCAAGCTCGCCATCGCCATGCGTCCGGGGGTCGAGCACTACGAGCGAGCTCTCCGCCGGCTGGCCGGCTGATGCTGGCGGCTCGGTACGACGCCCTCCTGTTCGACCTGGACGGCGTCCTGTACCGGGGGAGTGAGCCCGTCCCGGGCGCACCGGAGACGATGGCCTCCCTACGGGAAGCCGGAGCCAACCTCGTCTTCCTGACGAACAACTCCTCGCGGACGCCCGAGCAGGTGGCCGCCAAGCTGAGCTCGATGGGGATGCACTCGGCCCCCGCCGAGGTCGTCACGTCGGCCACCGCCGCCGCGGACCTGCTCGCCGTGCGAGGCGGCGGGACGGCGTTCGTCATGGGCGGCGACGGCGTCGTTGGCGCGCTCGAGGATGCCGGCCTGCGGGTCGTGGACGGCGAGCACGAGGCCGTAGACCTTGTGGTGGTGGGCATCGATGAGGATCTCACGTACGCGCGGTTGCGGACCGCGTGCATCCTCGTGCATCGAGGGGCCTCATTCGTGGCAACGAACGCCGACCCCACGTTCCCGGCAAGCGGCGGAGAGCTGTGGCCGGGCGCCGGGGCCCTCGTCGCGGCCATCACCACGGCGACCGGCGTCGAGGCGGAGGTGGTGGGCAAGCCACACGCCCCCCTGTTTCAGGCTGCCCTTCGCCGGGCGGGTGGGCTGAACCCGCTCGTGATCGGGGACCGGCTGGACACGGACGTCGCCGGGGCGGCGACCCTCGGCTGGGATTCGTTGTTCGTCCTGAGCGGCGTGTCCACGGAGGAGGAGATGAAGGCCTCCCCGTACCGCCCCACGTACGTGGCGCCCGACGTGAGGGCCTTGCTGCTCGACGACGCGGTTCGGGTGACCAGCCCCTAGAAGAAGTCAGGCCGGCGCGGGACCGCCCGCTGGACCTGCCGGTCGCCCCGTCCCCGGAAGAACAGCCAGGCGACCGCTGCGCCGAAGGCGAACCCGCCTACATGCGCCCAGTAGGCCACGCCGCCGGTGCTCACATCGCCGCCGATGCTTCCCACCCCGCTGAACAGCTGCAGCACGAACCAGAACCCCAGGACGGCGACGGCCGGCAGCTCGATGGCGGTGATGAAGAAGAAGATGACGATCGTGTACACGCGCGCTCGGGGGAACAGCACGAGGTACGCGCCGAGGACCGCCGCGATGGCGCCGGAGGCGCCGACGTTGGGGATGGTCGAGTTGGGGCCGAACGCCAGCTGGAGAGCGGTGGCGGCCAGGCCCCCCAGGAAGTAGAACGCGATGAACAGAGGCCGTTTCAGTCGATCCTCGACGTTGTTGCCGAAGATCCAGAGGAACAACATGTTGCCGGCGATGTGGAGCCATCCTCCGTGCAGGAACATCGAGACCGGGATCGACAGGTTCACGTCCTTGTCGGCACACCGCTGCTGCAACTCCTGCTGGAGGTCGCCCCCGACGCCCGGCCCGAGCTGAGGGCCCAGGTCGGCCTCGATGGCATCTCTTGCGGCCGCCCCTCCCTCGGCCAGGCTCGTCTGGTGCGTGATCTCCCACGGCACGAGGGCGTTGCAGTAGAAGAAGAAGAACGTGCGGGTCTCGCTGTTGGCGGCGAAGGTCGGCTGCCACAGGAGGAAGACGACGACGTTCGCTGCGATCAGCGCGAGCGTGATCCAAGAGGTGCGGGTCGTGGGGTTGACGTCACGGATGGGGATCACGCGCGGCTGTCCCCGGCCTTCACCAGCCTCCGGCCCTCACGGCGCGAGCCTAGCAGGCGAGGAGGGGCAGGTGGCGCGGGGTATCCTTAATGGCCACGGATGCCTCGGCTCATGGAGAGTTGTCATGGCCGGGGGAGAGATCGAAGGAACATGGAGGCCACGATGCAGAAGCTGTCACCGGCACGGGCACAGGAGAAAGCCCGCTCGCTCATGCAGGGCCAGACCAGCGACCAGGTCCAGAAGGTCGCCCGGGACCTCATCGACTGGTCGAGCAAGAGTCGCCAGCGCCTCTCCGAGGCGGTGCAGCGTGAGGTCAAGTCCCAGCTGAAGTCACTGGGAGTCGCGGGCCGCGACGAGGTCGACGCGCTGAAGCGGCGGGTGCGCGAGCTGGAACGCCAAGTCGGGGGACCAGCTGCCACCGCCAAGAAGCCGCCGGCCGCGCGTTCCCGGGCCAAGAAGCCGACCTCCGCAACGAAGCGCAGCACGGCCACGGACAAGGCCTGAGTCAGGTCAGTGACCCGCCGGCGGCTGGATGCCGAGCTGGTCCGGCGAGGCCTGGCCCGCACCCGCACGGAGGCGCAGGACGCCGTGCGAAACGGGTTGGTCGTGGTCGGGGGCCGCCCCACGAGCAAGCCGTCGACGCTCGTTCGGCCGGACGAGGCCCTTCGGCTCGCCGGGCCGCCCCGCCGGTACGTTTCCCGAGGCGGTGACAAGCTCGCCGCGGCCCTGGAGCGGTTCGGAGTGCGGGTTGCCGGCCGCGATGCTCTCGACGCGGGCGCGTCGACCGGTGGCTTCTCCGACTGCCTGCTCCAGCGAGGGGCGGCCCGGGTCGTGGCCGTCGACGTCGGGTACGGCCAGTTGGCGTGGGACCTTCGCCGGGATTCCCGGGTCACGCTCCTCGAGCGCACGAACGTGCGGGACCTCGTTCCGGCTGACCTCCTCTTCATCCCAGAGGTGGTGGTGGCCGACCTGTCGTTCATCTCCCTTCGCCTGGTCCTCCCGGCGCTGGCCGAGGTGGCGATGGAAGGCGCCGACCTGGTGCTGCTGGTGAAGCCACAGTTCGAGGCGGGGCCGAAGGACGTGGGCGCGCATGGCGTGGTCCGCGACCCCGGCGTGTGGCGGTGGGCCCTCGAGGGGGTCGTCGAGGCATGCGAGGCGTCGGGAGCGATGCCCGACCAGGCGATGGCGTCCCCCCTCCTCGGCCCCGCCGGCAATGTCGAATTCTTCATCCACGCGGTGAAGGGCGGTCTCGCGCAGCCGCCCGATCTCGACGGCCCCATCGCCGAGGGCAGGCGCATCGGAGGGGGATCGTGAAGGCGGCGGGGTTCGTGGTCCATCCTGTCCGCGAGACGGCGATGGCGGCGGCCAAGCGCCTGTCGCAATGGTTCGACGACCGCAACGTGGAGGTCCGGTGGTTCGATCCGGCGAACGGCGACGATCGGATGGCTGCTGACTTCGCGGGCGGCCTCGAGCTGATCCTGTCGGTGGGGGGCGACGGCACGCTCCTGCGGGCGGCCCACGTTGCCTCGGCTGTGGGGTGTCCCGTCCTCGGCGTCAAGGTGGGCCGGGTGGGCTTCCTGACGGAGGTGGAGCCCGAGGAGGCGCCTCCCCTCCTCGAGCTCGTCGCGACGGGTGAAGCCAGGATCGAGGAGCGACTGGCCGTGCTGGCACGTCCGGAGAGCGAAGATTTCACGCCCCAGTGGGCTCTGAACGAGATCATCGTGGAGAAGCGAGCTCGCCACCGTCTGGTGCGGCTGGCCCTGTACGTGGGGGACGTCTACGTCACCACGCTCTCGGCCGACGGCGTCATCGTGGCCACCCCCACCGGGTCCACGGCCTACTCGTTCTCTGCGGGTGGGCCGATCGTGACACCGGCGATCCCGTGCTTGCTGGTGACGCCGGTGGCCCCCCACATGGTGTTCGACCGGACCCTGGTGATCGGCGCCGACGATCGCGTGAACCTGGAGGTGGTGGGCGACGAGCCCGGGCTGATCTCGGCCGATGGACGGGAGAGCCTCGAGCTTCCGATTGGATCGAGGGTGCGGATCGGTGCCGCCCCCAACCCGGCCCGCCTGGTCCGCCGGCACGACGCCCCGGCCTTCCACGCCCTGGTACGCGAGAAATTCGGACTTCCGGGCGGGGAGCGCTGACCCGGCCGCGCCGGCACCTTCCCGGAGAGCCGGTTCGGATACCCTTGTCGCGCCGATCCGATTCGGCGCTGACCGCCGGCGGTCCGCGCGATGGGAGGCGATCGACACGTCCACATCGAGGGCTCGGAGCCTGCTTCGGCGGCCGCAGCGGAGGGAGCGGCCGCAGCAGGGCGTGGCCCGGGTCGACGCCCGGACCAAGCGCCTGGTGGGCCGGTTGCAGCCCGGCGACGTCGCAGTGCTGGACCACGAGGACTTGGACCGGGTCTCGGCCGAAGGAATGGTCGGGGCGGGTGTGGCCGCCGTGGTGAACGCCAGACGCTCGATCAGCGGTCGGTACCCGAATCTCGGCCCACTCATCCTCCTCGACGCCGGCATCCCTCTGGTCGACGGCGTGGGCCCACTGTTGCTTCGCAAGGTGAGGGAGGGTGACCTGGTCAAGGTCGATGGGGACCGCGTCCTGGTGGGGGACCGATTGCTCGCAGTGGGCGTCAGGCAGGGCGAGGAATCGGTCCGCCTGGCCATGGAGGAGGCTCGCGCCGGGCTGGCCGATCGCTTCGAGAGCTTCGCCCGCAACACCGTAGATTTCATGCAACGCGAACGCGATCTCCTGTTCGGCGGATCGGGGCTCCCGCAGCTCGCACACGAGTTGGCCGGAAGGCCCGCCCTGGTCGTCGTCCGGGGCTACCGGTACAAGGAGGACCTGGCCGCCCTGGGCTCGTACATCCGCGACGTGCGGCCGGTGCTCCTCGGCGTTGACGGGGGTGCCGACGCGCTCATCGAGGCGGGGTATACGCCCGACCTGATCATCGGGGACATGGACAGCGTGTCCGACTCCGCGCTGCGGCTCGCGCTGTCCCGGCCGAAACGCCTGCGGCGCAGGCAACCGACCGAGATCGTCCTCCATGCGTACCGGGACGGGTTCGCCCCGGGGCAAGCCAGACTCGAGGACCTCGGCGTCCCGTACACGATCGTGCGCGCGGCGGGCACGAGCGAGGACGTGGCCCTGCTGCTTTCCCACGAGAAGGGGGCCGACCTCATCGTCACCGTGGGCAGCCACGGGAACCTCCGCGAGTTCCTGGACAAGGGGCGGATGGGCATGGCCAGCACGTTCCTGGTGCGGCTGCGCGTGGGAGAGACGCTGATGGATGCGAAGGGCGTGTCCCGCGTCTACACGCCGAGGATCCGGACTCGCGACACCGTCTTGCTGATCGGGGCGGCACTCGTCGTCATGATCCTGATCATCGCCATCTCCCCGGCCCTGAGCACCTACGTGACGCTCCTGTTCGAACGGTTCCGTCAGTGGCTGTTCCACCTGAAGGAGCTGATTTGATCTCGTTCCGTTACCACATCTTCACGATCGTCGCGATCTTCCTGGCCTTGGGGCTCGGCCTGTTGTTCGGGTCGTCGGTCGTCCAGCCCGCGCTGATCAAGGACCTCGAGAACCAGGCCAATCAACTCGGGCAGGACCTGGCGGATACGCGCGCGGAGGTGAGCGATCTCAATGCGCAGGTCGGGGCGCTCCAGGAGGCGGGCGACATCCTGCCCTCACTCGACCAGGGCACCCTGACCGACCGGCCGGTGGTGCTGGTCACGCACGACGCCGTGGACCCGCGCCTGTTGTCCCAGACCCGATTGTCGCTGTCGGAGGCCGCCGTCAAGATGGTGGCCGAGCTGTCGATCACCGACCGGATGGCGGTCGGCGACGAACCCAACCGGGAGGCGCTGGCGGAGCTCCTGGGGATGGGGAGCGACACCGAGATGCCGACGCTTCAGATGCGCGCGGCCGAGGTGCTCGCCCAGCGCCTGGCCGTGGGCGCGCCCCGGCGCGCGGTCTCGCCGAGCGGACCGGACATCCTGGACGACCTCCTCACCGCGAACTTCCTGACCACGACGCCGGGTTCGCCTTCGATCTCGCGGGGAGACCTCCCGGGGATCGGAGGCAAGGATCAGCTGGTGATCGTCCTGTCCGGTGGGCGGGGCGAGCCCCTCGTCGACCCGCAACTGTTCTTCGTGCCCCTCGTCGAGGGGCTGGTCCAGCGTGGTGCCACCGTGGCCGCGGGCGAGAGCGTGTCCACCGATTATCCCTTCGTTCCGGCGCTGCGGGCCGATGGAGCCGCCGGCGGTGGCACGGAGCCGCCCATGGTGACCGTGGACGACCTCGACTTCTCGGTGGGCGGGGCGGCGCTCGTCCTCGGGCTGGAGCGGCTCGTGCTCCTGGGACAGGGAGGCAACTACGGGATCAAAGCCGGAGCGACGGCCCCCCTTCCGCCCCTCACGTGACCAACCCGAGCGTGCGCGCGCTCGTCGCCGCCCGCAACGAGGCGGACCGGATCGCGGCCACCGTGTCGGCCCTCCACTCCATTCCGCAGGTCGCGGAGGTGGTGGTCATGGACGACGCCTCCACCGACGGGACCGCCTCCGCGGCCCTGGCCGCGGGGGCGGGGGTCTTGCAGGGCCGGCGCCGGGCGGGCAAGGGCCGGGCGGTCGACGGCGCGCTCCGCCGGCTCCCACCTGCCGCGGTCTGGCTCCTGGCCGACGCGGACCTCGGCCACACCGCGGCTCGGCTCGGTCCGGTCCTGTCCGAGGTGCTCGAGGGCCGAGCCGACCTTGCCATCGCCGTCCTGCCTCCGGGCCGGAACGGTGGATTCGGTCTGGTGAAGCGGACGGCGGGGCGGGCCACCCGGTTGCTGAGCGGGTTCCGAGCCGTCGAGCCGCTCTCGGGACAACGCGCGATCACCCACGAGGCGCTCGAAGCCTGTCGGCCCCTGGCGGCGGGGTTCGGGTTGGAGACGGGGATGACGATCGACGCCGTTCGTCGGGGGTTCCGGGTGGTCGAGGTCCCG
>JBIOXZ010000187.1:0-2181 GCA_044869895.1 Actinomycetota bacterium | reverse complement strand
ACGTTCGACATCTCGATCCTGAAGGTCAAGGACGGCGTCTTCGAGGTGCTCGCGACCAACGGCGACACCCACCTGGGTGGGGACGACTTCGACCGCGCGCTGGTCGATTTGGTGGTGGACGAGCTCCAGGCGCGGCACCGGGTCGACGTGAGAGGCGAGGCAGACACGCTCCAGGAGATCCGTCTGGGTGTCGAGGCGGCCCGCGTCCTCCTGTCGAGCGAGGAGCGGACGGTCTTCACCCTGCCGCTGCCGCAGCACGATCTGACCTACCGCCGCGAGCTGACGCGGGCCGAGCTCGAGTCGGTGATCGGGCCGATCGTGGCGCGCACCCTGGGCCCCTGCCGGTCGGCCATCAACGACGCGGGCCTGCCCCTGGAGCGCATCGACGAGGTCGTGCTGGTCGGGGGGGCGACGCGGACGCCGCTCGTGCGGGGGCGGGTCCGGGAGCTGTTCGGTCGGGTGCCCCATTCCGAGCTGAACCCGGACGAGGTCGTCGCCCTCGGGGCGGCCGTCCAGGCGGACATCCTCGCGGGCGGGACGACCCACATGCTCCTGCTCGACGTCACGCCTCTGTCGCTCGGGATCGAAACGCTGGGTGGCGCGGTGGGCGTCCTGATTCCTCGGAACACCACCATCCCGACGTCCGCCAACGAAGGGTTCACGACATCGGTCGACGGTCAGTCGGTCGTGGACATGCACGTGGTGCAGGGGGAGCGGGACCTCGCAAAGGACAACCGGAGTCTGGCCAGGTTCGACCTCAGGGGGATCCCGCCCATGCCGGCGGGCCTGCCGCGCATCGAGGTGACCTTCCTGATCGACGCGAACGGCATCCTGAGCGTGACGGCGAAGGAGGTCCGGAGCGGCACCCAGGCTTCCGTCGAGGTACGGCCGACCTACGGGCTCAGCGAGGCCGAGGTCGATCGGATGATCGACGAATCGCTCGAGCATGCGGAGGCCGACGTCCGGGCGCGCGGGCTGATCGACGCCCGGAACGAGGCCGATACCGTGCTGCGCGCGACCGAGAAGGCCCTGGTGCAGGGGGCGGACTTCCTCGGTGCCAAGGAGGCCGCGCGGATCCGCGAGGCGGTGGCGGCGCTCGCGGCCGCGCGCTCCGGCGAGGATGTCGGCGCGATCCGCGCGGCGACGGACCGCGTGAACCAGGAGACGCAGGAGCTGGCCGAGCGGCTGATGGACTCGGCACTCCGGGACACGCTCCGCCAGCGCCGAGTGACCGACGTGCCGGCGGGGGAGGCGCGCTGACCCATGGCCCGATACCGGGTCACGTTCAAGCCGGCCAACGTCACGGTGGAGGTCGATGACAAGGACTTCCCGTACGGGGACCACGGCAAGCCTGGATCCCTGCTCGACATCGCGCTCCACCACGGGGTCCGGATGGATCACAATTGCGGGGGCAACTGCGCCTGCACGACGTGCCACGTCATCGTCCGTGAGGGCGAGGAGAACCTCTCGCCCATGGAGCCGGACGAGGAGGACCGCCTCGATACGGCCCAGGGTCTGACTCTCCGCTCGAGGCTCGGCTGCCAGGCGATCCTGCAGGGCGACGTGACCGTCGACATCGTGGAGTGATGCGCGGGGGGACCATGAGCATCACGTGGCAGGACACCGAGGACATCGCGCTCGCGTTGGTGGAGCGCTATCCCGAGACCGATCCCCTCACGGTACGCTTCACCGACCTCCATCGGTGGGTCACCGAGCTGCCGGGGTTCGCCGACGACCCGAAGGCGTCGACCGAAGGTAAGCTCGAGGCGATCCAGATGGCGTGGCTCGAAGAGCACCGCGCGAGCCAGTGAGGGCGGAGCCCAAGTGAGGCCCCACTGAGGCCCCACTGAGGCCAACGGAAGAGGAGCTACCAGGTCACGATGGAATCGGCCGCGAAGATGAGGTCGAGGAGCTCGGCAGGCCCGATGGCGTCCGACCCGGACGGCGCCGGGATGCTGGGATGCCCGTCGTGAAGACGGTAGACGTGGCCCGGCAGCGGCTCCGCGAGGCGGAGGGCGTCGTGCATCAGCACGACCGAGAGCCGCACGCTCGGATCGGCCGCTTGGGCACGGATCACCTCGAGCGCCGTCGCGTTCCCCGGGTCCTTGATCATGTGAAGGACGTGGGCCACGGCCGGCTAGAACAGGAGCGCCCGGCGGCTCCCCGCGAGGAGGCCAGCGA
>JBIOXZ010000186.1:0-21245 GCA_044869895.1 Actinomycetota bacterium | reverse complement strand
GTACGCCCGAGCGGCACTGTCCGCCTACCTCACTCGGGGGCGACCGTCCCTGGCCACAGCGCGCTCGCGGTCGGCCCTGTTCCTCAACCAGCGGGGTGGGCGCCTCTCCCGGCAGGGCTGCGCGAAGATCCTGGCGGCCCACGTGCGGAACGCCGGTATCGGCAAGCGGGTGACGCCGCACACCCTGCGACATTCCTTCGCCACCCATCTCCTGGAAGGGGGAGCCGACGTCCGAGTGGTTCAGGAGCTCCTGGGGCACGCGAGCGTCGCCACGACACAGATCTATACCCTGGTCACCAAGGAACACCTCCGCGAGGTGTACTTCAGCACACATCCTCGGGCCCGCCGGACCGGTGCCGTGGCGGGGGGGGACCGCGCGTGATCGACGAGACGAAGATGGCCGACCTCCGGGCCGTCCTGGACGAGCACCGGGACAACCTGCGCAAGGAGATCGTGGAGCTGGGCGGCGCCCCCGACTCGGACGATGTCGAGATCGACGTGGAGCGGGGCTTCGCCGACAGCGCGCACAGCACGGCGGAACGCGCCCGGCTGCTGTCGGTGATGAAGGCCCTGCGCTCCAACCTGCGGGACGTGAACCGGGCCGTGACCAAGATGGAGCTCGGGACGTACGGGACCTGCGAGTCCTGCGGCCGGCCGATCTCGATCGAACGTCTGGAGGCGCTCCCGTGGGCCATCCTGTGCATCGGGTGCAAGCAGCGGGGCGAGGGCCGGTGACCGGTCGGTGACCACGGCTCGCGTCCCCAGGATTCTGATGCTCGTGTGCGACTCGTTCGGAGTGGGAGACGCTCCCGACGCCGTGGCGTACGGCGACGAGGGCTCGGACACGCTCGGCAATTGCTCGCGGGCCGTGGGCGGGATCCACGCGCCGAACCTCGAGCGGCTCGGCCTGGGCCTGCTCACGCCGATCGAAGGCATGGCGCAGACGGCGGGGCCGGGGACCGCCCACGGCCGCCTCACCGAGCGTTCCGCGGGCAAGGACACGACCACGGGCCACTGGGAGATGTGCGGCATCGTCCTGGAGCGCCCGTTCCCCCTGTATCCGAAGGGCTTCCCACCCGAGGTCATCCATCCGTTCGAGGAGGCGATCGGCCGCACGGTGCTCGGCAACAGGGCGGCATCCGGGACCGAGATCATCGAGGAGCTGGGCGTGGAGCACCTGCGCACGGCCCGACCCATCGTGTACACGAGCGGAGACTCCGTGTTCCAGATCGCGGGGCACAAGGAGGTCGTCCCGCTCCCGACCCTGTACCAGTGGTGCCGTTTCGCGCGGCGCATCCTCACCGGGGAGCACAACGTGGGCAGAGTCATCGCCCGGCCGTTCACCGGAACGCCCGGTCACTTCACCCGAACTCCGGAGCGGCGTGACTTCTCGGTGCCGCCTCCGAGGAAGACCGCCCTCGACTTCTGCCGCGACGGCGGGGTCGGCGTGTACGGCGTCGGGAAGATCCAGGACATCTTCGCCGGACAGGGGATGACCGAGGCCCGCTACTCCGACTCGAACGACCACGGCGTCGACATCACGCTCGAGTACCTGACACGGCCCTCGCCGACCCTCGTGTTCACCAACCTGGTGGACTTCGACAGCAAGTACGGCCATCGAAACGATCCGAGGGGCTACGCCGCGTGCATCGAGGCCCTCGACCCTCGCCTGGCCGAGCTGGAATCGGCCTTGGACGGGGGAGTGATGTTCCTCACGGGCGACCACGGGTGCGACCCTACGACCCCGCCCACGGACCATTCCCGGGAGCGCACACCATTGCTCGCGTCCGGCCTGCCCGATGGCCCCGTCGACCTGGGATCCCGCCGGACGTTCGCCGATCTGGGCGGCACGGTCGCCGACCTCCTGGACGTCAAGACCGAGGGCCTGGCGGGGGAGAGCTTCGCTCTGGAGATCGGGCTGTGAGGGTCATCGGTCGAGCCTTCCCTCGACCGAAGGTTGACGGTGCGCCTCGCGTGCTTCCCTCGTGGTGGGGAAACCCTCGAGATGAGGTGCACAGTGCTATCGCCTGGCGTGATACGGCAAGGGCGACGACGAGTTGACGATGCAGGACGTTCGACATGTGCTCGCCCTCAAGCGTGACGGCAGGCGGCTGGAGCCGGAGGAGCTGGCCGCCTTTGTCACGAGGTTCGCCGAGGGCCAGATCCCCGACTACCAGGCCGCCGCCTTCCTGATGGCAGCGTTCATCCGGGGGCTTGATCCCGGCGAGACGTTGGCCCTGACCCGGGCCATGGTGGCGTCGGGGAGGACCATCGCCCTCAGCGACGTTTCTCGCCCGACCGTGGACAAGCACTCGACCGGTGGCGTGGCCGACGGCGTGACCCTGGCCTTCGTTCCGTTGGCCGCGTCCCTCGGCCTGGCGGTGGCCAAGCTCTCGGGGCGTGGCCTGGGGCACACCGGCGGGACCCTGGACAAGCTCGAGTCGATCCCCGGACTCCGTACCGAGCTGTCCCCGGAGGAGCTCGTGCGTCAGGTGGAGCGGGTTGGGTGCGCGGTCGCGGCGCAGACCCACGACATCGTTCCCGCCGACGGAGCGCTGTACTCGCTCCGCGACGCCACCGCCACGGTGCCCTCCATCCCGCTCATCGCGGCGAGCGTGATGTCGAAGAAGCTCGCCGTGGAGACCGAGCTCATCCTGCTCGACGTGAAGGCTGGCAGCGGAGCGTTCATGAAGACGCCGGAGGACGCCCGTGCCCTGGCCGAGACGTGCACGGCCCTGGCCTCCGATTGGGGGAGGACGAGCCGGGCCGCGGTGACGGACATGTCTCAGCCCCTGGGGGAGGCCATCGGTAACGCCCTCGACGTCGCGGAGGCCGTGACGCTCCTCTCTGGGGGATCGCATGGGCGGCTCCGCGATCTCTCCGTGCTGTTCGCCGGTGAAGCGCTGTCGCGCCTCACCGATACCGGTATGGGCGAGGGGCGGAGGGCCGCGGCCGCGTCCATCGATTCGGGGAAGGCCCTGGAGGTGTTCCGGGTCATGGTGGAGGCGCAAGGCGGCGACCCTCGGATCGTCGACGATCCGTGGAGCGTCCTCCCGATGGCCCCGGTGCGCCGTCCCATCGAGGCCGATCGCGCCGGCCACCTCACCGCGGTGGACGCTGAGGCCCTCGGCCGGGCCAGCACCGACCTCGGGGCGGGAAGGAAGAAGAAGGGAGACCCGGTCGATCCCGCGGTCGGTATCGTGTTCCGGCCCAAGATCGGAGAGCGGGTGGAGACGGGGGAAGAGATCGGGACGATCCATGCGCGAGACGAGGCCGCCGCCCGCGAGTGCATCGCTCGGGTGTTGTCGGCGCTCACCTTGAGCGAGCGTTCCGTCGAGCCTCCCCCGCTCGTCCACGGCTGGTACGGCGGCTGACGGGCGGATGACGGGAGCCCCGTGGACAGTCTGAGGCTCGCGCTCTACTTGCTCATCGCCCTGGTTCCGAGCTTGGTGCTCCACGAGTACGGTCACGCGCTCGCCGCCGACCGCCTCGGCGATCCAAGCCCCCGGCGGTGGGGTCGGCTCACGCTTGACCCCCGGCCGCTCATCGACCCCTTCGGGACCATCATCTTGCCCGCGCTGGCGCTGATCCTTGTCGCGGCCGAGGCCGGCTTCGTCATCCCGGTGTTCGCGTACGCCAAACCCATGCCGCTGGACTTCAGGCACCTTCGCAACCCGAGTCGGGACTCGCTGATCGTCGTCCTCGCGGGACCGGGGGCGAACCTGGTGCTGGCGGCCGTGGCCGGGATCGCGCTCCGGTTCGGCCTGGAAGGCGAGGCGGCCACGTTCGTCTATTCGTGGCTCCTGGTGAACGTGTTCATGCTCATCATCCAGCTCATGCCGGTGCCGGGCCTGGACGGCTCGAAGCTGCTGGCCCGGGTCCTGTCGCCCCGGGCTCGGGAGATCTATCAGGGCCTGGACCAGTACCTCGTGCTGTTCATGCTGGCGATCTTCTTCCTGCTGGGGGGCCCGTTCCTCAGCATCGTGAACGGCCTGTTCCGCGCGGTCTGCACGGTGGTGGCCGGCGCCGAGATCTGCTGATCCTTCGGGGGAGCCTCCCGGTCCCGGCAGTATCATCGCGACATCGACACGAAGGCTCCCTCCACATCGCCCCCGGACACCACGCGTAGGGCCAGGGTCCTGACGGGCTACCGGCCGACCGGTCCCCTCCACGTCGGCCATTGGTTCGGCAACATCCTCAACATGAGGAAGCTCCAGGAAGAGCACGACGCGTTCTTCTTCGTAGCGGACTGGCACATGCTCACGACGGACTACGACCGGACCGAGCTGCTGCCCGATCGGGTCCGTGGCCTCGTGCTCGACTGGCTGGCCGCGGGGATCGATCCGGCCAAGGCCACGGTCTACCGCCAGTCCGACGTCCCGGAGGTCGCCGAGCTCGCCCTGCTGCTCGGCATGATCACGCCCCTCGGATGGCTGGAACGCGTCCCCACGTACAAGGAGCGCCTCCGCGATCTGGCCGAGCGCGACATCGCGAACTACGGGCTCCTCGGTTACCCGGTGATCCAGACGGTGGACATCACGATCGTGAAGGGGGAGCTGGTGCCCGTTGGGGAGGACCAGGTGTCGCATCTTGAGATCTCCCGGGAGATCGTGCGCAGGTTCAACCGGTTGTACGGCCCCGTCCTGGTGGAGCCCCAGCCGCTGCTCTCCGAGTCGCCCCTCATCCCCGGTTCCGACGGCCGGAAGATGTCGAAGTCGCTGGACAACTCCATCGGCGTCTCGGACGGGCCGGACGACATCAGGGCGAAGGTGCGAACCTTCATCACCGACCCCAGGAAGATTCGGTTGGGCGATCCGGGACGGCCCGAGATCTGTCCCATCTTCACGCTGCAGCGACTGTTCTCCCCACCGGACCACGTTGCGTGGATCGACGCGAACTGTCGTTCCGGCGCCTTGGGATGCGTCGAGGACAAGATGGACCTGGCCGACCGGATCGTCGAGTACTACCGCCCGTTCCGCGAGCGGCGCGCGGAGCTCGAGCGGACACCGGAGATCGTGGACGAGGTCCTGGCCGAGGGCGCCGCGAAGGTTCGGCCAGTGGTGGAGGAGACGATGAAGGCCGTCCGACGGGCGATGAGCCTGGCATGAGCGACGGGCGGGCCGACGCAGGCGGCAGGTTCACCGTGGAGCTGCCGGTGTTCTCGGGGCCGTTCCGGCTCCTGGCGGACCTCATCCTGGAGCAGAAGGTCGACGTGTGTGACGTCTCCATCGGACGCGTCACCGACCTCTATCTGTCGTACTCGAAGCGGGTCGAGAACTGGACCCTCGAGGAGGCGACGTGGCTCCTGGCGGTCTGCGCCGTTCTGTTGGAACTGAAGGTGGGCCGGCTCATGCCGCGGCGCGAGGTCCTGGACGAGGAGGACATGCTTGGGGTGTCGCCCGACCTCGCGTACGCGCGGAGCCTGGAGCTGGCCGCCGTCCGCCAGGTGGCCGGTGAGCTGGCCCGGAGGATGGCGAAGGAGGCGCTCCACCACCCACGGGACGCCGGCCCCCCGCCGGAGTTCGCCCACCTGTACCCCGACGTGCTCGAGCGCGTCTCGGCCCAGGACCTGGCGAGGATCGCCGCGATGCTGCTCCGACCGCCGCCGTCTCTCGACCTCTATCACGTCACGCCCATCCGCTACTCGATGGAGGACGCCGTGAGCGCCGTGACCGACGCCCTTGGCCGGATGGGGCGAGCCAGCTTCCGCGACCTCGTGGCCGATTGCGAGGAGCGGATCCACGTCGTCGTGCGGTTCCTCGCCCTCCTCGAGCTGTACCGAGAGGGCAAGGTCGGCCTGGCACAGGCGGAGACGTTCGGCGAGATCGATGTCGAGTGGCAAGGGCGCGAGCGGTGAGCCAGCCCCCGGACGCGACGCGCGCGCTCGAAGCGCTGTTGTTCGTCTCGGACGAGCCGGTCTCCTCGACCGTGCTGGCCCAGTCCCTGGAGATGGATCGGCGCGAGGTGGACCAGTTGTGCGAGGCTCTCGCCCGTGCGTACGAGCAACGGGGCTCGGGCATCGTGCTTCGAAACGTGGCCGGCGGGTGGCGCTTGAGCACCCATCCCGACGTGGCACCGTTCCTCGAGCAGTACGTGCTTTCCTCGCGACACGCCCGCCTGACAAAGGCGTCGCTCGAGACCCTGGCCATCGTGGCCTACAAGCAGCCGGTGACCCGGCACCAGATCACCGGGATCCGGGGGGTGAACTCCGACGGGGTCATTCGGGCACTGGTGGACCGGGGGCTGGTGGCCGAGGTCGGCCGGGAGGAGGGTCCTGGTCGACCCATGGTGTACGGGACGACTCCGGACTTCCTGGAGCGACTCGGACTTCCCTCAATCTCCGCGCTCCCTCCGCTCGCTCCGTTGCTTGGCAAGGGTGCGGGGGAGGAAGCCGAGCCCGAGGCGGGCGAGTAGCTCCTCCGCCATGCCCGAGGAGCGGTTGCAGCGGAGCTTGGCCCGTGCCGGGTTCGGCTCGCGCCGGGCGTCCGAGGACCTGATCCGCGAGGGGCGGGTGAGCGTGAACGGGCAAGTGGCCCTCCTGGGCGACCGGGTGGATCCATCCCGCGACGTCGTGGAGGTGGACGGGCGCCGGGCGAGCGTCGATCCCGGCCTCCGCTACCTCGCGCTGCACAAGCCGGCGGGGGTGACGACGACGATGCGGGATCCGCACGCGGCGACGGACCTCGGGGCCTACCTTCCGGAGGACGTCCGGGTCTTCCCGGTCGGGCGGCTGGACCGGGAGACCGAGGGCCTCCTGCTTCTCACGAACGACGGCGAGCTGGCGAACCGGCTCCTTCACCCCCGGCACGGGGTGCAGAAGGAGTACCTGGCCGAGGTGGGGGGCATCCCAACCAGGCAGCAGATCGGCCGGCTACGCCGGGGGGTGGAGCTCGAGGACGGCCCCGCCCGGGCCGTGGCGGCCCACTCGGTCGCCCGATCGGAGGGCAGGGGGGCGATCCGGTTGGTCATGGCCGAGGGTCGCAAGCGCGAGGTCCGCCGGATGCTGGCCACCGTTGGCCTCCCGGTCCGCCGGCTGATCCGTCTCAGGGTCGGTCCGGTGAAGCTTGGCCGGCTTCGCCCCGGCGAGCGGCGAGACCTCACGCCCTCGGAGGTCCGGGCTCTGTACCGGGCGGCCGGACTGTAACCGCATCCGGGTCGCGGGAGCATCCTTTCCGGGGCAGCGGCACCCTGCGTCCCTGTAGCCTGAGGCCCGAGCGACTCATGGCAGATCCCAAGGTCCGCGCGGCCCGGGGGGCCATCCGTGTGGCGGAGGACGCCACCGGATCGCTGCTGTCCGCGACGGAGCGCCTGCTGGCGGCGATGCTCGAGCGGAACGGGGTCGCCGGCGGCGACATCGTGAGCGTCTTCTTCACCGCCACCGACGATCTCCGGTCTGCGTTCCCGGCCGAGGCGGCTCGAAAGATGGGACTGGGCCACGTGCCCCTGCTCTGCGCACGAGAGATCCCGGTCGAGGGCGCCATGCCGATGGTGGTCCGGGTCCTCATGCACTTCTACACGGATCGTCCACCGGACCGGGTGGCGCACACCTACCTCGACGGGGCGGAGTCCCTTCGCGATGACCTCGGGTGAGCGCGTGGCCGTGGTCGGGACGGGCCTCATCGGGACGTCCATCGCCATGGCCGCGCGAGCCGCGGGGGAAGAAGTCCGGGGGTTCGACCCCGACCCGAAGGTCCTCGACCGGGCCTCGGAGCGCTCCGAGCTGCAGCCGCGAGGCTCGATCGCGGACGCCGTGGCGGGAGCGTCCCTGGTGTTCGTGTGCACGCCGGTCCCCAGCATCGCCGCTGCGGCGGCCGAGTCGCTGGCCGCGGCCACCGATGCCGTGGTCACCGACGTGGGAAGTGTGAAGTCTCACGTGTTGGTTGAAGTCGAGAGAACCGTCCGGCGTGGGGACAGGTCGCGATTCGTCGGTGGCCATCCCATGGGGGGCTCTGAGCGCTCGGGGCCCGACGGGGCCTCCCCTTCGGTCCTCGACGGGATCGTCTGGGTACTGACCCCCTCGCCGGCCACCGCGGAGGCCGCGACGGCACGGCTCTCGGGGTGGGTGGAGAAGGTTGGGGCCAGGCCGATGGTGATGGACCCCTTTCGTCACGACCGGTTGGTGGCCATGGTCAGCCACCTGCCCCAAGTGGCCGCGACCGCGCTGATGGGCCTTGCCGCAACGGAGGAGGCGGGTGAGCCCGACATCCTGCTCCTGGCCGCCGGAGGGTTCAGGGACCTCACTCGCCTGGCAGCCTCCGGCCCGCATCTGTGGAGCGAGATCCTGCTGGCCAACCGGGCCCAGATCGCAGAGGCCATCGACCTGTACGCCAAGCGCCTGTCCGAGATCCGCGACATGGTCATCGCCGGATCGGGCCGAGACGTCGAGCGGGCCTTCACCGAAGCGAAGGAGGCCCGCCTGACGCTCGGGGCCAAACCCACGGTGAGGACGGGGGTGTCCGTGCTCCAGGTGACCGTCTCAGACCGGCCCGGGACGCTGGCCGACCTCACCGCGTGCCTGGGGGCCGCCGGCGTGAACATCGAGGACCTGCACATCGTCCATTCACCGGAAGGCGGACGGGGCACCGTCCACCTGACCGTGGTCTCCTCCGCGGCCGACGAGGCAGCCCGGGCCCTTCAGGGGCAGGGGTTCGAACCGGTCCGGTTGGCCTAGAGGGGTCGGCGTGCGTATCCAGGTCGAGCCCGGCGGCACCGCGCAAGGCGAGACCGCCGTCCCTGGAGACAAGTCCATCGCTCACCGATGGTTGATCCTCTCCGCCACGGCCCGGGGGACATCCGTGTTGACGGGTCTCCCAGCGGCCCTGGACGTGGGGTCCACCGCACGATGCCTCGCCGCGGTGGTCGGAGTCCGGGCTCGACCTCGACTTGAGGCTTGGGGTTCGCTACTCGAGCATCAGGCGGCCGGCCCCGGGCTCACGGTCGATGGCAGGGTAGGTCCGACTGAGGCCGGGGCCGAGCTGGTCATCGAGGGTGAGGGAAGGGATCGTCTCCAGGAGCCTGGACGCCCACTCGACTGTGGCAACTCCGGCACCACCATGCGGCTGCTCATCGGGGTCCTGGCGGCATCGCCCTTCGCTTCCACGCTGACGGGTGATGAGAGCCTTCGGGCGCGGCCCATGGAACGGGTGGCGGTGCCACTCCGGGAGATGGGCGCGTCGATCCGCACCGACCAAGGGCATCCACCAGTGGACGTCCACGGCCGGCCGTTACTGGGGATCCGCCACGAGCTCGCCGTGCCCACCGCCCAGGCGAAGGGGGCCATCCTCCTCGGCGGCCTGGCGGCCGATGGGTGGACGACGGTAGTGGAGCCGGCCCGGACCCGAGACCACACGGAACGTGCCCTTCGCCGGCTGGGCGCCCCCCTTCGCCTGGAGGAGCGGGCCATCTCCGTTGCTCGGTTCCAGCACGATGGCTTCGAGGCGCGAGTGCCTGGCGACGTGTCGTCAGCCGCCTTCCTGGTGGGAGCGGCGATCCTCACCGGAGGGGAACTCACCATCCGAGGCGTCGGACTGAACCCCACCCGCACGCACTTCCTGTCGGTCCTAGACCGCATGGGCGTGGGCACCGAGCCCCGGGTGACCGGAGAGGAGCTGGGCGAGCCGGTGGGTGAGCTGTTCGTGGCTCACGTGGCGGGGCTGCGCGGAACCGAGGTGACGGCGGCAGAGCTGCCCCTCGTGATCGACGAGGTGCCGGTCCTCGCGGCCCTCGCCGCCCATGCGGACGGCCCGACCCGTTTCGCCGGTGGCGCCGAGCTTCGAGCCAAGGAGAGCGACCGGCTGGCCGGGGTGGCCGAGATGGTCCGGGACCTGGGCGGCCGGGCCAGGGTCGAGGGGGAGGACCTCGTGGTCGACGGCGGGGGGCTGGCCGGCGGAAGGACTTCCGCCCGCCGCGACCACCGCCTGGCAATGGCGGCGGCGATCGCGGCCCTCGGAGCCCGGGCCGAATGTGAGATCGACGGCATGGAGTGGTCCGAGGTGTCCTTCCCGGGCTTCCTCCCGGCCCTTTCGGCGTTGGGGGCCAGGGTCGGGGCGGCCTGACATGGCCGCGCGGGTGGTGGCCATCGATGGTCCGGCCGGATCGGGCAAGAGCACGCTGGCCGAACGGCTGGCCAGGGCGCTCGGCCTTCCATACGTAAACACGGGCCTGATGTACCGGGCGGCGGCCTTGCGGGCGCTCCGGGAAGGCGTGGACCTCGAGGACGGTCCGGCCTTGGCGCAGTTGGCTCGAGGGATCAGGTTCGACCTCAGCTCGAGGTTCCCTCCTGCCGCCATCCTCATCGACGGTGAGCCTCCCTCTCCCGACCTCGTGGTCCCTGAGGTCGAGGTCAATGTCTCGACGCTCTCGCGTCACCCCGAGGTTCGGACCGTGCTCCGGGACGAGCAGCGCCGGCTGGGTAGCGGGGGAGCCGTGATGGAGGGCCGGGACATCGGCTCCGTGGTGTTCCCCGACGCTGCCGTGAAGATCTTCCTGGTTGCGGCGCCTGACGAGCGGGTCGCGCGCAGAGTCCGCGAGCGGCGCCTGCTCCGTGAGAGCGATGGTGGGGTCTCGGCCTCGAGCGACGGTCCAACGCCAACGCCAGACGTGGCCGAAGCCCTTGCTACCCGGGACGCCCTGGACGAGCAGGTGAACCCGTTCGTCCCGGCCCCGGATGCCGTCCTCCTGGACACGACGGGAAAGGACCCGGACGAGGTGCTGCGCGAGGCTCTGGCGATCGCTCGCGAACTGCTGGAGGCGTCGGGTTGAGTAGCGGTGAGGGCGAGGAGCGAGGGAGCCCGGGCCTCCGGCTGCCGATCGTCGCCGTGGTGGGCCGGCAGAACGTTGGGAAGTCCACCCTGGCGAACAGGCTGTTCGGCCGGCGGGAGGCCATCGCCCACGAGAGCCCCGGCGTCACCCGCGACCGGGTGGAGTTCGAGGCGGAGTGGCGCGGGAGGCGATTCCTGGTCGTCGACACGGGCGGTTTCGCCGCCAAGGCCCGGGGGGTCGATGCCCTTGTTGCTCGGCAGGCGGAGGCGGCAACGGAGGACGCCAACGTCGTCCTTCTGGTGGTGGACGCACAGACCGGGGAGCAGGAGGAGGACGCAGCCCTGGCCCGGCGGCTCCACCGGGCCAGGGCGGCCGTCCTCCTCGTGGCCAACAAGGTCGATTCGGACCGGGAGGAGACCGACGCCGCGCGGTTCTTCTCGTTGGGGTTGGGTGAGCCGGTGCCGGTCTCGGCGCTCCACGGGCGAGGGGCCGGTGATCTGCTCGACCAGATCGTCATGCTCCTTCCTCGGGCCGAGCCCACGGACGGCCAGGAGGAGGAGGCGGGGGAGCCGCGCTTCGCCGTCGTGGGCCGGCCGAACGTGGGGAAGTCGTCGCTGTTCAACCGGTTCGTCGGACAGGAGCGCTCCGTGGTGTACGAGGATGCAGGCACCACCCGCGACGCCGTCGACGCCGTGGTGACCTGGCCGGGCGGCCGCGTCCGATTCGTCGACACCGCAGGCCTGCGCCGTCCGTCCCGCACGGAGGGTGTGGAGTACTACGGCTACGTGCGCGCCGTGCGGGCCATCGAACGGGCCCACGTGGCCGTGCTCGTGCTGGACGCGAGCGAGGGCTTTACCACGGAGGATCGCAAGATCGCCGCCCGGGTGGTGCAGACCGGCCGGGGGCTTGCCGTGATCGCCAACAAGTGGGACCTGGTCCTGGAGAAGGACCCCACGTACAAGGAACTGGTCGAGGCCGTCGCGGTCTTCTCCGGGACCTCCGTGTGGCGAACGTCCGCGCTGACCGGCGCTGGGGTGACCAGGCTCCCGACGGAGCTGGTGGACCTCCACGGGCGCTGGGGAAGGCGCGTGCCAACCAGCGAGGTGAACCGCGTCCTCTCCGAGGCCCAGGACGAGCGGCCACCCCCGGAAGGGGTCCGATATCGCTACGGAACACAGGTCTCGGCTGGGCCTCCCACATTCGTCCTGTTCGGTGGAAGGCCGCCCTCGCCCTCCTACATGCGGTTCCTGGAGGGACGCTTGCGTCGGGCCTTCGGGTTCGGCGGGGTCCCCATCCGACTTCGGTTCCGGGCCAAGCGGGCCCGTGGAGGTGGGCGCTGAGGACTTGGGTCCGGCGCCGATACAATCGAGGTCGCGGGCCGTGGCGCAGCTTGGTTAGCGCGTCTGACTGGGGGTCAGAAGGTCGCCGGTTCGAATCCGGCCGGCCCGACGAAACGAGGGACGCCGACAAAGCAGCCTCCACCACAGCTCGCCCCCGCTTTCGGCGCTAGAACGCCAGCCACCCGATGACGCTCACGGCGATCAGTACGACACCGATGAGGACGATCGACGACCGCAGCTCTCGCCACAGCTCGTCCTCGCGGGTGTCCTCACGTTCGCGCAGACCATCCCCAACGGCTCGCACGTTTCGGGAGTACCCAAAGAACCAGGGCCTCATGCATGCGTGTGGCGGGACCGGGGATTGAAGGTGGCCCGGGGGGAAGACCCGGGCCACCTCGGACCGGATCGGAGATACTCGTGCTCATGGAGGCTCCGGCCGGCCAATCCGTAGTGTAAGTCACGGTCGACCACAAGCCTAGATTCACCGATGCTTTCTTCGACGGATTCCTTACCTTTGTCCGTAGGTTGAGGCTCGTTTGGTCTCGAGTCCGCCCTCACGTTGCGCCTGTCAGCCCTCTGCATTCCACCGATGGTAGGTTGCGATCGGGCATGAGCCAGCCTTCCAGGGCATCGAACGAGGCATCCTCGGCCATCGCGACCGTGCCCAATGCGCTGTCCGTCGTGCGGATCCTGCTGACCCCGGCATTCGTGTGGCTCATCGTCCACCGGGACACTACGTTCATCGGGCTCCTGCTGTTCGGCGTCGTTGTGAGCACCGACTGGCTGGACGGCTATATCGCTCGCCGTACAGGCCGGGTCTCTGAAATGGGCAAGATGCTCGATCCCACGGCCGATCGGCTGGCCATCGCCGCCGGCCTCGTGGCCCTCGTCGTCCGAGGCGCCTTCCCCTTGTGGGCAGCGCTGCTGATCCTGGTTCGAGACCTGGCCGTCGTGGTCGTCGGCGTATTGCTCTTGGTCACGCGGAAGGTACGGATCGAGGTCCGCTTCGTGGGGAAGGTGGCCACGTTCAGCCTGGTCGTGGCGATCGGGTTGATCGCTTGGGGAAACCTGGGCTACCCGTTCCCTTCCCCGGCCGGGGCGGTCGGGTGGGTGATCTATGCGGTGGGCATCGTGGAGTACTACGTGGCCGCTGTCCTGTATGCCGGGGACCTTCGGCGAGCCCTCGAGTCGGGCTCGACATGAGCTATCGGCGCTCGGGGACGGGATGATAGTTTGAGGTTCAGGTCGACGCACCTTCACCACAGGGAGAGGACCACATGGAGTTCCCTCAGGATCTGCGGTACACGAAGGAGCACGAGTGGGTGCGCGACGAGGGGGGCCGGGTGAGGGTTGGGATCACCGACTACGCCCAGGACGCGCTGGGTGAGGTGGTCTACGTCGATATCCCCGAGCCGGGGACGCAGGTCACGTCGATGCAGCCGTTCGGCGAGGTTGAATCGACGAAATCTGTGTCCGACGTGTACAGCCCGGTGACGGGGACCATCGCCCAGCGCAATGCGCTCCTCGACGAACGTCCCGAGCTGGTCAACCAGTCTCCCTACGGCGACGGGTGGATGGTCGTGGTCGAGGGGGCAGACCCCTCCGAGCTCCAATCCCTCATGGACGCGGCCGCCTACCAGGCCTTCCTCCGCCAGGCCGAGGCCGAATAGGACCCTTTTCCCCAGTTGACCCTTCAACCCAGCTGCGATAACTTCGACCTTCGGTCGAGGTTGGCTGGAACGCTCAACCTCGAACCTCAGCAGGAGGTCTGACCTAAGGGGCGACCGAGCTTGTACTGCACCCGATGTGGACATCCGAACAAGGACGGAGCCCGATTCTGCGCCAACTGCGGGGCTCCCCTCCTGGACGAGACGACGGTGGGGATCACCCCGGTGGAGGTCGAGGAGGAGACCGGCGAGGAGTTCCCGTTCCCCGGGGAGGAGCTCCAGCCGGGACAGGCCCTGCTCGTGGTGAAGCGGGGCCCGAACGCCGGCTCGACCTTCCTGATCGAGAACGATGTCACCACCGCCGGCCGCAGCACGGACGGCGACATCTTCCTCGACGACATCACCGTTTCCCGAAAGCACGCCGAGATCCGCCGGGACGGGACCGAGTTCTCCATCCACGACCGGGGCAGCCTGAATGGAACCTACGTGAACGGTGAGCGCGTCGAGGCCACGAAGCTCGCCGCGGGTGACGAGATCCAGATCGGGAAGTTCAAGCTCGTCTTCTTCCAGGCGGGAGAGTGAGGGGTGGCCACACGCAGCTACCAGTCGATCGGTGAGGTCCTGGTGTCGGTGAAGACGGAGTTCCCAGACATCACGATCTCGAAGATCCGGTTCCTCGAGTCCGAGGGCTTGATCGAACCGGAGCGCACGCCCTCCGGATATCGGAAGTTCTACGACAAGGATGTGGACCGGCTGAAGCAGATCCTGCGGATGCAGCGCGACGAGTACCTGCCCCTCAAGGTGATCAAGGACCGGCTGCTGACCCAGGAGACGGGACCTGACGAACGGCTTGACGACCGGGAGGCGGTGGGGACCGAGATCCAGGATGAACTGGCCGAACCGCCCACGGGCCTCCAGATGTCCATCGAGGAGATGTCCACGGCCACCGGGATCGACAAGGAACGGATCAAGGAGCTCGAGTCCTTCGGCCTCCTGTCATCGCACGGGCCGGACTCGGCGAAGTACTACGACGGCGATGACTACGTGGTGCTCTCCATCGTCAAGGACTTCTTCAAGTACGGGGTCGAGCCTCGCCACCTCACGATGTATCGGCACTTCGCCGAACGTGAGGCGAGCTTCTTCGAGTCGATCATCATGCCGCAGCTCCGCCAACGGAACCCAGACGCGCGAAAGACGGCGGTGGGCTCGCTGGGGGACCTTTCGAGGGCGTCTCGCAAGCTGAAGCAGGCGCTCCTGCGGAACAACCTGCGGCAACACCTGACCTCGCCGTAACCTTCTCCTCGTGTGGGATGGCCGGGTCCGGCGGCGAAGACCGATCGCGCTCGTCGCGCTGGCGACGCTGTTCCTCCTCCCTCCTTCCCTCGGTTCGGCCCTCGCCGGCCAGACGCCCCCGCCGACCCCGGTGCCCGTCCCCGGCGGAGGGACGTCTCCCTCTCCGTTCCCCCAGGTCCTGCGGACACCGCTCCCCTCGAACGAACCGCCTTCGGTCGCGGCCGGCGCGGTGGTCCTCGCCGACCTGGACACCGGCCAGATCTTGTGGGGAAACGAAACCGAGGAACGGCGTCCCATCGCCAGCATCACGAAGATCATGACGGCGCTCATCGTCATCCAGCGCACGGATCCTTCGGACGTGGTGACGGTGAGTGCCAACGCGGCGGCGCCGGCGCCGTCGGCCGCCGCCGCGGAGCTCGGGTTGGTCCCCGGGGAGCGGATCTCGATCCAGGACCTGCTCTATGCCCTGCTCCTGCAATCCGCGAACGATGCCGCCGTGGCGCTGGCGGAACATGTCGCCGGCTCGGTCGAGGCGTTCGTCGATGAGATGAACGCCGAGGCTCGCCGGCTGCACCTCGCCGACACGCGGTTCGCCTCTCCGAACGGGCTCGATGACTCCGGGTACTCGAGCGCGCGCGACCTTGCCGTGCTGACCGGAGCGGCGTTCGAGAGCTCGCTGTTCGCCTCCATCGTCCGGACGAAGTTCCATCGCATCCCCTCACCGTCGGGCGGGCCTCGGATGATCCAGAACCGAAACGTCCTGCTGTGGCTGTATCCGGGTGCCGTCGGAGTCAAGACCGGTTTCACCACGCCCGCGGGGTTCTGCGTCGTGGCCGCCGCGACCCGGGGTGGGCTCCGGCTGGTGGCCGTGATCCTCGGCGAGCCGGGAGAGCCGTTCTCCGACGCGGCCGCGGTCCTCGATTACGGCTTCGGGTCCTTCGAGTTGCGCGAGCTGGTGGCCGGTGGACAGGGCTTTGGGTCGATCGCCATCGGCGACCGGGACGTTCCGGTCTCGGCCGCAAGGGGGCTGACGGGGCTCGTTCCGGTGGGCGCCCGGATCCAGCGGGTGGTCACCATGCTTCCCGACGTCGCGTTCCCCCCGGCGATGGGCGAGCGGGTCGGCTACGTGAAGGTGTCCGCGCCGAACCTACCGCTTGGACGGGTGCCGCTCGTGGTGAGTGCCCTGCCCAATCCGCCTCCGGCCGAGCCCGGGCCGTGGTGGCGCCGGGCGGCCTCGGCGGTCGCGCAGAGCGTCTCGAGCGTGCTGTCGTCCTTGTTCGGGTGACCCTCTGTTACCATCCGGCCGGATGTCGAAGGACGCGACCGTCTTGTTCGGACGCGAGGACATCCGCCAGCGGATCGAGGAGCTCGGCCGCGACATCACCGTGGACTACCTGGGACGCGCTCCCGTTCTGATCTCGGTCCTGAAAGGCGGCTCGGTGTTCCTCGCCGACCTCATTCGCCGTGTCCACCTCCCGATCGCGATCGACTACATGTCGATTTCCCGGTATGAGGGGATGTCGGAATCGATGGGCCGGGTCCGCATCGTAAAGGACCTTGAACTGGACATCGGCGGGCGTGACGTCCTGATCGTCGAAGACATCGTCGACACCGGGCTCACGCTCTCGTACCTGATCACGGTCCTGGAATCGCGGCAGCCTGCCTCGGTGGAGGTGTGCACGCTTCTGGACAAGTCCGTGCGTCGCATCACGCCCCTTCCCATCCGGTACGTGGGGTTCGATTGCCCCGACGTGTTCGTGGTTGGATACGGCCTCGACTTCCAGGAACGATACCGGAACCTGCCCGATATCCTTGCCGTGCAAGACCTGTCCGCGCTATCGGCGGAGCCGGACCTCCTCGTCCCTTACCTCACCGGTGTCCCGGGGTCGGTGCCCGCGCCTGACACCGGTCCCGACGATGCCACCTAGGTTGTCGGCGGGGGAGGGGAGGGCTAGATTCCCTGATGAGGCCATGATCGAGATGTCGCTTGCGGGGGTGCGGATCGAGTTGCCGACGAACCAGCCCATCGTCCTCCTGCGGGAGGCCGAAGGCGAGCGCTTCCTCCCCATATGGATCGGACAGGCCGAGGCCGCCGCCATCGCCCTGGCGCTCCAGGGGGTGGTGACGCCCCGTCCGATGACCCACGACCTCCTCAAGAACATCCTCGAGGAGATCGCGGTCCAGGTCGAGAGCATCGTGATCACCGAGTTGCGCGAGGGAACGTTCTACGCCGTGATCAACATGCAGCGGAACGGGACGGCGTACGAGATCTCGTCGCGGCCGAGCGACGCCATCGCGCTTGCGGTTCGGCTCAACTGCAAGATCTTCGCCAGTGAAGAGGTGCTGAACGAGGCGTCCATCCTCATCCCCAGCGGGGACGACGATGAAGAGGTGGAGAAGTTTCGCGAGTTCCTGGAGAACGTGAACCCCGAGGACTTCGGCTGAGTCCGTGAGCCTGGGCTGAGCCCGTGAGCCCGGGCTAACCGAAGAAGATCGCGGTAGCCCAGACCTGGTCCCTGCCGCAGCCAGATCTCCCGGAGACGTGGATCACCCCGATCCCAACGAAGTCCAACTTTCCGCTCAGCAGGATCTTGCGGTGATACGCGTGGTGCATCATCTCCCGGTGCATGCGGAACAGTGTGTCCCCGCACCCTACGACATCGGCGCCGAGGGTCTGGTAGCCGGCGTAGGGAGACAGGATTCCCCCGAGGTTGGCGACATCGAACAGCCGGCCCTCGCGGATCATGCTCCGCGTGTGCCCCTTCGCCGTATCCGACAGTCTTGAGTTCAGCTGCAGGGGCCGCAGGCCATGCTGCACGCGGGTATTGTTGATGATCTTCAGATACCGCGATCGAAGGGTGGCCTGCGCGGAAGGGGCGAGGACGCCCACCATGAGGACGGCGAGAACCGAGAGAACCAGCGTGGCCCGCCGGGCGCGACCATGATGCGTCGTTCTCGGGTAACGCACGGGGCCGGACCCTACTCGAAGATCGGTGTCGTGTCTCGCAAGGATGTTCGATGCCGCGTTGCTGATCGACGAAAAGACGCAGGTCGTTGCCAACGAAAAAAAGTCGGGAAATCTGCGGTGATTGACATGCTGCGCACGGCGCAATAGCCTGCCCTCCAGGTCGCGTAATTACGGAGTTGTGATGGACGAGCAGGGATATCGCGTCCCCGACGTGTGCCGGATCGTCGGGATCAGCTATCGGCAGCTCGACTATTGGACCAGGACCGGGTTGATCCGGCCCTCTGTGCGGGACGCCCGAGGGTCGGGGACTCAGCGGCTGTACTCGTTCCAGGACCTCGCGCTGCTGCGGATCATCAAGAAGCTCCTGGACACCGGGGTCAGCCTCCAGCAGGTCCGTAAGGCCATCGGGACGTTGCGGGCGCTGAAGGAGCCGGAGGTTGGCACGACGATCGTCTCGGACGGCACCCGCATCTACGCGGTGGAGTCCCCGGAGGCCGTGGTGGACCTCCTGGCCAAGGGGCAGGGCGTATTCGCGCTCGCCGTCGACAAGGTATGGACGGATCTGGAGGGAACGATCGCCAAGGGCGCGCGACGGAGGGGACGCGAGGTCGCTCGGGCCGGAGGCGCGTGAGAGCTCCAACCACAGCCCCAACCCTGGCCCCCAAGAGCGATGCCGTGAGATTCGCGCACGCGAGCGAGCGCCAGTTCGCCCGCCTGCTGGACTTCTACCAGATCGACTGGGACTACGAGCCCCGGTCGTTCGACCTCGAGTGGGACAAGCAAGGCAACGTGATCCAGCGGTTCACCCCCGACTTCTTCCTGCCCCAGTACGACCTGTACATCGAGATCACGACGCTCAACCAGAAGCTCGTCACGAAGAAAAACCGGAAGATCCGCAAACTGCGGGAGCTGTACCCGGGTATCAACTGCAAGATCTTCTACCAGCGCGATTACCTGTCCCTGGTCACCAAGTACGGGCTCGAGGACGTCACCGGCTGAGGTCAGCGGAGCACGCCCAGGCCGTAGACTGTGCCCGGTGCCATGAGGTTCGCCCCGCACACGGACGACGACGTACGGGAGATGCTGACCCGGATCGGGCTCGACGGGCTGGATGCGCTGTTCGACCAGATTCCCCCCTCGGTCCGCCTGGACCGGCCACTCGATCTGCCCGAGGGCGTCTCCGAGATGGAGATCCTGGCGGATTTGCGAGCGCTCGCCGCCACCGACCGGAACGCCGACGACCTAGTCTGCTTTGCCGGCGCCGGCGCCTACGACCACTACGTGCCCTCCGTGGTGTGGGCCCTGGCGGGGCGCTCGGAGTTCTACACCTCCTACACCCCCTATCAGCCCGAGCTGTCGCAGGGGGTGCTGCAGGCCCTATTCGAGTACCAGTCCATGATCTGCGAGCTCACGGGACTCGAGGTGTCGAACGCCTCGCTGTACGACGGTGCCACCGCCCTAGCGGAGGCGGTGAACTTGGCAAGGTCCTCGCCGGGCCGGGACCGGGTCCTGGTCTCCGAGGCGGTCGATCCCCGGTACCTCGAGACCCTTCGGACCTACGGCAGGGGAGCGGGCTACGAGCCCGAGGTCTTCCCTGTGAAGGAGGGCCGGGGCGGTGAGCCGCAGGTCGATCACGACGTGGCCGCCGTGATCGTCCAGCATCCCAACCGCTACGGGATCCTCGAACCGGCACGCGAGCTGTTCGGCGAAGCCCACGCCGGCGGCGCCCGGGCCATCCAGGTGTTCGACCCGCTCTCGCTCGGCGTGCTGGCACCTCCTGGAGAGCTGCGCGCCGACATCGCCGTGGCCGAGGGTCAAGTCCTCGGCAACCACCTGAACTTCGGGGGCCCGTACCTGGGCGTCATCGCCACCCGCCTGGACGACGTTCGGCGGATGCCCGGGCGCATCGTCGGGGAGACCCTCGACGTGGACGGCAAGGTCGGGTACGTCCTGACGCTCCAGGCGCGCGAGCAGCACATCCGCCGAGAGAAGGCGACCTCGAACATCTGCACCAACCAGACCCTGATGGCAATCGCCGCGACGGTGTACCTGTCGTGGTTGGGCCCCGAGGGCCTGGCCGAGCTGAGCCGGCGGTGCGCGGCCAAGGCGGCGTACGCGGCGGAACGGCTGTCCGAGATCCACGGCGTCGAGCCGCTCTTCCCCGGCGCGCCGACCTTCAAGGAGTTCGCGCTGCGGCTTCCCCGCCCCGCCGACCAGGTCCGGGACGAGCTGATCGAGCGGGGATTCCTCGTCGGCGTTCCGCTCCCCGACGCCGATGGGCGCGCGATCCTCGTGGCGGTCACGGAGCGGCGGACGAAGGCGGAGATCGATGCCCTGGCCGGCGCCATGCGAGAGGCGCTGGTGTGACCGGGGCCCCGGTACGCACGCAGGGTCCGGACATCCAATCGGGGACCATCATGGATCGGTCCCGAGCCGGCCGCCGCGCGTACAGCTTCCCCGCGCCGGACGTCCCCGAGGCCGCCGTGCCGGAGGAGTTCGCGCGCCGCGACCCTCCCGCGCTTCCGGAGGTGGCGGAGCGGGACATCGTGGCTCACTACACGCGCCTGGCGCAGATGAACTACGGCGTCGACACCGGCGTGTACCCGCTCGGATCCTGCTCGATGAAGTACAACCCCAAGGTCGCCGAGACGGTGGCCGGGCTCCCGGGGTTCCAGCGAGCCCATCCACAGCAGCCCGACCACACGGTCCAGGGAGCCCTGGAGCTCCTGTGGCGTCTGGAGCGAGCGCTGTGCGAGATCACCGGCATGGCTCGGGCCACGCTGCAACCGCCCGCCGGAGCGTGCGGCGAGCTGACCGGCCTGCTCCTCATGCGGGCCCACCACACGAAGCAGGGCAATGCCCGGACCCGGATCGCCATCCCCGACTCCTCGCACGGGACCAACCCGGCCAGCGTTCGCCTGGCCGGGTACGAGGCCCTGCACATCCCGTCCGACGCGCGAGGGCTGGTCGACGTGTCGGCGCTCGAGAAGCTGGTCGACGAGGACGTGGCCGGGCTCATGCTCACCAATCCGAACACCCTGGGGCTGTTCGAGGAGGAGATCGAGAAGATCACGAGCGTCGTCCACAACGCGGGCGGCCTCGTGTACTACGACGGAGCCAACCTGAACGCCATCCTGGGACGGTGCCGGCCGGGCGACATGGGCTTCGACATCGTCCACATCAACACCCACAAGACGTTCGCCACGCCGCACGGTG
>JBIOXZ010000185.1:0-4325 GCA_044869895.1 Actinomycetota bacterium | reverse complement strand
ATGGTCGAGCCTGGTCTTCAGCTCCCGGGCGAGCTCGAACGTAGTCCTGCGGGCGTACACCTTCCTGCGGGTCGTCGGGTCCCGGTGGCCGACGTAGTACCCGATGACCCTCCACCCGTCGGACTTCAGTTTGGCCTCGGACGCCTGCGACCGCTTGGACATCCCGGTCCTGCGCTTGTCGCCGCCCCTGGCCCACTCCCGCTCGACCCACGCACCGGCCATCGTGGCCCCCTCCCTGTCCTGAGGGCCTCACGTTACTAGTTTGTCTCGCAGGTGTCTACCAGGCGGACGGGGAAACCTTGTCTGAGCAGGCAGTTCACCCCTCTGGACTGGTCCGGTGGTACAAGGAGCCCGGCTCGATCAGCAGGCTCTGGGAGCACGGCGTTCGCCTGTTCGTGGACGGTGACCGCCTGGCTGAAGCTCGGGCCATCGTCGCCACGGTCCTCGGTGACGCGTCGCCCTAGGTTCGCCCCGCCCGCCGACGGAGGCTCGCGGCTCTGCTTGGTCGCCTGGTCAAGAGCCGGCGCGAGCTTCTCGGCCGCGCTTGTGATCCTGAGGTAGGCCAGGTGCTCACGAGCGCCGCCCCTCCAGGCCGCGGCGAAAAGCACGCGACGAACTCGGATCTCTCCGACGAGATCCCTTGCGCCTTCATCTGCTCGCCCAACCGGAGGAGACGCATGAGTTCGAGTGAATCTCGTTCGGTCTCGGCATCCACCGGATCGAGGGAGTGCCGAAGTCCGACAACATCCGCGACGGATCCAGCGCTCCCCACATCTCTCCTCCGCCCAGCTTCCCAGCTGGTTGCGGGACCGCAGATGAGCAAGGTCGATAAGTTCGGCGACCCTTATGGCCAGCGCCATGTACTCATGCTTGGCAGGATGTCTCGGATCGCGTCCAAGAGAGGGGAACGAAACTCTCTGGCGCCGGGTCATCGCTGCCACTCATCGCCCTCCTAATAGAGCAAGCCACGTTTCGTCACGAGGCGCGGCCTGGTGATTCATGGTTAGTGACTCGCTGTGTATCGACGAGCTCCTCTCCGTCTGTCAAGCGGTAGAGCGCACGCTTGCCGGCTACCTCAACAGGCCACTGTCTCTCGATCGCGACCACTCCGTCCTTGGCGCTGACAAGGCGAGCGCTTATATCATCGTGAAGGCGGTGCCATCGGAGCACACCCTGCTCCGTGACACACACGAGCCCCCGCTCATAAAGGATGAGTAGCGGCCCTTCATCACTGGGATGGACAGGAATCGCAAGTCTTCATCCTCGTCTCGGAATAGATGGTCGAGCGGGACGACTTGCCCGCTGGTGAGAAAGATGGAGTACAGCGCTTCTGACAGCTGAGCGCCGACCACGAGAACCTCCGTGTCCCTATTCCACCAAACCACAATCCCCCGCCCGAGTCCGCAAACTGAGGGGTCGTCCAGCTTCGTCGCTCCATGAGCGGAACTGATTGACAGCGACTCGGTGGAAAGCGCCAGCTTAAGCCCTTCAAGTCGGGCTGCCCCTCCGAGAAAGGCGATCTAACCAGGAGCAGCTCATTGGAAACTCCGCACCTCTCCTCCCAGTTTCGTCACAGCGTTGACCAACGCGCGATCATTCGTGATAAGCGCGAGGCCATTGGCGAGGGCGGTCGCCCCGACATGAGCATCAACCTCGATCCCCTGCGTGGCAGCACCGAACTCGAGCCTAGGAATCGCCCCCGCCTGCCGACGAGGGCTCGCCGGGCCACGCGTGCGGCCGCATCCGATCCTCGTCCAGTGGGCACGCGCACAGCGGGCACCGCGGTGGCTCCTCGTAGACCAGGACCACGCGCTCGCAGAAGGGGCATTCGGCCTCACGCATGGCCGGTTCTGTCTCGGCTGGCATCCGCTCAGACCGCCGGTTGGGGGGAGCGGTCACGCATTGATTGTCGGTTCGGGACTGGCCCGCCTTTACCAGGCCCCATCGGCCGGCCCGCACCGGCCGTAGGACCCTCGGGTGACGGCCTGCCCAGCCCGGCCGAGACTATGCGGCTTGCTTCCGTGACTTCCGCTTGCCGCGCGAGATGTACTCGTGGACCGGCTCGTGCTGCCAGCAATGGTCGAACCGGTTGTACTTCGACAATTTGGTGGTGCATCCGGGGGTGGCGCACACCCGCCCCTCCCCGTAGGTTCGATTGGCTCTCGGGAGCTCGCGGACGCGGCCCCCGCGGTAAACGGATTCCTGTGACATCTTCGCTCCCCCCACCTGGACGGCCCGTCTGGCTCGAGTTTCCGGGTCTCCAGGTATTCGAACCGTTCCGGGCCCCGGTTCGTTCCCGGGGCAGGAGCAATGAAGCGCCGATGACGACGGATCCGAGCCCTCAGTCCTCCGACAGCCGCTGGACCAGGGCTTTCGTCCCCTGAGTCATCTGCACGACCCGGGGGGTGAACCCCAGGCCCTCCCAGAAGGCCATGGCACCCTGGTTGGGGGCGAAGGTCTTCAGCTCGACCCACTCCACCCCCAGCTCGCCGGCGAACCGGGCGGCCTCCTGGACCAGGGCCCGGCCCACGCCCCGACCCCGGTACCCGGTCCGGACCACGACCCCGGAGAGCTCCAGAGCCCGCTCGTCGGAGAACCGCGACGGGATGCGGACCTCGCCGTAAGACATCCCCACGATCTCGCCCTCGTCCTCGGCCACCAGGACCACGGCGTTCTCGGTGCTCATGGCCTCCCGGTACTTGAGTCCCACCTCGTCGTAGAAGCCGGGGCGAGGGGTGAACACCCGCCAGTCGCTCTGCATCCGGTCGAGTTCCTGGAACAGGGCCACCAGGGCCGGGACGTCCTCGAGCGTGGCCTGCCTGACCTTCACGTGGTTTCTCCTCCTACCTGCCGGTGAAGCGGGGTTCGCGCTTCTGCAGGAAGGCGGCCATGCCCTCCTTCTGGTCTGCGGTGTCGAACAGGCCAACGAACTCCTCGTGCTCGACCCGCAGTCCACGGCGTACGTCCACCAGGGCCGCGGCGATCGCAACCTTGGCCGCGCCGAGCGCGACGGTCGGGCCGTTCGCGTATCGGAGGGCGACGTCGGCCGCCTCCTGTCGGGCCGTCCCCGGGGGGGTGACCCGGTCGACGAGACCGATGGCCATGGCCTCCTCCGCGCCGATCCGCCGGCCCGAGTAGATCAGATCGCGCGCCCGGGCGTGGCCGACCAAACGGGGGAGGCGTTGGGTCCCGCCGGCGCCGGGGATGATCCCCAGGGCGATCTCGGGCTGTCCGAGCGTGGCGTCCTGCGCGGCGAAGCGGAAGTCGCAGGCCAGGGCGAGCTCGCATCCCCCGCCGAGGCAATAGCCTTCGATGGCGGCGATCGTGACCTTGGGCAGCTCCTCCATGAGGGTCAGGGCATCGCCGAGCGCCGAGACGACCGGCCGGATGTCCTCTTGCCCCAGCTGCGCGATCTCCTTGAGGTCCGCCCCGGCGGCGAAGGTCTGCGGTCCGCCCCACACCACGACGGCCCGAACGTCCTCGCGCCGTCCTGATTCGGCGACCGAGTCGCGGAGCTCGTCCGAGACCTGGCGGCTGATGGCATTGGCCGGCGGGCGGTCCAGCCTGATGGTGGCCACCGGGCCCTCGACCTCCAGCCGGACGAACTCACCCATCGCGTCGCTCTCCCATGGCAGGCCTATCTTTCCAGACCCGGCGACATCCGAAGGGTGTTCGGAAGAGCGGTCCCTCGCGCCTGCGATTGAAATTGCAGGTGCAACAGGATGCTAGGATGACCGGCCGTGAGCGACGGGACGGGCGGGCGCGACGGTGACGTGATGGGGATCCTTCGTTCCCAGGGCCTCCGGATGACCCCCCAGCGCCGGGCCATCGTGGCCGAGATCATGCGGACCCGCGGGCACATCTCGCCGACCGCGCTGGCCCGCAAGGTGCAGGGTGAGATGCCCGGGGTGAACGCCTCGACGGTGTATCGGACCCTCGCCCTGCTGGAGGAGGTCGGGGTCCTGTCGCACGCCCACCTGGAGGGGGGGGCCGAGTATCACCGGGCGGAGGAGGCCGGGCATGTCCACCTGACCTGCTCCAACTGCGGCGTCGAGGACGACCTGTCCCTGGAGGAAGCCCGGGCCCTGTCCCGCCTGATCGAACGGCACCGCCGGTTCCTGCCCGACCTCACGCACTTCGCCATCAGCGGCCTGTGCGCCGAATGCCGCCGCGCGGCCGGCTGAAACGTCCGGCCCCCGCTCGATCACCCGCCGAACAGCGCGGGGAGCACCGTGCCCTTCCCCAAGATGAACAGCGTCCCGATCACCAGACTGAAGACCGCGGTGAGGACCGCGATGGAGACGTAGAGCGTCCAGTTCTCCGCC
>JBIOXZ010000184.1:0-9869 GCA_044869895.1 Actinomycetota bacterium | reverse complement strand
CCAACATCGTGGTCCGGCCGGTCCGAAAGGTCGGCATGGCCGGCGCCTAGCCCGGCGTCTAGACTCCCGGCCGCGATGAACCTGGATCAGATATCGGAGGAAGTTCGCCTTCGCTTCGACCAGCGGATGGATGCCCGCGAACGTGCCCTCCCTGCCGCTCGGCGCGCCATTCGCTCGTGCGCCAACGCGATCCGAGCCATCCATCGCTCCGAGTGGGAGCAGGCCCACCGGCTCATGGACCAGGCGAAGGCGGCCATCGACGAGGGCCTGGTGGCCGCGCGCGATCATCCGGAGATCCGGTTCGCCGGGTACCTCCAGGACGCCCAGAAGGAGTACGCGGAGGCCCGCATCACCGAGGCAGTGGTGACCGGCGTGAGCCAGCTCCCCACTCCGGAGGAGTTGGGGGTGGAGGACGCGCCGTTCCTCAACGGGATGGCCGAGGCCATCGGAGAAGGACGCCGTCACATCCTCGACCTGCTCCGCCACGGCGAGGTGGACCGGGGTGAGGCCATCCTCTCGGCGATGGACGACATCTACTACGTGCTCGTGTCGATGGACTATCCCGACGCCATCACGATGAACCTTCGGCGCTCGACCGACGTGGCCCGGAGTCTGATCGAGAAGACCCGCGGCGACCTGTCGATCGCCATCGTCCAGCGGCAGCTTCGCGACGCGCTCGACCGCCATGCCAAGGACGTGCTCGGCCAGTAGGAAGGTGAGCCTTTGCTAGGCTAGCCGAGCACGGGGGTGTAGCTCAGACCGGTAGAGCACTGCCTTCGCACGGCAGGGGTCAGGGGTTCAAATCCCCTCACCTCCACGAAGACCTTCCCTGACGAGAGCAGGTGCGCACCGGGTGCTCGCACGGTGGCACATCGCGGCCGGGGGTGGCCTACTACTACGCGAAAGGGAAGGGGTACCTCGTCCGGTGGCGTGAGAACCGGAAGCTCGAAGTTCGTACCGACGGAAGCCGACGCGATCGCGCATCCTTACTCATGGCGATGCAGTCCCCTCCGCCGGTCGGCCGCCGGTCATCCTCACGCCTAGGACGATCGCGACCCTGTGCAAAGGTCTACCTCTAACCCAGGATGTTGGGCGAGGGCGCCGGCCGGTGCAGCTCGAGGTCGGCGATCCGCCGCTTGAAGTTCCGAGCGAAGGGGGATTCCGGAAAGGCGTAGACATCGCACAGCATATGCATGATGTGCGTTCTGCTAGGGGTGGGTGAAGCTTTCCTTTCGGGAGGCTCAAGGGGGGCGACCATGGGCAGGAGACGGGTGGCTGTACTTGCAGCGGCGCTGATCGGCGCGGGCCTGATCATGGGGGGCGTGCTGCCGTCGGTGGCGCAGGAGGCACCGCCCCCCATCGCCACGGAGGTCCTGACCGGCCGGGCGGTGTTCACGGACGACGTCGACTTGATGATCAAGCGCAAGCTTGAGGGCGGCCAGACCGACGTCGTGAAGGCCGAAGACCCTTCGCGCACCGTCACCGCGAGGTTCACGGTCCAGCCCGGTGCGCAGTTCCCGTGGCATAGCCACGCCGGACCCGTCATCGTCAATGTGGTCGAGGGCACCTTGGTCTATGTCGGCGCGGATGACTGCACGGAACGTCCGTACCCGGCCGGCACTGCCTTCGTCGACCTCGGTCACGGCGACGTCCACACCGCCTTCAACCCGAGCGGCGGCGGCGTGACGGTCCTGGTGGCTACGTTCTTCGAAGCGCCAGAGTTGGGACCGCTGCTCATCCCCGCGGACGCACCAACGGGGTGCGTGGTGGTCCCCTGACCTAGAAGGATCGACGTCTGCACCTGCCGAGCGCCCCGTCTTCGGATGGGGCTCTCTGGCTGATTGGGTGGCTCCAGTTCCATTCCGGAACGTTGGTGCACGAGAGGGCCCGATTCCTGGAAGTGTCCGTCGCGGGCGACGCGTCCACGTTGCGGAGGGAGGACTTTGCGTCAGGTCTCAGGCACGAGCGGACGGTGAGAAGCCCTTCTACGATCTAGAGTCCGTTCTGCGCGGCATCACGCGCAAGGCGGCGGGTCGTCCTCGATCCGAAAGACGGGCGGGTTGGCGTCCGGCGCAACGTAGGTCACATAGATCGTCGCTCCGGTCGCGCTCGAAGCCTGCACAGGGGAGTCGCCGCCCTCGACAAACACGGCACCGTCTGGAAGGCCCGGCCCGTAGGTCACCGAGTTGCACTCCGAATCCATGAGGGTCACCGCACCAGACTGCACGGCGACGACAATGATGCCCGGGTGGTGATGCCAGCCGGAGTAGCCGCCCGGAGCGAAATCGATCCTCTGGACTCGGACGTCTGTCGCATCTTTGGTCTCGAACTTGACCCTGTCGCTGTTCATGTGGACCGTCTGTGCGAAGTCGGCCGTGACGAGCGTCGTCGACGTTGCTCCCGAGCCAGGCGACGCGAGAGCCACGGCCGCGAGCGTTCCGACCACGGCAACTGCGAGCGTTGCGACCATCCACATCTTCGTCGAACGCAATACCTGATGACGCTTCATCGCGCCTTCCCCCTCCGCATGGTCAGCAGCACGGATGGTATGACGAGCCCGAGCGTCGACACAAGCCTTGGAACTGATCGATCAGCCGCCTGATTGTCTTCGTCGTCCGATTGGGAAAGGACGTGCGCTCCCCGCTGAGAGTGGCGAGGACCTCGACGCCAGGACCCCGGGTCCCGGCTTGCGCTCATACCCCGAGCGGCTCATACGTACGATATGGATGCCCCAGAGCGCTTCAAGGCCGAGGTCCGCAGTTTCCTTCGGTCAGTGTCGGGATGAAGGCGAACCAGGCCATCGTGGCGCTGCTTTCCCTGTCCCACTGGCTCGGCGAGAAGAGCCCATGTCTACGACTCCTCCAGGAGGTTCCTCAGTTGGTCGAGGAGTTCGAATACCGTCCCCCCACCTCCAAGAGCGCTGAGCGCTTGCCTCTGAGCGTTGTTGGAGGTGGCAGTGCCCCTGCACAGCGCACGACGATTGTCAGCGCCCAAATGAGGGCATCCTGTACGCGGATGACCGGAGGCTGGGGTCGAACCCAAACCTCTGGATTCTCCAGGAGTTCGAATAGCATCCCCTTGGCTGCCCGCCTGCGACTACGGGGAGACGCCCGATGAGCGCTCCCACAGATCCCATCGGTTGACGACCCGCATCCCGACCCGTTCGTAGAGCACGGTTGCCCCCGTCGGATTCTCCGCATCGACGTTCAGGAACACGGACCGGAGCTCGCGACGAGCGAATGTGGCGAAGGATCGGCGGAGAAGGGTCGACCCGATACCGCGCCCCCGGTGCGGCGGCAGGACCCCGATCTCGTTCACCCAGCCGCGATCGCCCCAGACGTTCGCGGTGAGGGCGCCAACCGGCTCGCCTCCAACAGTCGCCAATAGCCAGAGCGTCGGGTCGTAGCTCGGGCTCATCGTCTGCTCGCCGACCCAGCGATCGAACGGCTCGGGATGGTGGCCCCAGTCGTCGGCGAAGGCGTCGTCTAGGACCGCGTGAACGGCCGGGAGATCGTCGGGAGCCTCGATCGCGGTGATCTCGATCCCCTCCGGGGTCGGGCCCGCCTCGACCGGTCCGACCAGATCGATGCGCATGTGCCAGAAATGGCGGACGGGTCGAAGGCCTCGGGCCCGAAGCATCGCAGCCGCGGCTCGGTCGTCCGCGTCGATGGCGTGGCGGAATCGGACGGACGGAAGCCCGGGCACCAGCGCGGGGGCCCGCTCCTCGATCCGGTTCATCAGCGAGGCGCCGATGCCCCGCCCACGGTGCTTGGGATGAACGACCCCCCAGCCCTCCACGATGCTCGGCTCGTCGCGCAATACCTGCCCATACGCGACGATCGTCCCCCCACCGTCGGCCACGACCCATGCGTCGGTGGCGAGGTCGAAGCCGACCCGGCTCCACTCGTCTCGCAGGAAGTCCGCGTCCAGGACGGTCTGCCCGGCGTCGGCGAGCACATGGGCCACCGCATCGGCGTCGTCCGGTGTCGGCGCTCGGAGCTCGTACTCGGCGGGGAGGTCCATGGGCCGGGAGCGTACCCGGCGCGCGAGGGACCGGTGTTCTGAATCTCAGGCCACGGTCACCAGCCCGCGCATGCCGAACGCGTAGTGCCCCGGCAGGTGGCAACCGAAGATGAGCGTTCCGGGCTTCGTGAACGTGTAGGTCGTCGTCCGGGTGGTCCCCGCCGCGATCGAGAACTCACCGGGACGTGGCGGATGGTGCGCCTCGGTCCCCAGCTCGTGGACGTCCTGAACCCTCGTGTCGCCCAGGATGAACTCGTGGTCGATCGGATCGGTGTTGTGGACGACGAACCGGACGGTCGTGCCCGGGAGGAACTCGAGCGTCGCGGGATCGAAGTGCGAGTAATGGATGGTGATCTCCACCGTCTCGACCCCCTCGTTCGCTGGCGCGGGGCGGCACGCGGCCGGGACCGCGACCAACGCGATCGCCACCAGCACCAGGCGCGTGCCGCCCTTCACGGCGTCTACCCCACCCGCGGACGGAGCCGGCTCCGTCCCAGCCAGGCCCCCGTGGCGATGCCGGCAACCAGGGCCAGGGCCGCGAGCGCTGCCGGCCAGATGCGACCGGCGGCCGCATTCAGCGCAGAATCGTCCCGGGGCGACAGGCCCGCAGCCACCGGCGACGGCTTTCCTGCGCCGGTCGCATCGACGGCTAGGTCGTACTTGAGCGCCCCGGCGTTGGCGTCCACGCGCATGTACGTGAGCCACATCCCCGATGCGGGGAGCCACTGCATCCCCTTGTCGGAACGAAGATCGGAGAGGAGTGAAACCGACGCCGGTTCGCTCCGCTCGAGGACCAGTCCCGGGCGGGCCGACCCTTCCGGGACCGCGCCGACGAGCGGTGCGTTCGATCCACCCGCCTCGACGGGTGCAGGGAGCAGCGCGGGCTCGCGGTCGGTCAGCAGGTAGACATCGGCCTCGACCGGCGTTTCGGCCGGAGCGCCGAGCCCCAGGATCCGAAGGGGGACCCATGGGTTCGTCGTGGGGATGACCACGTGCACCGGCGTGCCCTCGCCCTGAGAGATCCCCTGCTCCTTGGCCCGTTCGCCGTTGAACCGGACGGCCATGAAGATGGGGCTGCGGTTCGCGTAGAAGTCAAGGACCTCGGGCGCGTCCGGCGGGAGGAGGAACCCGTGTTCCCGAGCCCAGTTCCCGACGGCCGTGCCCCCGCCCTTCAGGACGGTGACGTCCAGCGCGTCGATCTGTGTTTCGAGCAGCACCTTGGCGTCCGCCGCCGCGCGAGTGGCCAGCGCGGCGAATTCGAGCACCGGCTGCGTTTCCTGCACCAGCCGCTGGAGCGTCCAGTCCCCGGCCCGCACGACCTTCGACGGAACGCCCGGCAACGGCACGATCGAGCCGAATTCGCCCCCGACCCCCGCGAATTCGAATGAGGTCACGTAGTGCTCGACCCCCTGGTGATAGGCGGCGAGCGTGGTGGTGCGGACCAGGGTGACGCTGCCGTTCGCGTTCACCAGCCCGCCACAGGCCCATGCCGGGCCGGCGGCCAGGAGAAGGATGAGGGTGGCGGGCACCAGGAACACGATCCGTCGGCGCATGGCGTGCCTCCTTCGGTCGGGAACGACCGAGCTTGGACGCCGATACGGGTATGCGGGTTCCCTGCATCTCAAGCGCCTGGTGACGATGCCGATACTCGACCGAAACGTGAGAGAAGGGTCGTCGTGGCCTCGTCGAGGGTCGCCATCCGCTTACCACGGCTCAGCCTGCTGGGGAAGTTCGCTCTGGTGAGCCTGATCCCGATCGTGCTCCTCGGGCTGGTCCTCGCGAAGACGCTCCAGATCCAGATCCGGAATCAAGCGCTGACGAACGCCCGGCAACTGGCTGCGACCATCGCTCGACTCGACATCCAGCCGCAGCTGACACGTGATGACCTCACCGGCGGACTCACGCCGGAGCTTCTTCGACGACTCGACCATGTCCTGCATGCTGGGCTGGTCGGAGAGGAGATCGCGCGGGTCAAGATCTGGAGCCGCGATCTCCGCGTGGTCTACTCGGACGACCCCGAGCTCATCGGTCGGGCCTTTCCCTCCTCCCATGAGCTCCAGGATGCGATGGACGGACAGATCGTCTCCGAGGTGTCAGATCTCACCAAGGAGGAGAACGTCGGCGACCGAAGCTATGGCAAGCTGCTCGAGGTGTACGTGCCCCTGACCTTCCCTGGTGATCCGGCACCGGCGGGAGCGTTCGAGCTCTACCTTCCTTATCTGCCGATCGAGGCCGCGGTTGCGCGGGATAGTCATAGGTTGTATCTGGTGCTCCTGGGTGGCCTGGCCCTTCTGTATGTCGCGCTGTTCCGGATCGTCGCCACCGCCTCACGGCGCCTTCGTCGCCAAGCTGATCGAGAGCTTCGTCTGGCAAACGAGGAGCGCGATCTGGCCCTTCGGAAAGCCGCCGTCATCGCCACCGTGTCGCATGAATTCAGGACCCCGCTCACGATCATCGAAGGTGTCTCGAGCACCCTCCAGAGGCACGACCTGGTGGCCGGAGACGGACGCTCCTTGCTGGACAGCCTTCGGAATGCCAGCCATCGATTGCATGACCTGGTCGAGGCCCTGCTCGCGACGGCCGAAGGGATCGAGCGCCAGGCTGAAGTGGAACGCCGGCCCGTAGCGCTGAGCGAAGTCATCCAGGGAGTGGTCGATGGGCTCTCGTCATTCGATGCCCATACCCGAGTTCGCGTCGTAGTGAATCCGGACGGAGACACCGTCATGAGCGATCCGGCGATGCTCACGCCGCTCCTGCGGCACATCATCGAGAACGCGCTGAAGTTCTCTCCACCGGGGAGCGCGGTCGACATCTCGATCGCCCGAACCTCGGGGGAGGTCGAAGTCAGGGTGCGCGATCGCGGCCCGGGCATCGACCCGGCGTTCATGGAGCGGGCCTTCGATCCGTTCACACAGGAGGATCAGTCCAGCACCCGAGCGAAGTCCGGACTGGGGATCGGCCTGTTCGCCGCGCGCAAGATCGCCGACCTGATCGGAGGCCGGGTCGAGCTTCAGCGTCATCCGGAGGGCATGGAGGCGATCCTTCATCTGCCGGACACTGTCGAAGACCGAGATCCTGTCACTGCCGAGGTCGACGCAGGCGATGCCGCCGCGGTGGCATGGCCCTCATCCCTGATCGGGGGGTCGTAGACCAGCGGGATCCGCGCTCGTTCGGAGGACTAGCGGTCGAGCTCTGCCCACCGGAAGCAGGTCGTCTCGTGGTCGTTCACCATGCCGACGGCCTGCATGAACGCGTAGCAGATCGTCGGTCCGACGAACCGGAGTCCCCGCTTCTTCAAGTCCTTGCTCATGGCCTGGGACTCCGCCGTTTCGGCCGGGATGTCCGCCAGGCGTCGGCGTTTGCTGTTGATGGGTTGTCCATCGACGAACGACCACAGGTACTGGGAGAGCGGCCCGACATCCGCCCGAATCGACAGCACCGTCCGAGCGTTGGAGATCGTCGCGTCGATCTTCGCTCGGTTCCGGACGATGCCCGGATCGCGCATCAATCGCTCGATCTTCTCCTCGCCGAACCGCGCGACCTTCGCCGGATCGAATCCGGCGAACGCTCGCCGGTAGCCCTCCCGCTTGTTCAAGATGGTCTGCCAGGACAGCCCGGCCTGCGCGCCCTCGAGCATCAGCATCTCGAACAGGTGGCGTTCGTCCCGGCTCGGTGTTCCCCATTCCTCGTCGTGGTACGCGAGCATGACCACATCGCCTCCGTCGGCCCACTCGCACCGCTTCCTGGCCATGGCGTTCCTCTCAGGCGAGCGGTGCTGGTCCGCTCGCGCCCGGCTCGTAGGACTCCAGCGCGTACAGCCCGTCATAGCGAACCACGACGTCACCGGCGATCCACAGGTCGCGGCTCCAGCCGGAGGAGAGGGCGGTGTACCGCCAGTGCACCGAGGCGAACCGTCCGGCCGGGGTCGCCACCTCGTCCTGTCCGAGATGCGCGTAGCGCTGCCGCTCCATGACCGGCTGGCACGTTACCGGCTGGAGGAACACGACGTCGAACTCCGCCGTTCGGGATCCCAGCCGGCTCGCCGTGACGACGTTGTAGGCCGGGGAGGCGTAGTCGAGCTCGACGTCCGGTCCCCAGCCCACGTCGACCGCGACGCCGTCCCGATAGCCGGTCAGGTGTTCGCCCTCGGCCATCAACAGGATCTCGTGCGAGCCCGTGTTGATCCTCGTTCTCACCGGCCTCCAGTCGGCGTCCGCCACGAGGTCCACGACCTCATGGTGCGGCTGCGGGAAGGTCGTCTGGATGTCGGAGAAGTACCGCCATCCCGCCGGGCCCGGGGCAGAACGGAAGTCCTCACTCCCCACCGCGTGTCCGTCCCCGTCCATCACCGTGTACCGGCCGATCGGCATGCGCCAATCGTAGGATGCGCACGATGAGGGTGGCGCTGTGCCAGATGAGCTCGGGCGAGGACATCGAGGCCAATCAGACACAGGCGGGCGAGTTGCTCGGCCGATCCGCGGATGGGGGAGCCGACATCGCCGCCCTTCCCGAGGTGTGGACGTACATGGGCTCGGCCAGGCGCCACCGCGAGGTCGCTCAGCCAGTCCCCGGGCCGACGAGCGAGTGGCTGGCCTCCGTGGCGCGAGCGCGTTCGATGTGGATCCTCGGAGGAAGCGTGCTCGAGGCCGGCGACGACGGCGCGGTGTTCAACACGAGCCTGCTGTTCGACCGCAACGGGGAACTCGTCGCGTCGTACCGGAAGATCCATCTGTTCGACGTGGACCTGCCGGGGCAGCCGCCGATCCGCGAGTCGTTCACGTATTCGCCGGGGGAGGACGTCGTTGCGGCGCAGACGGAGTTCGGCGTGGCGGGACTGTCGGTCTGCTACGACGTCAGGTTTCCCGAGCTGTACCGCGCCCTCGTCAGCCGGGGCGCCGAGATCATCTTCGCTCCCTCGGCCTTCACGTTCGAGACCGGCACCGATCACTGGGACGTCTTGATCCGGGCCCGAGCCATCGAGAGCCAGGCATTCGTGTTGGCCCCCGCGCAATGGGGGACGTGGGGACCGCCGGAACAAAACCGCCGGTGCTTCGGCAACAGCCTGGCGGTCGATCCGTGGGGTCGAGTCCTGGCCCGCGCCCCCGAGGGGGTTGGCGTCACGTTCGCCGACCTCGACCTCGACGAGGTCCGTCGGGTGCGCGAGCGACTGCCTGCGCTTCGGCACCGCCGCCTGGCTCGGCCACCTGACGCCCAGCCCATCGCGCCTGACTAGGTCATCCGTCCCCTCAATCGGGGACCCCGTCCGACCGATATCTCCTTCTGGAAGGAAGCGCGGAGACCCGGTCTCCACCGGGGCGCACGGGTTGGGAGGCGGCCATGGATCGAGTGCGGGCACTGGATCGGACCCTGGCCGGCGTGGCCCTCGCCCTGCTCATCGTCCTGCTCGCCCAGGGCATCTCGGCCGACCGGGCGTCGGCATCGACCGATCACCGTCGCCGCGCGCACATGCTCTCGCTCACCAACGATGACCGCGCTCAGCATGACAAGGCCGTCCTCAGGCTGAACACTGTGCTCTCGAGGTATGCCACGCATCACAGTCGCCAGATGGCGACGAAGGGCTACCTGTTCCACACCGCCGACCTGACCTCGAAGCTGAAGGGCCTGAACTGGTCCATCGGCGGGGAGAACGTGGGGTTCGGGTCCACCCTTGACGGCCTCGAGGGCGCTTTCATGAGAAGCACGCCGCACCGCAGGAACATCCTGCGTACGGGATTCGATCACGCGGCTGTCGGGGTGATCCGTTCCAACGGCAGCTTCTGGGTGACCGTCATCTTCTACGGCTAGCACTCCCGACCTAGCTGTAGGGGAGCGACCCGGGCCGCGAA
>JBIOXZ010000183.1:0-2172 GCA_044869895.1 Actinomycetota bacterium | reverse complement strand
CCTGCGAGTACCTCCTGCGCGAGATGCGGCATCCCGACGGCGGCTTCCTCTCGTCGCAGGATGCCGATTCGGAAGGGATCGAGGGCAAGTTCTTCGTCTGGCCCTACGACGAGCTCGTCTCGGTCGCCGGCGAGGACGTGGCCATGGTCTTCGGCTCGGCACCCCGCGGCAACTGGGAAGGGACGAACGTGCTGTGGCGTCCCCACCCGGTCGAGGCGGTGGCCGAGGAGCTCGGGAACGACCGGGAAGAGCTCGCCCAACGCGTGGAGGGCGCACGACGGAAGCTGTTCGAGATCCGCGAGTCACGCGTGCGTCCCCCTACCGACGACAAGGTCCTGGCGGCGTGGAACGGGTTGGCAGTTTCGGCCTTGGCAGAGGCGGGGCGGGCGTTCGGCGAGCCGCGCTACGTCGAGGCCGCCGTCGGAGCGGCCGACTTCGTGCTCACGCGCCTTCGCGATGGCTCCGGCCGACTGCTTCGGTCGTGGCGCGACGGCAAGCCCGGACGATCCGGCTACGCCGACGACCACGCGCTGATGGTGGACGCCTGCCTCACGCTGTACGAGACGACGTTCGACGTCCGGTGGTTCGACGAGGCTCGCGCCCTCGCCGATGAGCTGCTCCGACTGTTCTGGGACCGTGAGCGCGGCGGCTTCTTCCAGACCGGGTCGGACGCCGAGCGGCTCGTGCTGCGGCCGAAGGAGCTATTCGACAACGCCGTTCCCTCCGGAAACTCGGCGGCGGCTGACGTGCTCCAGCGGGTGGCGCTCATGACCGGCGAGCAGGAGTACGAGGGGGCGGGTCTCTCGGCGCTCCGGCTCGTGCGCGAGCAGATGGCCGAAGCCCCGCACGGATTCGGACAGGCGCTCTCCGCCCTCGACCTGTACGTGTCGCGCGTTCCAGAGGTGGCGGTGATCGGCGATCCCGAGGGCGAGGACACGCGAGCGCTCGTGGCGGAGGTCACCACCAAACGATTCTTGCCGAACCACGTGCTTGCGGTTGCCGCCCCCGACGACGCGCAATCGAGGGAGAAGGTACCGCTGCTCCGCGATCGCGTCGCCGACGACGGCAGGGCCCTTGCTTACGTATGCGAACGGTTCGTGTGCCGGCTACCCGTAGGCCAACCGGAGGAGCTGGCAACGCAGCTCACCGGCTGACGGTCCGGCGTCCCGCGTAGGGCGCAGCGTCGGCTTCGTCTTACTCAAGGCTCCCGTGGCGCTTGTATCGACTGGCGCGGTACTCGTCGACCCAGTTGCGTGTGCTCCGCCACTGGCCTCGTTCGTCCCGTAGCGCTCGTAGGCGCCCGCGCTCGGCAGCGGCACGGAGTGCACGGGCCGAGATCTGACGGTCACCGAGGGCCGCGAGCGGCACGAGCCTCGCCGGTCCCGCGACGGCCGGGACGATGAAGCGCATTAGAGAGTCGATGATCGCCCGAGCGATGAACTCGCCGAGAGGACCGGGATCGCCAGCATCGGCCCGACGAAGGGCCGTCAAGTACCGGGTCCGTTCTGCCTTGCGGATGATCGCGGGGGGGTAGCCCAGCCGGATGAGGAGAAGGTTCATGATGAGGCGCCCTGCCCGGCCGTTGCCGTCCAGGAATGGGTGGATCCGTTCGAACTCCGCGTGAAGTGCGGCGAGTGCCTCGGGGAATGGCCCATCGGCGGCATCGCGCAGGGCCGACGCGCGCGCGACCAAGTCCGTCGTGAGCTCCTGGACCTGTGGCCAGTCGGGGGGCCGCATGCCACCTGGGAACGGGTGGATGTTGTGCTGGCGGAACGAGCCCGGACCTTCGTTCGGGCCTGCGTCAGTGTGTGGTGCCACCTCCCACACCTTCGACATCGCCAGCGTGTGGACGTGTCGAACCTCGGTCAACGTGATGAGGTCTCCGCTCGTCCAGTCGCCCTCGGACAGGCCCTGCTGGTACACCCACTGGGCCGCGTCCGCGTACCCCCGGACCTCCATGTACTCGGCGAGCTGCTTATCACCGACCGCTCTGCCCTCTCGCAGCAGGATCTCCACCTCTCGAAGAGCGAGCGTGTTCCCCTCGATCGCCGTCGAGTTGTGGGCCTCCTGGAACCAGATGTCACCCCAGATGTCCTCCGCCTCGACGGGCGAGGGCAGGCCGCCGAGGCGGCTGCGAAGCTCCTGTACGCCCTCGGCGAGCTGTGCGTAGAT
>JBIOXZ010000182.1:0-3575 GCA_044869895.1 Actinomycetota bacterium | reverse complement strand
ACGCCGACCTGCTGATCGTCGAGGTCGGCGGCACGGTCGGCGACATCGAGAGCCTCCCGTTCCTGGAGGCCATCCGGCAGCTCAGGAACGAGGTCGGGCGAGACCGCTGCGCGTTCGTCCACGTCTCACTCATGCCGTTCATCGGCCCCACCGGGGAGTTGAAGACCAAGCCGACGCAGCACTCGGTGAAGGAGCTGCGTTCGCTGGGCCTTCAGCCCGACGTCATCGTGTGCCGCTCCGACCGGCCCATCGGGCGCCACCTGAAGGAGAAGATCTCCCTTCTTTGCGACGTTCCGATCTCCGGCGTGATCTCCGCGCCGGATGCCGACTCCATCTACCGGGTGCCACCGTTGCTTCGCAAGGAGGGTCTGGATCGCGAGCTTGCCAACCATCTCCGGATCGATGCCGAGCCGGATTTCTCCGAGTGGAATGGCTTGATCGAGCGGATCGATGCTGCGATCGACCCGGTATCGATCGCGATCGTGGGGAAGTACGTGAATCTCCGAGATGCCTACCTGTCGGTGATCGAGGCTCTCAGCCACGGGGGGTTCCACCACGGTGCCGAGGTGGACATCACGTGGGTGTCGTCGGACGAGCTCGACCAGGCCGACGCCGCCACCGTGCTGTCGGGTATCGATGGCATCGTGGTGCCCGGCGGGTTCGGGTGGCGGGGCATCGAGGGAAAGCTCGAGGCGATCCACTACGCGCGGGAGAGTGGAGTTCCGTTCCTCGGTCTGTGCCTGGGGCTGCAGTGTGCGGTCATCGAGTACGCGCGGAACGTGTGTGGCCTCGAGGGCGCGAACTCCTCGGAGTTCGACCCGGCGACCCCCCACCCGGTGATCGACCTCTTGCCCGAGCAGAAGAACGTCTCCGACCTCGGTGGGTCCATGCGCCTGGGGGCACAGCCCTGCCACCTGGTGCCGGGGACCAGGGCCGCGGCAGCCTACGGGGAACAGGTCGTCTACGAGCGTCACCGGCACCGCTACGAGGTCAACCCGACCTATCATCAGATCCTCTCGGAGCACGGGCTGGTGTTCTCTGGCCTCTCGCCCGACGGACGGTTGGTGGAGATCATCGAGCTGCCCGACCACCCGTTCTTCATGGGGGGCCAGTTCCATCCGGAGCTCCGGTCCCGGCCCACCCGCCCGCACCCCCTCTTCCGGGAGTTCGTGGGAGCGGCGCACGCCCATAGAACGGCTTCGGCGGAGCGCCCCGTCCCCGTCTCCAGCTGACGGACCCTCGGTGGAGCCCCGATCGACCAGGCACGGCTTCGCCGGACGGCTGATCCGCGTCGAGGTCGAGTCCTGGGACGGCCACGACTTCGAGGTGGTCCGCCATCCGGGAGCCGCGGCGGTCCTCCCGGTGACGCCGGACGGCGATGTCCTGTTGGTGCGGCAGTTCCGCCCGGCCATCCGCCGGAGCCTGATGGAGATCCCGGCGGGCGTCCTCGACGTGGACGGGGAGGACCCACTCGGTTGTGCGGCCCGGGAGCTGTTCGAGGAGACGGGGTACCGCCACCGATCGCTCGAGTTCCTTGGGGGCATCTACACCTCCGCGGGCTTCGCCGACGAGTACATCCATCTGTTCGAGGCGTGGACGAGTGACCGGCAGGAGGGGCCTTCGGAAGAGGGGATCGAGGTGCTACGCCGGCCGCTCGACGAGATGGTCACCGCGGCGCGCGCCGGCCGGGTGCGCGATGCGAAGACTGCGGTGGCGCTGCTCCTGGCCAGGGCGAGACGATCCCCCGGGTGAGATCCGCCGGGTGAGCCCCTCCTGCTAAGCCTGTCCGGCGAGGTCGGGTACGCTTCTGTTGCATCCTGGCCAGGAGAGGGAGCCGAACGTGATCGTCGGGATCCCGAGAGAGGTCAAGGACAACGAGTTCCGGGTGGCGGCCACGCCGGAGGGGGTTCGCGAGCTCGCCAGAGCGGGCCACGAGGTGGTCATGGAGGCGGGCGCCGGCAAGGGCTCGGCCCTCTCGGACGAGCTGTTCACGGCCGCCGGAGCCGAGATCCTGCCCGACGCCGGCGCGGTCTTCGACACGTCGGACATGATCCTGAAGGTGAAGGAACCCCAGCCCGAGGAGTACGACCGATTCCGGGAAGGCCAGGTCCTGTTCACGTACCTCCACCTCGCCGCGGACAAGCGACTGACCGAGTTCCTGATCGAGCGAAAGGTGGCATCCGTGGCCTACGAGACCGTCCAGCTCGAGGACGGCCGGCTGCCGCTCCTCGCCCCGATGAGCGAGATCGCAGGGCGGATGGCCCCGCACGTGGGGGCGAACTTCCTCGAGCGGCCGTATGGGGGGCGGGGAGTCTTGATGGGCGGGGCCTCGGGCGTCGCCCCCGCCCGGGTCCTGGTGCTCGGCGCGGGGATGGCCGGGCTGAACGCCGCGTGGATCGCCGCGGGGATGGAAGCGGAGGTCGTCGTCCTGGACAAGAACGTCGACCGTTTGCGATTCGTCGACCAGATCCAGCGGGGACGGATCCAGACCGTGATGAGCAGCGTGCTGGCGATCGAGCAACTCGTGCCGGAGGCGGACCTGGTGATCGGCGCCGTGCTGGTGCCGGGGGCCCGGGCCCCGAAGCTCGTCACCGAGGACACGGTGCGAACCATGCGGCCCGGCGCAGTCATCGTGGACATCTCGATCGACCAGGGCGGCTGCGTAGAGACGGCCCACATGACCACCCATTCCGATCCCGTGTACGTGGCGCACGACGTGGTCCATTACTGCGTGGGGAACATGCCCGGCGCGGTCCCGCGCACCTCCACGTACGCGCTCACGAACGTCACGCTCCCGTATGCCCTCGGGATCGCGGCGCACGGCCTGGAGGAGGCGGTCCGGCTCGATGGTGCGCTGGCACACGGCGTGAATGTCTACGCGGGGCAGGTGACGAACCAGGGCGTGGCCGAGGCCCACGACCTCGCATTCGTGCCGCTCGGTAGCCTCGTCGACGGCTTGTCCTAGCTCACGCCGGAGGAGGCCAGTGGCGGAGGTCATGTCGACCCAGATCGAGCGGTTCCTCGATCATCTCTCGGTGGAACGGGGATTGTCCGCGAACACCCTCTCTGCGTACCGGCGGGACTTGGCGCGCTACGCGTCGTACCTCGCGTCTCGCGAGATACGCGACGCGCGGGCCGTCGACGACGCCGCCGTGGCCGGGTTCATCGCCCGGCTGTCGTCCTCGACCCACCACGAGGGGCGGCCCTACCGGGCCACCTCGGTGGTCCGAGCCCTGTCATCGGTGCGATCGTTCCATCGGTTCCTCATGCGGGAGGGTCGGGCGGACCGGGACCCCTCCGCAGGGGTGGTCCGCCCCAAGCTCCCTCGATCGCTCCCTCGGCCGCTCTCGGTCGAGGACGTCCAGCGGCTCCTGGCGTCACCTCCGGACGAGACCCCCGCGGGCCTTCGGGATCGAGCGGTGCTCGAGATGTTGTACGGGGCGGGCCTTCGAGTGACCGAGCTGGTCGGCCTCGACGTCGACGACCTCGAGATGGAGGAGGGAAGCGTCCGGGTACTGGGCAAGGGGAGCAAGGAACGCGTGCGAAGGTTCAATTCAACAATACCTGGGAACTGT
>JBIOXZ010000181.1:0-5308 GCA_044869895.1 Actinomycetota bacterium | reverse complement strand
TCGCTTGACAACTTCGAAGCGTGGGATGTCTAGCTGCATGGCGGGCCGTTGTTGCACGACCGCGTCCGATGGTGGCTGAACGGCCCGCATGGGTCAACCCCCGAGAGGGCTTGAAGCAACCCTCTGGCAGCAGGGCGTGCGCCCGCTCACTGTCGAGTGCGGTGCCTCGCCGAACGGATCGAATGCCGCTAGCAGAAGCGTCTCGCTTCGGGAAGTAGGGAAGCCGCCGGCACCGCTGAACGTGCCACCGCTCGGGTCCTCTAGAGCAATGCTCCAGCATCGGTGGTTCGTGTCCACGCTCGTCGCGCGGATGGCCGACCGGATGGGCACGTTGGACGCGCTGGTCCACAGAGGTGGGTCGAGGAGCGACACTCCGGGCTCGAACGTGACGACGAGGAGTTCGATCAGCTCACCCCCCCGGGGTCAGCAGCATCCGGCCGGCCGGGGGGCCTCCCGCCGCCAAGCGTAGACGGCGTCGATCGTCCCGCCGCGTTCGCGGGCATCGAGGATCTCGATCTCTTCGTCGGGAGGCTGGTGACGGTAGACGTCGGTGATCGCCGCTCGTCCTGCGAACGGGCCGGCGGGGACGCCCTGGAAGACCATCTCCGCGTCCTCGCTGAAGCCGTCGACCATCGGGCCGAAGTCAACGGTCCGGACGCCCTCGTGAAGGCCTCCACGTGACGTCGATGGATCGACGGGAGCTCGTTCACCGGGCGAGACGATACGGCATGCCCGCCCGCCCGTGGCATCCCCCGCATGGCGCGCGACCGATCGAGGCCCTGGTCCCGGAAGTCCGGATCGAGCCACCATCACGCGACGAAAGGAAGTGGGCGAGAAGGGGTGACGGCGGAGTCCGGGACGACTCCCCGTCGACTCCACGATTTCTCCCCAGTGCACCCAACTGGACAGAACTCGAAGAAATGTCCGCAGGTAGAAGGGCATGTGCTCCGTCTTCGTGCCCGTCACGCCAAGGTCCGACGTGAACGCCTTTCGGAAGGGCGGCGGTCAGTGAACCCAGGATCACCCCTTCCCGGATTGGGCCTCGGGTCCGGGGCGTGGATGACCTTGCCTTCGCCATGATCGCGAGTCGCGGTGGGAGGGCGGTGATCCTCCATCCGGGACGACCAACCCTTCTCCGGATCGGGTAGGTTGATTGGCCCGAATGGCGTTCGAAGCGCACCCGGTCACGAAGGAACGGTGGTCCGACCTGATCGAGCTGTTCGATCGGCCCATCGTCCGAACCTGCTTCTGCATGTTCTACCGGAAGACCGGAACGGGCACCGGCGTCGGCCTAGAGAACCGGCAGGCGATGAAAGCCTTGGTTGACCGGGGCACCGTGCCAGGGCTCATCGGATACGAGAACGGCGTCCCGGTCGCCTGGGTCTCGCTCGGGCCCCGAGAGGACTACGCGAAGCTCCGCCGGTCCCCAGTCATGAAGCCCGTGGATGATCGACCGGTGTGGTCCATCGTGTGTTTCTTCGTAGACCGGAGGGCCCGTGGCAGGGGTCTATCAAATCGGATGCTCCGCGCAGCCGTGGACTACGCACGGTCGTGCGGCGCCCGCCTCGTGGAGGCGTATCCCGTGGACAAGGACGAACGAAGCCACCCGGATGACATGTTCTTCGGCACGAAGTCCATCTACGACCGCGCCGGGTTCCGGGAAGTGGCCCGACGGAGGCCCACCCGGCCGGTGGTGCGCAAGACGCTTCGGCCCGGAAGGTCTGCTTCGGGACCGTAAGGCGCCGGGCCGCGTCATCCACCAGGATGGTGCCTGCCTCGCGTCATTCTGGACGTTGTGGAGGGGCTCTGGGGCATTGCTCGCGAGAGCTCAGATGCCGCCAGGGGCGGCGACGGTCCAGGGTCGAAAAAATGCGCCCAGCTCCTCACAACTGATACCAGAGGCTCCTGAGCGTGGTGCCCCCGGGGCGAACCGGACGAAAGGGATAACAGCCGTCAGGGGCGTTCGTGCAGATGGAAGCGACGTTCAGCCTCCGAGCGTGAGCGCGATCTTCGACGGCCAATGCCGGAGGCGAAGGAACGGTGGTACGGCCCACCGCGCCGCGCCGCGGCGACGATCGTCTCGACCATGATGTCCGCTCACGCGACTCGGAGTCGGAATCCCCAGACCGGTAGCCCTTTGCCCTTGAGCTTCAATTCCACCCGCTCCGCGTCCGGGTAGCGGTCGCGAACCGTCTGATACGTCGACGCGCACATGAGGATCTCGCCTCCGCGGGCCACGGCTTGTAGCCGCGCGGCCGTGTTGGTGACGTCCCCCAGGGCCGTGAAGTCCTTGAACCCTCCGCCCCCCACGTTTCCGGCGAACTCCTCGCCAGAGCAGATGCCCACGCCCACGTTGAGCCAGTTCCCCTCGGGCCTTCCGTATCCGATCGCGTGCAGCAGGGCTCGGCCCGCCTCGACGGCCTTCGAGGGGTAGTGCGCCCCCGCGAGTCCGGGGACGAAGAGCGCCATGACCTCGTCTCCCGCGATCTGTCCGAGGACCGCTTCCTGCGCGAGGAGGGCCCTCGACGCGGCCTCATAGAACCGGTTCAGCAGCAGGGTCGCTTCGACGCTCGAGAGACTCTCGGCGATCGCTGTGTATCCGCGAACGTCGGCGAAGAAGACGCTGAGCGGAACGAGGGCGCCTCCCTCCGGAGCCCGCTCGATGCAGCGGGCGCAGATGTTCGGGTTCTTGCGGGAGGGGGAGTAGCCGATCCATCGAAAGCCCCCAGCCGCGGGCCCTCGGAACGGCGCGTTGCAGAACTTGCACCGCCACGGGCTGGGGATGAGCCCGAAGAGGCGGCGGCCGAGTCGGGGCCCAAGCGCTCTCGGGGTCTCGCCGCGCAGGATCCCGCGCCACCGAGGGTCCATGGGGAGGGCCGGTGCAGCGGCGTGGGTCGGGGAGTCCACGTGGGTTCCAGGCTAGGGCGAGGCCGTGCTCATTGGCCTTCGCCAGAACCGACCACGCTGAAGCTGAGCAATGACAGCGTCTCCTCCCCCGGGTTCGTGATCAGTACCGAGGCCCCCTGTTGGGCCAGCGCCGCGCCGGACGTGCCCAACGGGCTCGGCGGCTCGCCGTTCACTCGGATCGCTCCCCGTCCACTCAGCACCAGGAACGTCTTCGGTCCCGGCTCCCGCTCGACGGAGGCCTGGCCCCCAGCCGGGATCGTGATCAGCCGCAAGGTTTCCGTGTACGGGCCGGCCGATAGGCCGTCCAGGTCGGGCGACTCGTAGACGCGAGACGCGTCGGGGAGCGGCATCACGCCACCCCGAGCTGCTTCGGGCCTCACGCCAATGAAGAGCCAGTCGTTGACCCACGGGTCCCACAAGGCTAGCGCACCGGCCACGATCAACAGACCGCCGAGCGTTGCTATCACCGCCCGCCGGGTAGCGATCCTGGCGAGGGAGACGGCCGAGAGCGCGATGCCGATGACGAGGAGGCCGACGGCGAGGAAGGCTGCCGGCACCCGATCCCGGTTCTCGTGCGAGTGGATCGCCAGAGCGCCCATGAACCCGCCCGTTCCAGCGTCCAGCTCCATGGTCGGTTCGCCGGGGAACGAGATGCTCTCCCTTCCTCGAAGCACGTAGGCGAACCCGGGCACGTGGGCGTGTGGTCCGAGGGTCGCCCCGGGCGCCTGGCGCAGCTCGATGACGCTCACGAACACGGCTCCTTCGGGCAGGGCCTCCGCGGGCCCGGTTGCGAGGACGCGACTCCGGACGCCGCCGGGTGCCTGACCGAGAGCGCCCGCCGTCCGCGAGCCCGCGATCCATCCGCTCACGATGAGTGCCAGGGCCAGGGCGAGGAGGCCCGCCGGGAGGATCCCCGTGACGTGAGATCGGGCGGCGGATCCGGCTCTCGCATCCTCGATCCAGACGGACGTCGCTCCCACGACGGCGCCGAAGAGCAGCCAGGCCGCGAGGGCCTCCACGGGTGCCAGCGCTCCCAGGTGCAGCATCAGGAACGTCGCGTGCATCGGATCCGGCGTTGTTGGGAGGGGCGGGCCAGGAGGAGCCGGCGGAGCGGGTGTCGGTGGCGAGATGTGACCGATGATCACCATGAGGACCATCCCGGCGATCGCCCATGCCGCCAGTCCGCACAGCAGCCCAGCCAGAGGACCCGGCCTGATCCAATTCCGAGCGCTCGCCAGTGTGTACAGCGCCGCCACCGCGATCAGGCCGAGCACCGTGAGGATCCACCCCAACGACACACCCGGATCGGAGTCGGGGAGGAACAACCGATTCAGCATCGCGGCCGGCCCGATGGTCGGGAAGCCGAGCGCGGGGGCGATCTGGAACCATCCCAGCCACGCGACGACGGCGGCCGCAACCCCGAGCAATTCCACGAGCTCGCGTGTTCGAACTCGCATCGCCGCCCCCCTGTCTGGCAGGCGCCAAGGTGGTTCGAAGCATAGTCAGCGGGACGAGTCGGGCCAAGCCACGAACCCGCGTACGGGGCGCTGGGTGTCCCCAGAGATGTTCGAGGAGGGCGCTCGCCGCTCCTCGTCGGGGACCCACGTCGTGACGGCCGCCAGATCTCGATCGCCACTTCGAACCAAGGATGTACTTGCTTCCTTCCGTGAACCGGCTTGCGGCCCCGGCGGGCACATCTGTCGCCGCGGCCGTTGCCGTTTGATGCGCCTCGGCGGAGGTCGCTCGTCTCACGATAGAGCGGGCGCAAGCGTTCGCTGATGAAGCAGTTCCCCATAGCGGGTGGCGACGTCGGTGACCTTGGCGCCGCTTGCCTTGGCTGGAGGAGACCCCAAACTCCCGCACAGCGGGTGTGGCCGCGGGTCAGCGCGTCCTCGACGTCGGCTGTGGTCCCGGGGCACTGACGACCGAGCTCGTCGGGCGGCTGGGGGCAGACTACGTATGGGCCGTCGATCCCTCTGAACGCTTCGTTACGGCGGTTCGCGCCCGGCATGCCGGAGTGCGAGTGCAGCGGGCGGCTGCAGAACGGCTGCCGTTCGCGGCGGGCTCTTCGACGCGGCCTTGGCGCAGCTCGTCGTTCACTTCATGGCCGATCCCGTCGTGGGGCTTCGCGAGATGGCGCGGGTGACCAGAACGCATGGAGTCGTGGCCGCCTGCGTCTGGGATCACGCCGGCGGGCGAGGCCTCTGAGTCTGTTCTGGGACGCGGCGCGCGAGCTCGATCCGGACGTCGAGGACGAGTCGCGGCTCGCGGGCGCCCGCCGGGGTCATCTCGCGGAGCTGTTACAGGCGGCCGGCTCGGAACGAACTGAGATGCGGGCGAACGCTCGCTCCGGAGCTCCTGTCCGTGCACGGGGACGGCATGTCGTCCCCTTTGCAAGTGC
>JBIOXZ010000180.1:0-4605 GCA_044869895.1 Actinomycetota bacterium | reverse complement strand
GCAGGTCGCGAACCGGCTGGGGGTGTCCGCCCGGACCGTGGAGGCCCGCGTCGCCAAGCTGTACCGGAAGCTCGATGCGTCGAACCGGGTTCAGGCCCTGGCCAAGGCGGCCGATCTCGGGCTGATCGAGCTCGGCTGAGCCGCTACATCAGCCCACGGTCCCGCCGATACGGAGGGGGATGGTCTCCAAGCTGCGACTCGGCGTCATCGTGGTCGACCCGTTGCCCGTCGTCCGATCCGCGTTGGCCCTCATGATCGACGACCGACCGGACATGGATGTGCTCGAGGAGGCCGGGACTGCCGATGAGGCGCTCGAGGCGATCCGGCGGATCCGCAGGGGCCATGTCGGCGTGCTGGTCAGCCTGGGACTGGAAGGGGAGCACGACTCCTACTGGCTGATCCGAACGATCCGCGACCAGTTCCCCGGTCTATCGGTCCTGGCCTGCGGCGCGAACGCCGACCCCCTGTCGATCTCGCGGGCCCTGTTCTCGGGGGCCGACGGGTTCGTCGACAAGAGCTCCGACCCAGTCGAGTTCCTTCAATCAGTCCGAAGGGGTGCGAGCGGAGAGATGGTGCTGGCCGGTCCTCCGACCGAATGGATGGGGGCGATCGCCGAGGGGATCGAACGCCGTCGGCTGGTGGAGACCGTACTCACCGATCGGGAACGCGAGGTGCTCCAGGTCGCGGCCGAAGGCCTCACGGCCCGTCAGATCGCCTCGCGCCTTGGCGTGCGCGAGCGCACGGTGACGACCCACCTGGGCCGCATCTACAGCAAGCTCGGGGTGGGGACCCGGGTCGCCGCCATCCGGCTGGCGGCCGACGCAGGCCTCGTCTCCGTGGGGACGCACGAGTAATGGCCGAAGCGAGGATCTCGCGCCAGGACTGGAGGAGCGTGGCCGGGCCGCTCCTCCTCTTCGCGCTGCTGGTTTTCGGGATCACCGCCCATGCCGTGGGGCTCTCGACCTCCCTTCACCGGTTCGAATCCGGGACGCCGGTTCGGCCCACGACCTATGTCGCCAGGTTCACGGAGATCGCGGCGCCCGAGGGCAGGCCCTACCGCGACTTCTCCATCGAGTACCCACCCGTGTCGCTCGGGGCTATCGAGCTGGTGGCCGGAACGAACGGCAACCAGACCGGCGCCAACCTCGTGTGGTTCATGGTCTTCTGGGATCTCGTCACCGTCGCCGCGCTCGCGTTCGGTTGGGGCCGAAGGGCCGCGGTCCTCTACCTGCTCCTCACCGTGCCGCTGCTCGGCTTCCTGTTCACGACCATCGACCTCATCTCCGTGGCGCTGGCCGTGAGTGCGGTGGCGCTCGCGGTTCGAGGGCGCGAGCGGCTGGGCGGCGTGGCGTTCGCCGCCGCCATCCTGGCCAAGGTGTGGCCGCTTGCCATCTTGCCGGTGTTGGTCCTGCAGCGGAAGCGGCGAGCGCTCACCTGGTCGGTGGCGGCGCTCGCGCTCGGCACGCTCGGGTGGGTGTGGTGGGGCGGGCCGTCGGGCCCGCTGCAGGTGGCCACCCAGCGCCACTCTCCGGGATGGGAGTACGAGAGCGTGATCGGCTCGATCCTGTGGGCCCTCGGACGCGGCGGATTCGTCTCCATCAACGACTCCACGCGGCTGGGCGTCGCGCCGGGGTGGGCCAAGGCACTGTTGCTCGGCGTGGCCATCGTCGGGATCGCGGCCGTCTGGTATCGGGCATCACGGCGGGAGCCGCGGGAGATCGGCCTTCCGTCGGTGGCAGCGGTGTCGATCCTCATGCTGTCCGCACCGCTCCTCTCGCCCCCATACATGCTCTGGCTCGCCCCCTGGGCCGCCATCGCCTGGACGGAGCGAACGGGGTACGTGCGGTGGTTGCTGGTCGCCCTGTTATTGGTGAGCGGACTGCTGTTCGTCTCGTACACCTCGGCGCTTCCCGACGTCGCCTTGTGGTCGGTGAAGGCGCTCCTCCTGCTCCGGAACGCGTTGCTCGCGGCCGTTCCCGCCGTCTACCTGCTGGAGCGAGGGATCGCGCCGACCGAGGACCCCGCCGCTGGGAGTGGCGTCGCGACCCGCCTGAAGATCAGCCCTTCGGCGTCCTCGTAGACGAGCTCCCAGCCAGGGTCGGACTTCATCCTCGGGATGAGATCGGACTGTTGGTCTCGCGCCAGCACGGCCACGTCCACGTGCCAGGCGTCCAAGGTCGCCTGCCAACCCTCCACCCCCGCCGAGACGTCGTAGTACGTCCACCACACGCTCTGGGGAAGGACCTCGATGCGGGAGTCGACCACCACGGGGTTCTGGGGCAACTCGAACTCCAGCCACGAGCCCCATCCCTGTGGGTTGAACAGTACCTCGCCCGGTCGCAGGATCCGGTCGAGCTCACGGGTGATCCCCACCGGAGCGAACCACAGCTTCTCAGCATCCGGCATCGCCGGTCCCGTGTAGGGCATCCACCGCATCATCGCTGCGATGACCCCCGCCACGAGCAGGCCGACGATGGCGGCGTTCAGGGGTCCGGCCGGGTCCCGGCGCTCGGTGACGGCCGGCCGGTCCGGCACCACGCCGGCGAGCACGATCGGAAAGACCATGTTCCACCACCACACGCCGCGGAGGGCGGCAAGGGCGATCGCCAGGAACACCCCGAGCGACAGCAGCGACCCCCACCGGACGGGTCGGGGCACCCTGGCGATCAGCACCGCCGCCACCACGATGACCGACAGGAAGAACACGACCCCGGTGTAGCTCCGGATGGTCGGGGGCTGCCACTCGGTGATCGTTCTGCGGATGACCGGATTCGTTGCCAGGTCGGCGGCGTAGGACCACACCCGATAGCCGTAGGGGTTCACCATCGTGGCGAGAAGGCTGCCGAGCCCGGCCAGCAGCAGCGTGCGTGATGCGTGTCCGCGGACCCACCGGTCCTCGATCCACGCCAGCCCGAGCATCAGGGGGGCCAGGAAGAAGCTCCCGTGCAGGTTCGCCCACAGGACGGTGATGGGTACCACGATCCACACGCCTTCGGGATGCGTGCGGCGGCGCGTCACCAGCCAGGCCGTCGCCGCGAAGCAGACCATCCCCAGGAGCTGCGGTCGGAGTTTGAAGGCTCCGGTGAGCAGGATGCCGCTGACCAGCGTGAGCCATGCCGCGCGTTTGGTCGCCGCACCGGCCGCGCGACAAGCGAGGAACACGAACGCGAGAACGACGGCCATCAGGAGCGCGCGGAGCGCGACCAGCCCGAACCATCCGGCGAGCCGGAACGCGGTGGTCATGACGATCTCAGACAGCCACTGCTGGTTGAGCCACGGCCTGCCGTACGCCGTGGCGGTGAAGACGTCGCTCCGCATGATCGCGTGCGTGTCGAGCATGATGTCGCCGGCGCGGAGGTGGTAGGTCAGGTCGATCGCGGCGAGCGGCGTCGCTGTTATCAGGAGGACGGGGACGACGACCGCGGTCGTCGCCCAGACATGCGAGAGCCGGATCCTCGCCAGCGCCGAGGCAAACAACCGAGGCGTTCCGGGGGGTGCAGAGGCGATCGCGGACCTGGGGCCGGCCATACCTGCCATCCTCGGCCGGCCCCAAGAGCGACTGAAGCGCGGGCAATCATCCTACGTAGAACTTCGTACGCAGAGTCCGTGGAAGTCGGAATACCCAGCTTCAAGCCTGTCCCCTACCTTACCGATAAGGCACGAGAAGCATTGGGTGCCGAGTTTTATCGAAGGGAGGTGCACGGATGTTTCTCGCACTCTACGTCGGAGCACAGAGCTTCGTGACGCAGATGCGCACCCGGCTACGGCGGGAAGACGGCGCAGTGGCGACTGAGTACGCGCTGCTGCTCGTCCTGATCGCGATTGCCATCATCACCGCGGCCATCGCCCTCGGGACCGCCATCGCCGGCGTGTTCCAGCAGGGAGCGGACACCCTCGGTGGTGTCTCCGGATCAACAGGTTCGTAACAAACGCATCGAAGAGCGGCCTCGTCGGCCGCTCACTCTCAAGGGGGGGAGAGTGAGGGGCCGACAGAAGTCGGTCACTGAGACGAAGGCGGAGGCAGGCGCACGATCATGAGACTCATCAGGGAACGCATCTCGCGGGAGGAGGGAGTGGCGGCCGTCGAGTTCGCCATCATCCTGCCGGTTTTGTGTCTGATCCTGTTCGGGGTCCTCGAGTTCGGACGGGTGTGGAGCCAGTACCAGCTGTATCAGGGTGCGGCCAGGGAGGGTGCTCGGTGCGCCGCGGTAAAGGCCACTGATTTCAGCGACTGCGACATTCAGGACTCGATCGACAATGCCGCATCCCCGTACGACTGGAATGAACCCGCGACCGTCCAGATCGTGGGCGGGCCCATGGCCCCGAACGGGTGCACGGACGCCACCCAAGGCGAAGACGTGCAGGTCTCGTGGGACCAACCCCTCGAGATCAACATCCCGTTCTGGAGCAATGTCACCGTGACCTCGAACATCAAGGCGGTGTTCCGATGCGAGTAAGGCGGTTCAGTTTGCTCCGGGTTCGCGACGAGGAACACGGCGCCGTGCTGGCCATCGTGGCCATCAGCTTCATCTGCCTGATCGGCATGCTGGTGCTGACGTTCGATCTCGGGCGCGGCGTGGCCCTCAAGCGGAACATGGTGAACGG
>JBIOXZ010000179.1:0-8381 GCA_044869895.1 Actinomycetota bacterium | reverse complement strand
CGGCCCGCGGGCGGGACGGGAGCGGCGCGCGAGGCCATCCGTGAGGCGATCCCGTTCCTCGACGCCGACCGCGAGCTCGGCCCCGACATCGAAGCGGCCGCCGAGCTCGTCCGAAGCGGGACGCTGGTCGGGGCGGTCGAGTCGGCGGTCGGCGACCTGGACTAGTGGTAGACGATCACCCGGGTGCCGATCGCGGCCAGCCCGTAGATCCACTTGGCGTTCCAGTACGGAACGCGCACGCAGCCGTGACTGGCTGGGTAGGTGGGCACGTCGGGCCATCCGTGGATGGCCCTGCTCCCGTCGAAGAAGCTCGGGTAGTACAGCAGGTGATCGCTGTACCCTGCCAGCTTGCTGGTGACGCTGAACGATCCGTCTCGAGTCGGCGTGCTGGCCTTCCCCGTCGACACGTGCAAGATGTTGGTCACCGATCCGTCCTGGACCGTATACAGGACCTGGCGCGACTGGTCGACCTCGATGTGGAAGCCGCTCGTGCTCGATCTCGGTCGCGGACGGAGAGGGTGGGCGAGCGCCCGCCAGATGCCCGCGTCGACCGTTGAGACCCTGAGCATCCGCTGCACCTTGCGGAACGCGAGCACGGCGTCGGCGGTGCGGAAGTCGTATCGGCGGTCGATGTCCACCAGCCGGTACTGGAGGTCCACGAGCCGCTGTTCCAGGAGCAGCACGAAGATCCCGCTGGACCCGATCCGAAGGGACGGAAGGGGGGTCGAGCGGGGTCCGTCGATCGCGGTGCCTCGCAGGTGGTCCGGGTCGGCGAACGCCGCCCGGACCCGGTAGGTCCCGGGTCGCTCGATGGTGAACGTCGTCCGAAAGCCCCCGGCCGCGCCCACGCCCACGCTGCGGTCGGCCACCGGCCTGCCGTCCCGAATGAGCGTGACGGCGACCGTCGCGCCCGCCACCGCGGGCGCGACCGTTCCCTGGACCGCGGCCCCATCGAACAGGCGGACTGGTCCGAGATGGACCGTCACGACGGCGCGAACGCCGATCGATACATCCGGGCTGACGTCGCTCCCCCAGACCGCGTGAAGGGTCACGTTCGCCCGTGGCGAGAGCGAGGCCGAGAAGCGGCCGGCCGCGCCGGTGGTCGTGGTGGTGAGGACGGCTCCGGTGACATCGACGATGTCGATGGCCTCTCCGCCGGCAGGGGGCGAGATCTCCCCGGACAGGCGGACCGATTCACCGAAGTCGATCGTCGAGGCCGAGGCCGACAGGGTGACCGCCCCCGCCGCGGCGAGCGCGGAGGGCACCGTCACGCAGACGAACGCCAGAGCGAGGAGGCCCCCGAAGGCCAATCGCCTCATCGACCGCCGATCCTTGCCCCGCCCGCATACGCGTGCAGCACCGGGTTGTGGCCCGGACGGTACGGCACCTGGCGGAACGCCTCGCCCTCCAGGACCAGCAGGTCCGCCCGCTTGCCCACCTCGAGCGAGCCCGAGCGTTCCGCCATCCCCAGCACCCAGGCCGGGTTCAGGGTGGATGCGGTGAGCGCCTCGAGCGGTGTCAGTCCATACAAGGTGCAGCCGGTCGCCAGGGCCTCAGGCATCGACAGCACGGGCGAGGTCCCGGGGTTGAAGTCGGTAGCCAGGGCGATGGCCGCCCCGGTCTCGACCAGCGTGCGGACCGGCGGGGGCACGGCGCGCATGAACGCGGTCGAGGAGGGGAGCAGCACCCCGACCGTCCCCCCCTCGCCAAGCGCCCGAACGCCCTCGTTGCTCACGTTGTTCAGGTGGTCGGCGCTCCTGGCCCCCAGCTTGACTGCCTCTTCGACGGCCCCCGAGGGTCCCAGCTGGTCGGCATGGCATCGCACCGGGAGGCCGACGGCGGCCGCCGCCTCTGCCACGGCCCGCAGGTCCTGGAGTGTGAACGCGATGTCCTCGACGTAGAGGTCCACCGCGTCGCACAGGCCCTCGGCGGCGGCGGCCGGGATCAGCTCCGTGCATGCCATCCGGACCCATGCCTCGCGCTCCATCACCTCGGGCACGGCGTGGCAGGCAAGAAGGGTCACCGTAGCTGCCTGGGGAGCCTCCTGAGCCAGCCGTCGGGCCAGCCGGGCGTGGCGAAGCTCACCCTCCACCGACAGGCCGTATCCGGTCTTGAGCTCCACGGCGGTGGTGCCGTGGTCCGCCATCTCCGCCACGAGCGGCCGGCAGAACGCCATCACCTCGTCGTCGGAAGCTTCGGCGAGGAGCCGGGCACTGCGGTAGATCCCCCCCTCGCCGTGGAGCTCGCGGTAACTCCGGCCGGCCAGCCGGAGCTCGAACTCGTCCGCCCGCCATCCCACGAACGGAAGGTGGGTGTGGCAGTCCACGAACCCCGGCGCGACGGTGCAGCCCCGGAACACCTGGGGATCCCCGTCGGGCAGCTCGTCGGCCGGCCCGACGAACGTGATTACGCCGTCCGCCCAGGCGACCCCGGCCTCCTGGATGACGGTCGGCACGCCGAGGTCGGCACCCTGCGACGGTGCCGTTCCCTTCGCCGTGACGAGGGACGTGGCGACGATCGCGCCGCTCGCGGTGCTCGCGGTTCCGGGCATCGCGGCTATCGAAGAGGATGGGAGGTGGCCGCGCAAGCGACCGGCTGTCCGGGCCGCCCGACCGCACCCGTAGACTGCCCGCCGTGAGGGATCCCGGCGAGCTGCGATACCGGGCCATCCTCCGCATCCCCGAGGTCCGGGCCGCGGTCGTCGGCACGTTCGTCATCATGATGGGGTTCGGGATCGTCTCCCCGATCCTGCCCCTGTACGCGCGGTCCTTCGGCGTCAGCCTCGACGCGGTGGGGGTGCTCATCGCGGCCTTCTCCGTCACCCGGCTCGTGGTGGACCCGTTCACCGGCGTGATCATCGACCGGCTGGGGGAGCGGGCCGCGGTGGTCGTCGGCGCGGCCGTGGTCGGCGCCACGACGGCCCTGGCGGCCGTGGCGCCGACCTTCCCCTTGCTCGTCGTGTTCCGCGGCGCGGGCGGCGCCGGCTCCGCGGTGTTCTTCGCCGGCATGCTCTCGTTCGTGTTGCGCACGGTCCCCGGTGACCGCGTCGGCCGGGTCACGAGCGTCTGGTACGCGTCGTTCAACGTCGGGATCATCGCCGGTCAGCCGTTCGGCGGCGTCCTCGCAGACTGGCTGGGCCCCGCCAGCACGCTGTGGGCATACGCGGGAACGTGCTTCGTGGCGGCGGTGGTGTTCTCGCGAACCATCCCGACCGTTCGCCCCGACGAGCGGCCGAAGTCTCGCCCCGGTGGCCTGCGGCACCTGCGGTTCGATCGTTCGTTCGTCGCCGTGCTGCTGGCGAACGGGGGGTACGCGTGGATGATCGCCGGGGTGTACAGCACGCTCATCCCGCTGTTCGGCCACGAGATTGTCCGCCTCTCGCCGGTGGGCATCGGGTTCGGCCTGGCCATCGCGTCGGTCACGGAGTTCGCCGTGCTGTTCCCGGCGGGGGCGGCGACCGACCGGATCGGTCGCCGGGCCGTCATCCTCCCGTCCTACGCGCTCCTCGCCGCCTCCCTGATCCTGTTTCCGCTCGCCTCCACGCCGGTGAGGTACATGGTGGGGCTCGGCATCTTCGGCCTGATCACGGGTTACTCGGGCGTGCCCCAGGCGGCGATGCTCTCCGACCTCACCACCGAGGACACGCAGCGAAGCGCCGTGGCCGCGTTCCGGTTCGTCGGGGACCTGGGGTTCGTGCTCGGTCCGCTCGTCGCCGGAGTGTCGGCGAACCGATGGGGGTACGGCCCGGCCTTCGCCATCGCTGCGCTCCCGGTTGTGGTCGCGTTGGCGCTGCTGCTGTCGATCCCCGAGACGCTCCGCACCCTTCCCAAGACTGGCGACGCCCCAGGCCTATGACGTGCCCGGGCGGGAACTCGCCGGCATGAAGGTCTCCGCGCAGATCGAGCTGGCCCTGCCTCCCGGGGAAGCGTGGCGCCGCCTGCTGGCGTGGGAGGACCAGATCACGTGGATCCAGGACGCCGCGTCGGTACGGGTGCTGACGTCGCATCGCGGGGGCGCCGGCGTGATCGTCGCCGTGCGTACCCGAGTGCTGGGGGTCCCGCTGCTCACCGACCGTCTGGAGGTCACGGTGTGGGATCCCCCCCGGCGGCTGGTGATGGCCCACCGGAGCCTGGTTCGTGGCGTCGGGGAATGGCTCCTCCAGCCGGCCGGAGGTGGTACCCGGTTCACCTGGACCGAGGAGCTGGCCTTGCCCGTTCCGATCCTCGGTGAGCTCTTGCTGCTCGCGTACCGGCCGTTCATGCACCGGCTCATGCGCCGCTCGCTCTCGAACCTGGAGCGGACGGTTCATCACCAAGCGTAGCCACATCTCGCGCGTAGACTCCACACGAACCATGTCACGCCTCAACGAGCGCCTCGAGCGGGCCCTGGAACGCGAGGCGCCGTCCTGGGGCATCCGGCCCGTGCCGACCGATCGCCGTCGACTGTCCGGCCTCGACCTGGCGGTCCTGTGGGGTGACCTCTCGGTCGGGCTGCTGGTGATGGTCACCGGCGCCCTCCTCGTCCCCGCGCTCGGGCTTCCAACCGCCCTCCTCGCGATCGTCGTGGGATCCGTGATCGGCTGCCTTCCGCTGGCGCTGGTCGGCTTGGCCGGCGAGCGGGAGGGCGTGCCATCGATGGTGCTGTTTCGTCCGGTCCTCGGGCTGCGGGGCTCGTTCCTGCCCTCCGCCCTCAACCTGCTCCAGCTGGTGGGGTGGACGGCCGTCGAGTTCTGGGCCATGGGACAAGTGGCCAACGTGGCCTCCAAGCGTCTGTTCGGCCTGGACGCCTCGCATTTCTGGCTGGCGTTCGTCGCGGTCGTCTGCACGCTCCTGGCCGTCGGGGGGCCGATCCTCGTCGTCCGGCGGTGGCTGGAGCGGTTCGGCATCTACCTGTTGATCGGCTCGGCCCTGTGGATCACCGCCAGGGTGCTGGCGTCGGCCGACCTCGGCGCCATCTGGCGGGGCCCGGGACGGGGAGGCCTGCCGTTCTGGCTGGCGGTCGACCTCGTCGTGGTGATGCCGATCTCCTGGCTCCCCCTCGTCGCCGACTACAACCGGTTCGCTCGGCCCGGGGCCGGCGGCTTCGCCGGGACGTACTGGGGCTACCTGGCCGGGAACGCGTGGTTCTACGCGCTCGGCGTGCTCCTCGTGCTCGCGGCGGGGGCCGGGGCTGACGTGTTCGGGATCGGCACGGCCATCGCCGCCAGCGCCGGCGGGGCGGTCGTCCTCATCGCGCTCCTCGTGGGGGAGAGCGACAACGCGTTCGCCGACATCTATTCGGCCGCGGTCTCCACGCAGAACGTGTTGCCTGACGTTCCGCAGCGCGCGCTCACCGCGGCGGTGGGTGCGGTGGGGTTCCTGCTCGCCCTGGCGTTATCCATGGACCGCTACGAGCTGTTCCTGTTGTTGATCGGGTCCGTGTTCGTGCCGCTGGCGGCCGTGTTCATGGCCGACTACTTCGTGCTTCGCCGAGGGTGGTACGGGGAGGGCCCGCTGTTCTCACCGACCGGGATGAACGTCCGGGCCCTCGTGCCGTGGGCCATCGGATTCTTGCTGTACCACTGGAGCGCGCCGACCGGGCCGCAGGGGTGGATCGAGGCCGTGAGGACCCTCTTCCACGACTGGCTGCACCTGCCGTTCCCCCTGTTCGATTCGAGGCTCGGAGCCAGCATCCCGAGCTTCGCCGCGGGCTTCGCCCTCTCGCTCCTCGTCCTTCGGCGAACCCGTCCGCCGGGCGGCCCTACTCGTACACGGCCCGCGGCGTCGGCGGGGGAGCCGCGACGAGGAGGATGACGGCCGGCTCCTCCGAGGCGTTCCTGATCGTGAGCTCGGATCCCGCCGGTACGAGGACGGTGCCCCACTGGCCCAAGCGCCTGCGCCCCTTTTCCACCTGGACCGCCACCCGGCCGGCGACCACCGTGCAGATCGCATCGGAGTCCGGGTCGGAGATGGGGCCGAGGCCCTGAGCGCCCTGGAGGCACAAGACCTCCGACCACAGGTGGTCGGACTCGTAGAGCGGCTCGTGGCGAGGTCCGTCCTCGGAGAACCTGACCAGGTCGCGGAGGTCCTTGGCATCCACGGGGCGAAAGCGTAGCGGGGCGCCGCCCCTGTCGCCCCCGGTGCACGGATGGATAGACTAGGCCGCTCACCTGCACGAACAAGGAGCTCGCCGTGGCCACGTTCGTCTATTCCACCGACTCCCCGGCCACCGTCCGCACCGACGTCCTGGTCCTCCCGGTCTACGAGGGCCTGGAGGCCGGCCCCGGGGTGAGGGACGTGAAGGGGACCGACCTGCTGGCCCTGTACGCCGACGCCAAGCTCAAGGGAAAGCGGGGTGAGCCCCTGCTCGTCCCCAACACCGGCGGGCTGGGGGTGGCTGCCAAGTCGGTGCTGCTGGTTGGGGTGGGCAAGCGGCGGGACGTCACGACCGACTCGCTCCGCCGCGCGCTCGGACGGGTCGCGCCCCAGCTGGCCAAGCGACGGACCGTGGCCACCACGTTCCCTCAGGTCGTGGGGCGGTCCCCGGAGGATGCCGTGCAGGCGACCGTGGAGGGCCTGCTGCTCGGCTCGTACCGGTTCGACCGCTACAAGTCGGGCAAGAACGAGGACCATCCGGAGAAGCCAGCCCTTCGCACGGTCACGATCCTCGGGTCGCCCCGGTGGACCGGGAGGGCCGTGGTCCGGAGCCTGGAGGAGTCGATCGCCCGGGGCGACATCGTGAGCGACGCCGTGGCCTGGGCTCGGGACCTGGTGAACACGCCGGCCGGCGACCTCACGCCCGAGGACCTTGCCGGGCACGCGGCGCACATGGCCAAGGAGGTCGGCATCGAGTGCAAGGTCTGGACCGAGCCCGACCTCAAGAGGGGAAAGTTCGGCGGCATCCTCGGCGTGGGCCAGGGGAGCGCGAACCCGCCACGGATGGTCGAGCTCAAGTACCGGGGAGGCTCGAGCGGCCAGGCCCCCATCGCGTTGACCGGCAAGGGCATCACCTTCGACTCCGGCGGGCTGTCCATCAAGGACGCGTCGCAGATGGAGTGGATGAAGTCCGACATGGCCGGCGCGGCCTCCATCCTGGCGGCCATGAAGGCCATCGCCCGGCTGAAGCCGAACGTGAACGTGATCGCGGCGATCCCGTCATCGGAGAACATGCCGAGCGGCTCGGCCATCCGTCCCGGCGACGTCCTCCGGCACCGCGGCGGCAAGACCTCGGAGGTGGTGAACACCGACGCCGAGGGTCGGCTGGTCCTGGCCGACGCCCTGGCCTACCTGGCCGAACGCAAGCCGCGGGCCATCATCGACACAGCCACCCTCACCGGGGCCTGCATGGTGGCCCTGGGACGCGACATCTACGGCGTGCTCGGGAACGACCGGGCCCTCATCCGCGACATCCTGGCCGCCGGGGAGACGGTGGGAGAGCCCGGGTGGGAGCTCCCGCTGTACCGCGACTACCGCCGCCTCATCAGGTCGAACGTGGCCGACGTCAGGAACGCGGGCAAGGACCGGTGGGGCGGGGCCATCACCGCGGCGCTGTTCCTCGCCGAGTTCGTGGGAGACATCCCCTGGGCTCACCTGGACGTCGCCGGCCCGGCGTTCCCGGAGAAGGCCGGCGACTACTGGCCGAATGGCGCGACCGGCGTGCCGGCGCGCACGCTGGTGCAGTACGTGCTGGCCCAGGCCAAGCGACCGTCCCGCCGCCCGGGCTAGGGCTTGGCCCCTACCGCCAGCCAGACGTCGCGGAAGTCGTTGATCGGATCGGAGAACCGATCGGCGAACACCCGGTGGGCGTTGCGGCGGAAGGTTTCCCACCTCTCGGGGCCGAGCATCGAGCGAAGGAATCGCCCCGTGGACCACGTGCCCAGGCCTTCGACGTAGTCCTGGAGGGGGTAGGCGAACCGGTACTCCCGGCGCTCAGTCCGGACGTGTTTCAGCCCCGCGTCGAGCAGCGCCTCCTCGATGGCCGTCCGGTCGGCGAACCGGTCCGCCCACGGCAGCGCCTGGGCCCGGACGTCGAGGAGCATCTGCTGGCCGACCGCGCCCTCCACGAGCTCCAGCCATGTCTTCTGGAGCTCGTCGCGGTCGCCGTCGGCCCACGTTGAAAGGGCCAGCCGGCCTCCGGTCTTCAGCACCCGGATCATGTCGAACAGCGCCGTCTGATACTTGGTGAAGTGCGAGACGACGAAGCTCGCGGTGACGGCGTCGAACGTCGCGTCCCGGAAGGGCAGGTCGATGGCCTCCGCGGCGACCAGGCGAAGCGCGGGCCGCACCCGCGCCGCCTGGTCCAGCATCCCCAGCGACACGTCGACCCCCACCGCCTGGTTGGCTAATTCCGGTTTTGTTACCTTGACGGCTGCGGTCGTTTACCCCATCAATGTGTGGCACCCG
>JBIOXZ010000178.1:0-2278 GCA_044869895.1 Actinomycetota bacterium | reverse complement strand
GAGCTGGTGATTCGAGGTGGAGTCTGTTGGGCCGTGCTGCCTCACCATCCTTATCAGGGATGCGCTCTAACCGAGCTGAGCTACAGGCCCCGAAGGAGCCGCCAGATGACCTCTTCCCCCCGGCTCTCGGCAAGCCTACGCATGGCTCGAACGGGCTGTCAATGTTCCGTCTGACCTGGGCGTTCTCGTCCGCGGCGCTCGACGCGCCTTCAGTGCCGCTCGGCCAGCGTGACCTCGATCCCGCCGACCACGTCGGAGATGAGGTTGTACAGGAATGCGATGAACACGTTGATCAGCGACCAGATGACCACCATGAACAAGCCGAGCACCGTGAGCCGGGCGAAGATCCAGTCTCCGTGGATCGAGAACGACTTGTCAGCGAACAGGTTCCGAGCGAACTCGGTGACGTGCTCGAGCGCCCCCATCGCACCCAGGATCCCGTACAGCATGGCCAGCGCCAGGAGGATGACGGTCATCACGCAGAGGTAGAAGATCAGCGAGAACTTGAACACCGACCACGGCCCGACCTTCCGGAGAACCACCCGGGTCTGGCGAGGTCTCCTCCGCGGCCTTCCGGCGATCTCCGGAGGGATGGTGGTCACCGTCTCGGCCGAGGACGCGGCAGTGGCCGCGCCTGTGGGCGTGCGGTGGGTTGCCAGGCCAGGTTCGTCCATCGGACTCCTCGGGTACCCCGTCTTTCTACGCGGCCGGAACCCCGACGGCAACAACCCTTGACCGCCCCAGGCAGCGAAGAGGTTCCCTCGGGATCCCAACCTGGGCCGCCCCCTGCTCCTGGACCAGGAGGGCCTCGGCAGCGAACCCGCCGCCGGCCACCGCGTTCAGGGATGCGATCATGGGCCCCGCTCGGGGGGTGACGTGGACCAGGCCCGAACCGATAGGAGTGACCTGCGGCTGATCCTGGAAATCCAGGCGCTCCGGGCATTCCTGTACGGGTTCGGGAGCGTGCTCCTCGGGAGCGCGCTGGCAAGCGGCGGACTGTCGGATTTCGAAGTGGGCGTGGTGTTCACGGCGATGCTCGCAGGCATGGCCGGGAGCTCGATCGCCCTGGGGCTCGTCGGCGACAGGATCGGTCGCCGGCGAGCCTACGTCGGCCTCCTGCTCGTCATGGGGGCCGCCGGAACAGTGTTCGCGCTAACACGCTCACTTCCGTTGCTCGTCCTGGCTGCCCTGACCGGCACGCTGTCGACCGACCCGAACGAGTCCGGCCCTATCACCTCATTGGAGCAGGCCATGATGGGACGCGCCCCGGCGGCCATACGGGCCATGGTGTTCGGCCGCTACAACGCGGTCGCGTACCTGGCCGGGGCGATCGGCGCCCTCACCGCCGGTGGCCCCGATGCCTTCAGACGCCTGGTCCCTGCTCTCCCCGCGGACCAGCGATGGCTGCTCGCGTTTCCGGCCGTCGCGATTGTGTGCGCAGCCCTGGCGCGTCGTCTCTCTGCGCGCGTCGAGACGGGCGGGGGCCGCTTGGAGGATGCGAGTCGAAGGGCGGGGGGGCGCGCCGAGGGTGTGGGTCGAGGAGCGGGGCGACGAGGGGGACCCGCATCCCGGAGCGCGCGTCCCCGCCCTCTGGATCGTTCGAGGCGAACCGTGATCCAGCTCGCCGCTCTGTTCGGGATGGATTCGTTCGCGGGTGGATTCGTCGTGCAGACATTCATCGTGTTCTGGTTCGGCCGGAAGTTCGGAGCGAGCCCGGCCTCGATGGGACTGGTGTTCTTCGTGGCTGGCCTCCTCCAGGCAGGCTCCTCCATCGCGTCGGGACGGCTGGCGTCCCGGATCGGGTTGCTGAACACGATGGTCTTCACGCACCTCCCGTCGAACGTGCTCCTGGTGTTGGTCCCGTTCATGCCGACGCTCGGATGGGCGGTGGCCGCCCTCTTGGCGCGCTACGCGCTCTCCCAGATGGACGTGCCCGCCCGACAGGCCTACGTCGTCGCCATGGTCGATCCGAGGGAACGGACGGCCGCGGCCGCATTCACCAACACCGCGAGATATGTGACCCGCCCGTTCGGGGCGCTGGGCGCCGGGGCCCTGATGGAGCGGGTGGCGTTGGGATCGCCGTTCGTCGTCGCCGGCGCCCTGAAGATCGCGTACGACGTCTGGCTCTATGCGACCTTCCGGAAGGTGCCCCTGCCGAAGGAAGGAGCCGCGACCTCCTTCGCCGAGGTTCCTACTCCTCTTCCAACTCCACCTGCGTGATCACCGGGGCCAGGGCCACGACGTGCGCGCCCTCCTCCACCCGCATGGTGCGCACGCC
>JBIOXZ010000177.1:0-10717 GCA_044869895.1 Actinomycetota bacterium | reverse complement strand
GAAAGCGGGCCGCTCACCCTGTCGTGTGGGCATGTTGCCCCCATGGCTGACCGGGCTCCATACTCTTGCCGGCCCTGGGGGCTAGGGCACTTCCGATCCGGGAGGGAGCGTGTCGGAGACAGTCACGTCCGAAGGCGTCGGCCGGCTGGCCAGGCGACCCGCGCCCGATCCGGCGGGGGCGGTTCTATCGGCTGGTCCAGGGCCCATCCCCCGGATCGGGGTCCTCCTGGCCGCGGGCAGCTCAGAGCGGTTCCACCCCATGACCGGCGGCGGCTCCAAGGCACTGGTCCGCCTGGGAGGGCTGCCGCTGGTGGAACGGGCCGTGCGATCCCTCCTTGCGCTCGGCCTGGAGGAGGTCGTCGTGGTGGTGGGGTACCGCGCCAATCCAGTGGCCGCAGCGGTGGCTAGGATCGCCCCCGGACGGGTGCGGGCGGTGTACGCCGAGAGGTGGGAGGCGGGGAACGGAGCATCCCTGGCGGCCGCGGAGGAAATGGTTGCCGACGAGCCGCTGTTCCTGCTCCAGACCACCGATCACGTCTTCACCGAGGGTGCGCAACGAGGGTTGATCCGGGCAGGGAAGCCGGCCGTCCTGGTCGACCTTCGCCCCGAAAGATCCGCCTGGGCCGAGGGCACCCGGGTCCATCTCGAAGGGATGCGGGTGATCGCCTTGGGGAAGCACCTCGAGCGGCCCGCGATCGACTGCGGGGTCTTCCTGCTCCCCCCGACGGTCTTCGAATGCCAGCGGCGCGCGGGCGCGGAGGGTGATTTCAGCCTGGCGCGCGCGGTAACCCGGCTTTCGCAGACCATTCCCGTCACCGCGATCCCCCTGCCACCAGGTCATTGGTGGCAGGACGTCGATACCCCCGAGGACCTCCGGGCGGCCCGTGTGGGGCTGCGCCGGTCGCTGGTCCGAGAGAGCGACGGGCCCGTGTCCCGGTACCTGAACCGGCCCCTTTCCACCCGGCTGTCTATGGCCCTGGCACCGTTGCGGTTGTCGCCGGACCTGATGTCCCTCGTGGCGTTTCTGCTCGGAGTCCTCGCCGCTGGACTCCTCGCCGCGGGCGAAGGCGTGCTTGGCGGCGTGACGGCACATGTGGCATCCGTTGTCGACGGGGTCGATGGAGAGGTCGCGCGCCTTCAGATCAGAGCACGACCACGTGGAGCCATGCTCGACGGGGTGCTCGACCGGCTCGCTGACGCGGCCATCCTGGCGGGGTTGGCACTGTGGGCACTGGGCAGCGCGGCCAGCCCTTCGGTCGTGCTCGTCCTTGCGGTGGCGGCCACGACAGGCGCCCTCCTGTCCATGGCGACCAAGGACCGGGCGGCGGCACTCGGGCTTGTCCCCGCCCCTGAGCGGGCATTGGCGTTTCTGCTGGGCGGCAGGGACGGACGCCTGCTCCTGGTTGCCGTGGGGTCGCTGGCTGGTCGGCCCACCCTCACATTGATCGCCGTGTCGGCTACTTCTGCCCTCAGCCTCGCCCTGCGTCTGCTCCTGGTTGGCCGCCGCCCCCGCGCCGTCTGACGACGCCGATCTACCGTCAGGTCGAGCCGCCAGTGACGTGATGGCTGGCGGGCATGGGACTCCGTTGCTGACGCGCCGCGGTCTCCCGCGACGTTACGTGGTGGTCGCGTGCAGCCGGCGAATCTGGAACGCCAGGACGATCTCCGAAACTCCTCGGAACAACGCCATGAACCCAACCCAGATCAAGATCAGCGCGGCGCGGGCGGGGAAGAACTGCTGCGAGGCCCAGAAGCCAAGGATCAGCTCGAGGATGCCGGTCAGCAGGCCGAGCCCCCACAGCTCGTTGACGTCCTTCGTCATGGCCGACACGATGATGTCCAGGCTGCCCTTCAGGACGAGCAGGAAACCAAGGATCGATGCGAGCGCCCAGAACGCACTGTAGGGAGTGGCGAAGGCCGCGATCGCGGCGATCAGGAAGATGACTCCCAGCACGAAGTGGGCCCACCTCCAGCTCCGCCGAACGGTCCAGATCATGAACTCGTTCAGGCCAGCGAGGAGAAACACCACTCCCAGCAGGGCCCCAACCGTTGCCAACGATGTCGTGTCGAACCGCAGGACGACGAGCGCGATGATCACCCACGCGATCCCGGTGATCAGGAATAACCACCAGATGCCCGTGATCTCCCCGAACATCTCCCCGAACATCGATTGTGCCGGAGCACGCCGTCTCATCTCGGGACCCCTCCCCCCCAACGTTCCTCGCCCTACCCTACTCCTGGGCCCATGCTGCACGCATCGCTGGCCCTCCCACGCCGCGCCCCTGAACCGCGGACCAAGCGAGCGGGTGCCCGTCTCCCACGTTCGTCCCCCACCAGACGAACGTGGTTCAGTCGATCACGCCCAGGTCCTGAAGTGCGTTGGCGACCATCCATACATGGTCTCGCGCGGAGGCGCGAGGTTCGTTCTTGGGAACGTATGCCTTCACGGTCAGTTCGTGCTCGACGAGCACCCGAATGAGGGTCTGCGCCTCGTCGCTGATCCCGCCCACCTCGACGTCCGCGAAGAATCGGGCCATCTCCTCGATGTCGGCCTGGTTCCCGTCGCTCTTCACGATCGCACTGCCGTCCTCGAATTGCACGAGAACCGTACCGACCGGGGCATCCTCCCATTCGCTCACGCTTCACCCTCCGATCAGGGCCGCGGGCCGCCCGAGCCGTGCTGAACGTCCCTTCCTCGATCCTTCCAACCCCGGCCACCGAACGTAGTCGTGGTTCGCGTCTACCCTGCTACACAGGCTCCGCGAGACTCGAACTCGCAACATTCGAATGAACAGATGCAACCAGGCAGTCCTGAATCAGGGTACAACACGGTCTTTCCGCTGCTCGTGGCAGGAACTCGCGTCCTCCGGACAGGAGGAGCTCCCACTACGCTAGGGTGCCCTCCCGTACACTTCCGTTCGTGAGCCACGGATGAGTCCATCGATCAATCGGGTCGGACGCTGGGTGTGGTTCCCGTTCGAGGTGGTCCTGCGGTTCATCGCCCGGAGCGGCAAGCGGATCGCCGTCACCGTCGTCGGGTTCGTCCTGCTCCTCACCGGCATCGTCATGATCGTGACCCCCGGCCCCGGGATCCTGCTAATCATCGCCGGGCTGGCCGTCCTCGCGACCGAGTACGTCTGGGCCGAGCGCTTGCTGAATCTGGCGAAACAGAAGGCCGCCCAGGCCAAGGACACGATCACCCGGAGGGGTCGAACCGGACCAGATGCGAACGACGGGGGATCAGGGAGCTAGGCAGGACGAACACCCTCTGCCTTGACCCTCGCTCGACGACTAGCATGAGTCGTTCGGGAAGCGGACGACGGAACCGTTGTCGGGATCAACACGTGGACCTTCAGCTATCGCTGCGACGGTCCCAACTTCGCGTACAGGGTGGACGCGCCCACGGCGCAGGCGTTCCTCAACACGTACCTCTAACGTAGACGGCCGTCGGGCTCGGACAGCCGAGCCGCGTGCTCGAGTTCCTCGATCGTGTCGGGCACGGCGAACTTGGCCTGCCTGCGCCGCCGAATCGCGAACGCAGCTACCAGTGAGAGGAGTGTCAGCAGGAGGGCGAGGCCACCAGCAACCCACCCATCGATCGCCGACCCCATCTCGGGCGAGGCGGTGGGGGTGGTGAGTTCCTCCTCCAGCCGGGTCAGCTCCGACGACAGGCGCTGACGCTCGACCTCGCTTGCGAACAGCTGCGCCCGGAGCTCCTCAGCGGCGCGCTCGGCCTTCCGGAGTTGGTGACGCAGACCGAAGAGCCGGGAGTCCAGGCGCGACTGCTCCGTGAGCAGATGCCCTTCTCGCGCCGTCCGGACGATCGAGACGACCCCGGTGAGGGGCTCGCGGAACCCGGAGATCGTGCAGGGGTCGTTGCAGAACGCGATGGAGTAGAAGGCGCCGGGGAGGTCAGGAACCGTGAACGAGACGCGGAGCACGAACGACTTCCCCTTCTCGTGTTCGATGGAGAACGTCCCGACGCGGATCACGCCATCCGGGACCGGGCGATCCTCGCGGATCGTCTCTCTATTCGGCGCGAGGAACGCGTAGAAGGGCCCACGCTCGAAGAGAACCTGCTTCCTCTCAGGCACGGAGACGTACGCGATCCCGACCGCCGTCTCACCGGGGAGGTAATGCGTTCGGTCTAGCTCGATGTAGGAGCCGCCGTCCGCGCCTGCCGCCACCGGCATCGCGAGCAGCGCCCCGACCATCGACGCAACCGTGAGCCAACGAAACGCGCGCATGGCCCCTCCCTCCATGGTGAATCTGTCGAGGAGCAAGACCCGCCGATCGGCTCGCCGGTTCCTCGGAACCTCCGGGCTTCTCGGGGAGTAGTTCCGGACGACGGATCGGAAGAACACCCAGCAGGCAAACTCGAGGAGGGCGAGATGCGTCTGAAGCTGGTGATCGTCATGGCGGTCGTGGTTGGCGCGGCCGCATGCACGGGAGGCGCTCAACCGAGTTCGAAGCCAGGTGCGTCCGACGGCTCGGTCCCACCGGAGACGCTGCTGCTCGGCACCGACTCGGGGCCGCTCGCGGTCCGTGTCCCCGCAGGGTCCGTCGTGTTCGATCGTGCGGGCGCCGTGGCCAGCCCGGATGGCTCACTCGTGTTCGCGGCGTCGAGCCATGGGCGATCGACCGTGCTCCAGACGATCGAGGGGACGACCGGCGAGGTTGTCTCGAGGACGCGGATCCGGGGTGACCTCGAGGTTCGCGTGGTGTCCGGGAGTAGCCGGCGCGTGGCGCTGATGGCGCCGTTGTCGGACGGTTGGGATCCCAGCACGCCGATCCCCCGTTCGCATACCACGATCGTCGTGGCCGACCCCGCGGGCACGCGCGGGCCCCGAAGCTACGAGCTCAGCGGGAACTTCGTGCCCGAAGCGTTCTCCACGGACAACCGGCGGCTCTTCATGATCCAGCACCTCCCGGCCGAGACGCCGACCGTCTATCGAGTGACCGTGCTTGATCTCGTGAGCGGACGCGTGAAGCCGGTATTCGGTCCGTTCAAGAGCCCGCCCGAGCGGATGCCGGGGACCCGTCTTCAGCAGGTCTTCGCCCCGGACGGCGGCACCCTCTACACGCTGTACACGAGCTCGCGTCCCGGATACGCACCGCACGGCGCTCCTGTCCCGAGCGACGCATCCGTCTCCTTCGTCCACGTGCTGAGCCTGTCGGAGGGTTGGGCGCACTGCGTGGGGTTGCCTCGCGAGCTCTGGAACCAACCGGCGAGCGCGCAGGCGATCGCGGTGTCCTCCGACGGTACCCGCCTCTACATCGTCGATTCCGTTCGCGGATTGGTGAGCGTGATGGACACGGAGACGCAAGTGATCCTCCGCCTGGAGACGATCGACTTCGGGCACTCCGTCGTGGCCGACACCTCGGCGCAGCTCTCGGCGGACGGCGCAACGTTGTTCATCGGGGTTGGCGGAGAGCGCTCTGACCTGTATGAGATCGACACGACGACGTTCGATGTGCGGCATCGGTGGCCCGTGAGTGGGGACCTATCGGGTCTCGGACTCTCTGCGGACGGGCTCCGGGTCTACCTGGCCCTGGGCGACCACCTGTCCGTCGTCGACCCCACGACGGGAGCGAATCTCCTCGCGGTGCCGTTCACCAGCCCCGTCCCCATCGCGCAGGTCAGCGCGCTCGGCGCGTGAGGTGTCCGTGCGCGCCTCACCCAGTTCTTGGCGCCGCGAGAGACACACGACCACCCTATCTACTACTCCGGATGTGACTCAGCGAGACGAGGCGAGACCTTGCGCGGAGAATTCGCGTCCGTACCGGCGTTCCGCGATGCGCCGGCCGATCTCGGCCGAAAGGATGAGCAGCATCGACGCGATGAACACGACGGAGGACACGGCGATCAGTTGAGGCAACAGGCTCGGCACGCGGAGCTGAGCGAACAGATAAACGGGCCAGGTCTGCTCGCTCCCCGCGAGGAACGACGCGATCGCGTACTCGTCGAACGAGAGCGTGAAGGCTATGAGGAACGCTGAGACGAGGGCGGGCATGAGCAGCGGCAACGTCACACGCAGGAACGTCTCTTGCGGGTTCGCCCCGAGATCCTTCGCCGCCTCCTCCAGCGAGATGCTGAGACGCTCCAGCAGCGGCAGGATCGTGAGGATCGTGTAAGGCAATGTCACCACGACATGGCCGATCACGATCGCGTGCAACCCGAGCCCGATGTATACGCCGAACCAACCCGTCAACAGCTTGTCCACGAGCGCGAACAGCAGCAGCAGCGAGATCCCGAAGACCAGGTACGGGATCACGAGCGGCGAAAATACGAGGGCCGACACCGCGGGCTTCCCGAAGAACCTTCGGCGCAGGAGCGCGAACGACATGAGCACGCCGAGCGCGACCGCGATCAGGCTGGACGCCGCCGCGACGCTCGCGCTGCGACCGAGCGAACCCATGAGCACGCGATTCGAAAGGACGTCCCCGTACCAGTGCGTGGTGAATCCCGAGAGCGGGAATGACGGATCGCCATCGTTGAACGAGAACACGGCGAGGAACGCGATCGGTAGGTAGAGGAAGGCCACCAGCAGCCAGAAGAAGACCGTGAGGGACAGGCGCCCCGACCTCGAGGTAGCGATCTCCATCAGTCGGTTGCCACGGATCGAACCTGCACGAAGCGACCGAACAGCGCCATCAGCCCTGCGGCAACGACCAGCAGGAACATCGCGAGGACCGATCCGCTCTGCCAATCCGTTCCCCTCGTGAACAGGTCCTGGATCGCGTTCCCGTACAGGTACCCGCTCGGTCCGCCGACGAGGAGCGGCGTGACGAACTCGCCGATGGTCGGGATGAACACGAATACGAACGCGGCGACCACTCCCGGCATGCTGAGCGGCAGCGTCACCCGCCAGAACGTCCGCCATCGACCGGCCCCCAGATCGCTCGAGGCCTCGAGGAGGCTCCGGTCGAGGTTGTCAAGGCTCACGAAGATCGGCAGCGCCACGAAGGGGACCCATACGTAGGCGAGCACGAGCATCACCGCGAATTGACTGTAGAGCAGCCAGGAGACGGGGTCGTCCGGACTTCGGACGTGCAGCGAGAACAGGAGCGAATTGACGACGCCCCCGTCGCCGAGGATCACCTTCCATGCCAGCACGCGGAGGAGGAAGCTCGTGAGGAACGGGAGGATCACGACGAGCAGAAGCACGTACTTCATCTTCCTCACGCAGAGCGCGAGGAAGTACCCGATCGGGTACGCGAGGACCACCACGACGACGGAGACGGTCAGCGAGATTCGGATCGATTTCCAGAACAGCCCCATGTAGACGGAACCGCCGCGCAGGAAATGATTCCAGTCGTCGAATGAGATCACGCCGGCGTCGGTCGGGAAGAGCTTGATCGCACCGATGCTGTAAGCGGCCACGTACAGGACCGGAGCGACGAAGAACAAGGCGAGCCAGAGCATCGGGGCGGAAAGCAATCCAGCGGTCGTGCGCCGCTCACGCTGCTTCCACGACGTTCTGGACGCAGTGACGTCTGCCGTCGTCACCGCGCGTACCCCGGAGCCATCCGCGATCGGACCCTCAGGAAGCCAGGACCTCGCTCCAGTACTGCTGATAGAGGTCCCGGCGCGGGATGAAGGACTCGGGGATCGCTCGCGGTGGGTCCAGAACCGTCGGGTCGTCCAGCCCGAGCGCCTCCACGACGCCCGGCGAGACCACCGACAGGTCGGCCTTCGTGTTCGTGTGGCCGTAGTAGTACCAGGCGAGGAGGAACTCCGCCGCCTTCGTGCTGGCCCACGAATCCACGTAGGCGTGGCTGTGGCGGTAGTTGGGAGTGTCAGCGGCCAAGCCCATCCCGCACACCCAGGAGACCCGACCCTCCTTGGGCTCCATGTACAGGTAGTTCATTCCCGCCGCATCGGCGTAGCCGACGGTGTCCGGCCAGGCGTAGCCGATCCAGACTTCCTCCTTCTTGAAGGAAAGCCAGAAGTCGTATGACTGATTCCACAGGAACTTCACCAGGTGCTTCTTCGAGATCAGGAAGTCGCGAACCTCGGTGAGCTCCTCGTCCGTCATGTTGAACGGATCGGCGACCCCCAGGAACAGGCCGGCGATGTACATCATGTTCGATGTGTCGACCCACGAGATCTTGCCCTCGTACCGGTCGTCGAACAGGATCCCGAACGTCTCCTCCTTCACGTCGACGTGGTCGAGGTTGACGATCGGGGCGATGAAGCCCCAGTCGAGGGGGATGAAATACTGCTTGCCGTCGACGATTCCCGACTGTTCGAGTTTGGGGTTCAGGGCGGGGAAGTTCGGGATCAACGACGTGTCCCACGGCTGGACCGCGCCAAGGTCGACCCAGTCCTTGTATTTGTAGCCGCAGGGGTGCACGACGTCGAACTTCACCGACCCCGTCGCGGCCTTTGTAAACGCGGCGTCATCGTTCGCGAACAGGGTGAACTGCGGCGTGTCACCGGTCTCGTCCGCGTACTGCTGCCACAGGCCGAGTCGCTCCTTGTCCGGGTAGTAGTCCCCATTCCCGTAGCCGGACCAGTCGAACACTCGGAGCTTCCCGGGCTCCTCCGAGATGGGCGGGTGTACCCCCGCACCGGTCCCGGTCGCCGTGCCGCCCACGTTCTCGGCCTTCTTGCACGCGGCCAGCACCGCTGCGCCCACCGTCGTCATTCCGGCCATCCGCATGAACCCACGGCGGTTGAGGCGTCGGGCGAGGAAGTGGTCCATATCCGTCACGGCGCTCCCCCTTCATCGCTGCTGCGGCAAGCCCGTATCATGCGCCGAAACGCATCAAGCGCGCCACTTTCACGGAAGGACAACCGTGGGTCGAAGATCGGCGGGCGCAGCGCTGCTCGTCGCAGCGGTCCTCGCCGCCTCCTGCGGCTCGGAACCACAGCCGCGCCCGCCGAGAGCTCCCAGGATCGAGCCGATCCCAGCCGAGGCCCTGCCCGGACGGGCGGCCCAGCCGAAGGAGCTCAACGTGCACGAGGTCTCGACGGACGCGGTCGACGTCGATGAGCTCGAGGCGCTCCTGGAGGCCGCGGGTTTCGTTGCGGGGACGGAGCGACGGTTCAGCCGAACGGTGGGCGGCATGCGGATGACGCTCGCGCGCATCCTGGTGTTCGAGACGGCGCGGGGCGCCCAAACGTACCTCGGCTGGGTCGAGGACCACGTCGACGACGTGATCGGTAACGCCCGCCCGGTCGATGGGCTTTCGGTTCCCGATGGAACGATCGTCTTCGTCCACCACCCGAACCCGTGCTGTCACAGCGAGACGCGGCTCGTGCTCGCCGCGTGGAATGACGGTGACACGGTGAAGACGCTCGAGCTCGGCGGGCAGGTCGTCAGGACGTCGGTCGTGCCCGCGCTGATTTCCAGCCTGGAGCACGCGGTCTGATGTCGAACGGGGCGATTACTTTGGCGTTCCCGTACTTCTCCTGCCGGGCCTCAGAGACTCTTGGTGCTCCTTCGAGCCCGTCCTTCTTTCAAGGTCCGCTGGCGCTCGACCGATATCGAAGACCAGGCGTACGACGGCCGTGGTTGGTGTCGTTCGGAAACCCCCAGGGGGTGAGGGTTGCCAGCGGTTGTGGTCAAGACCGGGCCGGAGGCCGGCCGGCGTGTGGAACTGGGCGTCGAGGTCGTCATCGGTCGCCAGGACGCCGATCTCGTGTTGGAGGACCCGGAGGTGTCGCGCCGCCACGCGGTGCTCCGACGCTCGGGCGAATCGGTGGTCGTAGAGGACCTCGATTCGACCAACGGCACTTTCGTCGAGGGTGAAAGGATCCGAAAGCCCATCACCCTGGGTCCCGGTGACCAGGTCAGGGTGGGACGGACCACGCTTGCGATCGAGCCGGACTGGCGAGCCGCAGAGACGGTTGTGTCGCCGGCCTTGGAACCGGAGCAGATCCGATCCACCGAGGAGCGGCCGTCCGGTGATCCCGTCGGCGAGCATGAGGACACGACCTCAACCCAGCCCTTGCCCTCCCGAATGCTCGAAAGCGCCTTGCGACCGGCCCGCTCGAACAGGAGCTGGTTCGCGGTCGGGGCCGTAGTCCTGCTCGTGACCTTGGGAGTGATCGCGTACGCGAGACCGCTCGACCGCCCGGCCGAGAATGACTTCGCCGCACGCGCCAACGATGCGTGCACGACCGTGCAGCAATCGGGGAGGGGTGTGGATCTGGGCGGTAATCCAACGCGCCGCGGACTCGAGGGCGCCCGCCATACCCGGCTGAAGGCGCTCGACGCGATTCGAGCCTTTGAGCCGTCCGAACAAGATGCCGTGCTGGTGGGGAGGTTCCTTTCCGCCTTCGGGGAGACGAACGCATCGATCACGCGCTTGGAGAGAACGATTGGCGCTGGCAAGCGCCAGGTCGCCCGCGCCCGACGAAGCCTTCGAGGGGACGTGAGAGACGAACGTGAGCTTGCGGCGGCAGCTGGTATCGCGGGTTGTGGGGGTCTTGCGATCCGCTAGGGACACGGTAGAGGCAGATCTCAGGTGACCTCGCCGACCTGTTGACTGACCGAGTGGGGGCGGGCCCGGAACAGGGCAACGTCTGATGTCGGCGTTGCCTCACCGCCAAACAGCGAGTCCCAGATCATCCTCCTCTTCGCGGACCGGAGCGGGCCCGCCGAGCGCGCGGAAATACGCCTCGATCAGGAACGCTTTCGTGCCCTCCATCAGATGGCCACCGACCGTCTCGCCGCTCTCGCGCGCCGCGGTGACGTGCATGTGCACG
>JBIOXZ010000176.1:0-4455 GCA_044869895.1 Actinomycetota bacterium | reverse complement strand
CACGGCGTCGACCTGGCGCTTGCGTCCGTCCAAGGCGAGCGCGGGGTAGCCGTCGCCGTGCATCCAGAAGTCCCGTCGGAACCGATCCGCGAGGAGCGCGGCCTCCCGCCGGGCCCACCCCGCCTCCTCCTCGTACCCCAGGGCTTCGAAGACCGAGGCTGCCTCCATGAGGGCCATGTACTTGTAACCCTGCACCTCGCACAGGGCGACGAGGCCCTTGGGAAGGCGTCCGTCGGCGAACTGGATGCCGTCCCACGAGTCCTTCCAACCCTGGTTGCGCAGGGCGGGCTCAGGCCGGTCGTCGTATTCGAGGTAACCGTCCCCATCTGGGTCGCCGAACGTGAGGATCCACCCCAGGGCCCGCTCGACGCTCGGCAGCAGCTCGCGGACCTCCTCGCGCGGTAACCCCCATCGCCGGGCCTGTCCGAACAGCACGACGAACAGCGGCGTGGCGTCGACGCTGCCATAGTAGACCTCGTGGCCGCCGCGGGCTCCCTCGCCGTGGCGGATCTCGTGCAGGATCTTGCCAGGCTCCTCCTCGGAGGCCTCGTGCTCCCGGCGTCCCTGCCGCCGGGCCAGGGCGCGGAGAACGCCCGTCGCCAGCTCCCGCTCGAACGGCAGGGTCATCAGCGACGTGAGGATGGCATCGCGTCCGAACAGCGTCATGAACCAGGGAAGCCCCGCCGCGACGACCAGGTCGTCCTCGCCCTCGATGTCCTCCATCAGCAGCACCGACAGGTCTTCGACGCACTGGCCGTACAGGCGGTCGAATCCCTCCCAGCCGGAGCGCACGGCGGGGAACCGAGCCTTCCACTCCGTCGCCCGAACCGACATGCGCCGGATCACCGGCCTGGCCGACGTGTCCGACGGGGCCACGACGATGGCAGCCACGGGCGTCACGTCGATCGCCGTCCGCCACGTCTTGCCGGGCTCAACGGTGATCCGCCATCGCGGCCCTCGCCTCGTCATATGGGGGGATCCGCCCTTCACGCTGAAGCGGGTCCCTATATCCCGGCGACGGCGAGGATGGAGGAGGAGGGAGGAGTCCTCCACGTCTGCGCGGATGCGGGCCCGGGACCTGCGCCGCCGCTCGGGGGTGGCCACCTTGATCCGAAGGACGTTCTCGAAGTCGGCGTCGACCCGAAGCCCGACCGAGAGCCGGACCGGCCTGATGCCGTGGTTCGTGATCAACAGCTCCTCATGGAGGCCGCGCTGGACCGACCGGTTCCGGACCGCGACCACGGGGGATTCCCCTGGCCCGTCCCAGGGCAGGCGAAGGACGAATCGGCCCAGCCACGGGGAGAGGATCCGCGCCGCGAGCGGCTCCGTTCGCTCACCGTTCACGAGGAGCTCGAACCGGGAGAGGAGCCGCGTATCGTGGTGGAAGAACCCCTGTGGCGCGGAGAGCTCCATGTCGCCCCGAGCATCGGAGATCGCGAACGTCGACCCGCTCACCAGCCGGACGATCCCGTCGGCCGTCAGCACGTTGCCGTTGTCCATCCCCGGGCTGATACCCACTGCGGCGTTTTGGCAACCTGGGTCCGGATGTCCTCGGCGCAACAGCGCCGTGATAGCCGGAGGTCTAGGCGCCGAGCTTGCGATGTCGCTGCCCCTCGCGAACGCGGACCCGCCGCGTGGGGACCGCCTGTCGGCGGGGGGTCAGCTCGGCCTCGCAGTCCTGGCATGCGCCGCTCAGCGTCAGCCTGAGGACGCCGCATCGGACGCAGCCGGTGGCGATGGTCTTCATGGCCTCCTTCCTTCCCCCAAGGAGGAGTGAGGAAACCACCTCCGGGAACACGGGTCTGGCCTGGTCAGGGGGCGAATCTGGGTCTTGCGCCCCGCCGGGGCGAGTGCCACACTTGGCCGGTCCGAGCTGTGAGGCTCGGCGATGACGGCGGCGCGACGCGGGCACGCGCCGCCGTCTCTTACAGCTGACCTTGCCCGCCGGACCGGGTGCTATCGTGTCTGCTCCCGGGCGCGTAGCTCAGCGGGAGAGCGCTTGCCTCACACGCAAGAGGTCGTAGGTTCAAATCCTGCCGCGCCCACCATTGTGATGTCTCGAGACATCGTTCACAGGTGTCTCGGGACATCGTTGCACCTTACCTCTGTCGCTGGTAGTCCCGGGTGGGGTCGAGCCTCAGCTCGCGCAGTAGCTCGCCGTCTTCGGTGAGCACCCGAACGTCCAGGTCGGCCACGAGGACCAGCACCCGAGCACCCGCGTGCCGCCGGCCCAGCCCGAGGTGGTGGAGGTGGCTGTTGTAGCGCAGGGTGATCACCCCGCTCTGGTCGATCTTGTCCCTACGCACCCGGTAGTGACCAGGGACCCCTAGGCCCGCTCCTAACGGAGACGCTTTGGGTCTGGCCTCGAAGGCCTCGGCGGGGGTCCGCCGACCGACGGCCCGGTGAGGTCGGCAGGTGTTGTAGTAGTCGCGGAACCAGTCGAGCTGGCCCTGCAGCTCGGCGACGTCGCCGGCGGCTGGTTGCCGGCGAAGCCAGCGCTTGAGGGTCTGGTGAAAGCGCTCGACCTTGCCGCAGGTCTGGGGGTGGTAGGGCGTGGAGTGCCGGTAGTCGATCCCCAGCCGATCCAACTCGATCTCGATGGCGCAGCGCCCACCGCCCCGAGGGATCGCGGTGAACACGGCCCCGTTGTCGGTCAGCATCGAGGCCGGGAACCCGTGCCTACCAACGGCTTGGTGGAAGCTCACCACGATGTCGGCTGCCTTGGTGTGAGCCCGGCCGTCGGAGGCCACTAGCAGCCGGGAGTGGTCGTCTAAGACGTTCAGGATCCCCACCTCCCTCCCATCAGCCAGAACCCAGTGGGTGAGATCGGCCTGCCACCGCTCGTTGGGCATGGCCGCCTCGAACCGGATGAAGGAGCTCCGAGGCCGCTTCTGTGGCTGGGGGGTGACAAACCCCCGCCGAGACAGGATCCGCCAGATCGTGGCCACGGAGGGCACAGCAGCACGACGACCGGTGAGATGGAAGGCGATGGTGTGAGCGCCGGCGTCCAGGCCTTGATCCGCTAGGGCCTTGCGTAGCTCGATGATCTCGTCCTCGACTGCGTCGGCTGTTCGCTGAGGAGAGGCCCGGGGTCGACGCGACCGGGGCTCCAGACCCGCCTCTCCCTCGGCGTCGTACCGCTTGACGAGCTCGTGGACCCACTGCCGGGAAACCCGGTAGTCCCGGGCGACCTCGGCCTTCGTCCGCCCCTCCATCCTGACCGCCGCGACCACCAACCGAGCCAACGACATCGCACACCCCCTCGCGATGAGGTGTAAACGATGTCGCGAGACACCTGTCCACTATGTCGTGAAACCAAACACTGCCCGGCCCACATCCTCCGGTGCGTGTGACGTGTGGGCCGACCCCGGAGCTTGCTCCTAGGCCGGTCGTGCTAGGGCCATAGGGGAAGTGCCTTTGCCACGCGGGCCTGAGAACGTCGTGGCGCTCCCGGCCGGTCGGGGGATCGATGCCGGCGTAGCCGGGAATTGCTACGCGAACCGGATGGCGCCTCGCTCGGACACGTGAATAGGTAGACGAACCGATTTTGTCACGCGCCGTCGGGGCGCAAACTCCAACACGTGATCCGATCCTGAGGCCCGGCGTCGGCAACAGCCTGGAGGCGCGGTCCGCGAGAGCGAGGCGATAGTCGGGAGGGACACCGGCTGATCCCCGGGGGCCACGTCTCAGGAGGGCGGCCGTCTACCATCACGGGTGGACGGCCGCCTCAATCTCCGAAGCCGCGGCTCGCCGGACTGGTCCGATCTACGGGTCCGTGCGAGAATCTCGCCCACTGTTCCGGACGAGAGGCGATCGGGTGGGCACCCCCACAACCGAGACCAAGCTGGACGAAGCCGCGCTCGGCGAGCTACGGGGTTCCTTCAGGGGTCAGCTGATCCGTCCCGCCGATCCAGCCTACGACGAGCACCGCAAGATCTGGAACGGGTCGATCGACCGGTTCCCGGCCGTCATCGCGCGATGCGCGGGCGTGGCCGACGTCATCGCCGCCGTACGGTTCGCCCGTCACACCGACCTGCCGGTCGCCATCAGGAGCGGCGGGCATAGCTTCCCCGGACTTTCGCTCTGCGACGGCGGCATCGTCATCGACCTCGGCCTGATGAAGGGGATCCGCGTCGATCCGGAGGCCGGCACCGCGAGGGCGCAAGCCGGCGTGCTCCTCGGGGATCTGGACCGGGAATCGCAGGCCTTCGGGCTGGCCGTCCCCGCAGGGATCGTCACGCACACCGGGCTGGCCGGCCTCACCCTCGGGGGCGGCATCGGATGGCTGATGCGCAAGTACGGGCTCACGATCGATCAGCTCCTGGCCGTGGACATGGTCACCGCCGACGGGGAGTTCGTGAAGGCCAGCGAGAAGGAGAACGCCGACCTCTTCTGGGGTGTTCGTGGCGGCGGCGGCAACTTCGGGATCGTCACCGAGTTCGAGTTCCGCCTCAA
>JBIOXZ010000175.1:0-16145 GCA_044869895.1 Actinomycetota bacterium | reverse complement strand
TGGCCCGGTCGGTGAACCGTTCGAACATGTCAGCGTCCCCTGGGCCGGAGCCCCTCTATCGAACGGCCTCGAGGATCGTCGGACCCGGTCCTACCCCCGAGGCAGGTCGGGCGCTCCTGCGGCGCCTGCGCGCGCCTTGGAAGCGCCCCACGGGGGGAAGTATACCCCTGCCCCCCGATACGCCTGGAGCTTCGCTCTGCTCCCACCATCCATTCCGATCGACGCTCTCCTCCTCTTTCTTCGGAAGGGAACGCCTCCGGGATGAGCTGTAGGGCGAAAAGCGCCCTGACCTCCCCGCCTGGGCTACACAAGTTCCCCCGAACGGGCCGTTTACGAAGGTCTCAACGTGTGGGCAAGATTCACGCGGATCGAAGCAGAGCGCGCCTTCCCCCCGGTCTTCCCCGTCAGGAGACGATTGAGATTGCGGGTGCTGGTCGTCGACGACCACTCGGCGTTCCGCCGGGCGCTTACATCTGCCCTCCGAATGGTCAAGAGCATCGAGGTCGCGGGGGAGGCGGGCGGCGGGGTTGCCGCCGCCCAACAGGCCCAGGCCCTGGCTCCCGACCTGGTCATCATGGACCTGTCGATGCCCGATCTCGACGGGATCGCGGCCATGCGGGAGATCCACCAGGCGAGGCCGGAACTCCCCATCGTGTTCCTCACGGCCCATGCCGACCCGGGGGTGGAGCGAGAGGCCAGGGAGGCCGGGGCGTCCGGTTTCCTGGCCAAGGGGGGCTCGCTCGAGGATCTGGTCATCGTCCTCCACGAGGTCGTCGAGGCCCCGGACCCGGCGGGTTGACCCGCCGCTCCCTCAGGCCGCGGCAAGCACAGCGCCAACCACGCAGAGGGCCGCGCCCGCCCACGTGGCCGCTCCCGGCCGCTCCCGGGAGAGCAGGATGGCCAGCAGGACCGAGGTCTCCCGAAGCGTCGCCACCCGGCCCACCGGGGCCAGGCGGAACGCGAACAGGACCAGAAGGTAGGCGGCCAGGCTCCCCACCCCGATGAGCGCGCCAGGGCGAAGGGCAGCCCGAAGACGTGCCACGTCGAACCTGGTCACCGCAGAGGTCAGGACGCCCTGCAAGAGCATGGCCGCGCCGAGGTAGGGGACGGGCGAGACCTCCTGGACGGCCCTCGCGTCCACCACCGAGTAGGACGCGATGACTGCACCCACCAGGACGGCGAACCCGGCGGCCGGCAGGGCCCGGGCCCGGTGAGCCTCCAGGCCGAGCAGGCCGAGGCCTGCTCCGAGGAGAACCGCTCCGAGCACGGCAGCGGCGGTCGGTCGCTGGGACAGCACGATCCAGGCTCCGACCGTGGCGAGGAGCGGCGCCGTCCCTCGGCCGAGCGGGTACGTGATAGAGAGATCGCCACGGGCGTACGCGGCCGCGAGGGCCAGGCTGTAGGCAGACTCCAGGACTCCGGTCAGGAGCACCAGGCCGACGACGGCCGTCGGGGGGGCGGCGACGGTGAAGGGCATCAGCATCGCCCCGGCGACCAATCCCGCCACGGCCATCGAGGCCACCCGATCGTCCGTCCCGTGGAGCCGGAGGTTCCACCCGGCGTGGAGAACGGCTGCCGTGAGGACCAGGGCCAGGGCGGCCGCGCTCATGGCGGGGGCTGTCCGGTCAGGCGCGCCCCTCCTCGGGCCGCATCTGAGGGAACAGGATGACGTCCCTGATCGAGGGGACGTCGAGGAGGACCATCAGGAGCCGGTCCACCCCGATCCCGATGCCGCCGGCAGGGGGCATGCCCTGTTCGAGGGCGCGGATGAAGTCCTCATCGAGCGGATGGGCCTCCTCCTCCCCAGCCGCCTTGGCCTGCGCCTGGGCCTCGAACCTGGCGCGCTGCTCGTCGGGGTCGGTGAGCTCCGAGAACGCCGTCGCCAGCTCGATACCCGCGATCACGAGGTCGAAGTGCTCGGTGAGCCCGGGGTTCTCCCGATGGACCCGGGCGAGGGGCGAGACCTCGCGGGGGAAGTCGCAGACGAACGTCGGATCGAACAGCCTCTCCTCGACGAGCTTCTCGAACATCTCCTGGACGAGCTTCCCCGGGCCCCATGCGGGGTCCACACGGACGCCCTGGCGCTCGGCCAGGCCGGCCAGGTCCGAGCGTTCCAACGTGATCTCCTCGCCCACAGCCTCGGACACGCTGCCCAGTACGGTGATCCGCCGCCACGGCGGCGTGAGGTCCATGTCCCTGCCGCCAACGGGGAACCTGAGCGATCCTCTGACTGCTCGCGAGCACTCGACCAGGAGCTCTTCGGCCAGTCGCATCATCGAGTGGTAGTCGCCGTAGGCCTGATACGCCTCGAGCATGGTGAACTCGGGGTTGTACGTTGGCCCGATCCCCTCGTTTCGGAAATTGCGTCCGATCTCGTACACCCGCTCCATGCCCCCCACGAGCAGGCGCTTGAGGTACAGCTCGAGAGAGATCCGAAGCTTGAGCTCGATGCCGAGCGCCTGGTGGAAGGTGGTGAACGGCCGCGCCATGGCCCCGCCGGCCACCGGCTGGAGGACCGGCGTCTCGACCTCGACGAAGCCGCGCTCGTCGAGGTACGCGCGCATGGCCTTCAGCGTCGTCGCCCGGGCATCGACGAAGCGGCGCGAGCCGAGGTCGGTGGCCAGCTGTAGGTATCGGTATCGCTGCTGGAGGTCCGAGTCCCTCAGCCCGTGCCACTTCTCGGGGAGCGGCCGGAGGGCCTTCGTCAGGATGGCCATCCGCTCGACGAAGATCGACAGCTCGCCCTTCCTCGTGGTCCCGACATGGCCGATCGCGCACACGATGTCGCCCAGGTCGAGGTCGCCGAGCAGCTCGAAGCTCGCCGGCTCCGTGTCCGTCGCGGAGGCGACGAGCTGAAGATCGCCCGAGCGATCCCGCACCACCAGGAACTTGAGCTTGCCCATGTCTCGTCGCAGGACGACCCGTCCCGCTACCGTGCGGACGTCGTCTCGCATATCCTCCGGCCCGAGACCCGCGAACTCCTCCCGGATGGCTTCGATGCGGTCCGACTCCTGCATGCCGAGCGCCGATTCCAGGCTCAACGCGAACGGCTCGATCCCCCCGGCCCGCAGCCGTTGCAGGGTCTCGCGTCGGGCCTTCAGGACCTCCCGTTCTCGGAAGCCCTCTTCAGTCATCGACCGGTCCGACGTTCCTGTCGAAGACCAGGCGGAGTCCTTCCAGGGTGAGCCACTCGTCGTGATGGTCGATGCGCTCGCAGGAGGGCACGACCACTGGGGCCAGGCCGCCGGTCGCCACGACCGTCGCGCCGTCGCCGATGTCGGCCCTCATCCGATCGATGATCCCGTCCGCCTCGGCCGCCGCGCCGAAGATGAGCCCGGCCTGGATGGCTTCCACCGTGTTCTTGCCCACCACCGACTTCGGCGGGTGCAGCTCGACCTGGGGAAGTCGGGCGGTGGCCGAGGACAAGGCCTCGTTCGACACCTGCACACCGGGTGCGATGGCCCCGCCCAGGAACTCACCGTTGTCCGAGACGGCGTCGAACGTCGTGGCCGTGCCGAAGTCGATCACGATGCACGGCCCGCCGTACCGCTGATACGCCGCCAGCGCATTCACGATCCGATCCGCACCGACCTCGCGGGGATTGTCCGTGAGGATCGAAAGGCCGGTGCGGGTCCCGGGCTCCACGACCACGGGCGGAAAGCTGAAGTACCGCTCGGTCATCTCCCGAAGGGCCCGAGTGGACGTGGGGACGACGGAAGCGATGGCGACGCCGGTGATCTGGCGGCTGAACGAGAGCTCGTGCTGCTCCAGGAACTCGCCAAAGACGACGGCCAACTCGTCCGCGGTCCGCTCGGACTGCGTGGACATGCGCCAGGACCATTTGAGCTCGGCGCCGGCGAAGACGCCGAGCACCGTGTTCGTGTTGCCGACATTCACCGCGAGCAGCACGCATCCACCTCCCGTGAGCCGGCGCCATTCTCGCCCACCGGATGGGCCACGGCACGCTTCGGGGCCGACGGTTCAGGACACCGGGAGCAGGAGGTTATCGATCAGGCGGGTCTCGCCGAACCTCGCCGCGACGAGCGCCCGGGCGGGGCCGGCGATCGTCGACACCTCCTCGAACGTCTCATCGTCCACGACGGACGCGTAGTCGATCCTGGCCTCCGGGGTTGCGCCGATCTCCCGGGCCATGGCGGCCACCAGGGTTGCGGCATCTCGTTCCCCGCTCCGGGCCATCTGCGCGGCCTCGGACAGGGCCAGAAACAGGCAGCCGGCCGCCTCTCGCTCCTTCGGCGACAGGTAGGCGTTCCTCGACGACGTGGCCAGGCCGTCCGGTTCCCTGACGGTGGGACACCCCTCCACCTCGATGGGGAGCGAGAGGTCCCGGACCATCCGCCGGATGACCGCGAGCTGTTGGGCGTCCTTCTCCCCGAAATAGGAGGTGCTCGGGCCGACAACATCGAACAACTTGGTCACGACCGTGGCGACGCCCCGGAAGTGACCGGGGCGGGCGGCTCCTTCCAGGCGCTCGCCGAGGGGACCGGGATCCACGGTCACCTCGGGCTGTCCGGTCGGGTACATCTCCTCGACGTTCGGGGCGAACACCACGTCCACCCCGAGTTGTCCAGCGATCGACAGGTCGCGGTCCTCGTCGCGTGGATACCGGGAGAGGTCCTCGTCCGGCCCGAACTGGAGCGGGTTGACGAAGATGGACACGACCACATGGTCCCGCTCGTCGCGGGCACGGCGCATCAGCGACACGTGGCCGTCGTGGAACGCTCCCATCGTGGGGACGAAACCAACCGTTCGACCGGCCGAACGGGCTGCGTCGCAGACCTTTCGGGCCATGGCGATGGCGCGGATCACCTCCACGCGTGAAGCACCCCCTCCACCGCCGCTTTCCCGACGGTCGAGAGGCGACCCGATCGATGCGCGAGGTCCAATGCCACGTCGGCCAGCGCGACGTAGGCGGGGACTGCCTGTGGCGCGTGCTTCGCCAAGGCCTCCAGGTTCGCGGCCACTGTTCCGGCGTCACCACGTGCCGCCGGCCCGGTGAGGGCGACAGTGGGGCCCATGGTTGCGACGTTGTCCAGGGTGGCCCGCTGGAGTGGGAGGAAGAGCTCGGCAGGCTCCGGCACGCCCGCATCGCGGAAGAGCTCGTCGGCGAGCGCCGTGATCGCGACCAGGTAGTTGGAGGCGAACACCGCGGCCGCGTGATAGATCGGCTTGGCTTCGTCGGCCAGGCGGAAGGACCGCCCGCCGACGTCGCGGGCCAGCCGCTCCCCCAGCTCGTACCCGGCCTCGGACAGGGCGGTCACCGAGATCCCGCTACCGGCGATCCGGGTCAGGGCCGAATCGACGTCTGGGAAGGTCTGGAGGGGATGGACGGACAGAACCTCGGCGCCGGCCGCTCGCGGAGTCGAGAGCGCGCCGAGCGATGTGGCCCCGGACAGGTGGATCGCCGACTGACCCTTGCCGAGTGCGCCCTGGTCGGCAAGCGACGATGCCGTCGGTTCGATCAGGTCATCCGGCGTGCCGATGATCACGACCTCCGTCCCACGAGCCGCGATCGGTGGCGGACGGATCGGCACACCCGGGAGGTATCGCGCGGCACGATCGACGGTGCCCGCTCGGCCGGAGATTGCCACGATGCGGTGGCCGGCCTCGAGCAACCGGACGGCGAGCGCCATGCCCACGCGACCAGCACCGATGACGGCGACGTCCATCGAGCCGAGTATCCCAAGTCAGCGCGGAACAACGAGCGGCGGGGCGAACGGGCGGACGCCGAGGATCGCCGTCGGAGCGAGTCGACGTTCGGAGATCCGGTCGCTGCCGGGAAGGGGCGGATCGGGGTTCAGCTCCAGCAGCGGAACGAGGACGAAGGCCCGCTCGTGCATCCGTGGGTGGGGGACGACGAGGTCGGGTTCGTCGACCTCCTCCTCGTCGTACACCAGCACGTCGACGTCGATGATCCGTGGGCCCCACCGTTCCCCCCGCGTCCTGCCCATGCGCTGTTCCACGTCCATACACGCCGCGAGCAGATCGTGAGGCGACAGCGTGGTCTTCACCTCGACGACGGCGTTCAGGTACTCGGGTTGGGGAGGGCCGCCGACCGGGTCGGTCTCGTAGACCCGCGATGACCGCTCGACGCGAAGCCCCGGCCGCGTCGCGAGCAGCTCCACGGCGCGCTGGAGGTTCCCCAGCCGGTCGCTGAGGTTGGAGCCGAGGCCCAGGTAAGCGATGGTCTCCTTCGCGTCCGTCGAGGCTCAGCCCCCGGACCCGACGGTGGCCGCGGCGGCGATCCCCTGGATCTCGCTGGACCGGGCCGCGCTGGGCTTGTGCACGATGGCCGTGGCCCGGACGACCCCGGGGATACCGGCTACGGCTTGGGCGACCGCAGCGGCGAGGGACTCCAGGAGGTCGAGCGATTCCCCGGCCACGACGTCCCGAGCCGTTCGGATGAGCTTGCGGTAATCGGCCGTCGCGGCGATCTCGTCCGAGGAGGCCTCCACCTCGACGTCGAGGTCGACCACGAAGTCCTGGGGATGATCCTTCTCACCGGGGTTGGCGCCGTGCCGACCGCTCGCGGCGATGCCCGTCAGGAACAGCCTCGAGGTCGTCACGAACGTGCCTCCTCCACGCCGGACGATCGCCGTTCCAGCGAGATGGGCACGGCCCCCGGCTCGCCGTGCGAGTGCGGCCGCCGGAGGTACTTCGATCGAAGATAGTCGAACGCGAGCGGCGCGATGGTCTCCGGCGCGTCCTCCGGCAACAGGTAGGAGCAGCCCGGCAGGACCGCCAGGCTCGAGGTTGGGATGGCGTCGTTCAGCCGTTCCCCCACCTCCACCGAAAGGTAGGGATCCTCTTCGCCCCACAGGATGAGCGTCGGAGAGCCGAGCCTGGCCAGCTCGTCCTCCCGGCCGGTGAGCCCGAGGCCGTCGGCCGCGTCGATCCCTCGGAAGAACGCGCGCACCCCATCCTGGCCCAAGAACGGAGCCAGGTACGCATCGCGGAGATCGTCCGTGCGACGCTCCGGCTTGTATATGGCTCGACGGAGGAACGCATCGAACGCCTCGCCGACCACTACCTCGCGTTGGTCCTCGGGCGCCGACCGCCGCAGGGCTCTCGTCGTCTCGCTCGGCCACGCGTCGAACGCGATGGAGTCGACCAGGACCATGGCCTCGACCCCGCCCTCCATCGCGAGGAGCTGCGCGATGCCGCCGCCGTGGCCGTGACCGACCACGGCGAAGCCGTCCACGCCGAGTCCCGCCAGGAGCTCCCGGATGTATCCCACTTGGGCTCGGATGTGAAGTTCACCCTCCTCCGGCATCCCGGAGCGTCCGCATCCGAGCAGGTCGGGCGCGATGACGTGTGTCCACGGCGCGAACAGGGGCACGAACTCCCGCCACAGGAACGACGACGTAGGGAAGCCGTGGAGGAACACCACCGCCGGATTCTCCGGGTCCCCTTCCTCGATGAAGTCCATGTCGACGCCAGACACGCGGGCCTGCCGGCGCTGGAGGTCGATCACCGCTCCGCCCGCTCGATGGCATCCACTACCCGGACGACGCGGACCATCTCCCTGACGTCGTGCACCCGAACGATATGCGCACCTCGGCTCACGAGCCAGGCCACGGCGCCGGCGGTCCCCTCGACCCGGTGGTCTTCCGGCAGGTCCAGGAGCGCCCCGATGAACCGCTTGCGCGAGGGGCCGACCAGCACCGGTGGGCCCAGGTCGAGGAGCATTTCCACGTGGTGCATCAGCGTCAGGTTCTGCTGGAGGTCCTTTCCGAACCCGATGCCCGGGTCGACGCACAGCCGCTCGGGCGCGATGCCTGCGAACTCGGCGGCCTCGATCCGTTCCCGGAGGTACTCGTGGACCTCGGCCACCACGTCGTCGTATTGGGGCGCGACCTGCATGGTCTTCGGCTCGCCCTTCATGTGCATGAGGACCATGCCAGCGCCGGCCTCCCGGGCCACCGCGAACATCTCCGGGTCCCGGGCGCCCGAGATGTCGTTCACGATCAGCGCGCCGGCTTCGAGCGCGGTTTTCGCCACGGTGGGCTTCCGCGTGTCGACCGAGATCGGGACGGGGACCTTCCCGGCGAGCGTCTCGATGACCGGGACGACACGGTCCCGCTCCTCGTCGGGGGAGACCGGATCAGACCCCGGGCGGGTCGACTCGCCGCCGACATCGATGAAGTCGGCGCCCTCGTCGACCATCTCGATCCCCCGGGCCACCGCCGCGCCGTGATCGAGGTACCGCCCACCGTCGGAGAACGAGTCGGGCGTGACGTTCAGGATGCCCATGACGAGCGTTCGCTCGCCGCAGTCGATCTCAACGTCCCCCACGCGCCAGACCGGTCCGCGGCCCATACACCCATGCTAGCCCGAAGACGGTGTCGTCCCTGAGCAGCGTTCTAGGTGCAATCGTTCAAGAACAAGGACCACGTCATCGTCCAGGGCTCCGCTACCTCGCTCGTCGAGACGACCACGAGCTGGTCGCCGTGGAGGACCATAGTGGTCCGGTGGACCCGCCAGGGGTCGGAAGGACTCCCCCTGGCTTCGGCATGGATGGACACGAGCAGGGGGCGGCCATCCGAGTCAACTCGGCACTGGACCGGGCTCTGGGAGAGGGAATCGAACCCTCCGCCGAGAACGGCCGCCCCTGGTTTCACGAAGGGGGGATCGGCGGGCCCTTGGATCATCAGTGGATGGATCCCGTCGGGGTCGACTCGGAAGAACTCCACGAACGCTATCGCGGCGCCGGGTCCCACGTCGATCACCAACTCATCGTGTCCGTCGGCATCCAGATCGGTCGAAGTGAACACCCCACCGCATGTTCCGCCGCTGCAGTACTTGAACGGCGCAGCGAATCTGTCTCCTGACCCGAAGCGCACCTCGATCCGCAGGTACGGCGAGACGTCCTGGTGACAGGTTTCCTCCCGGGGGACCTCGTCGAACAGTTCCGCTCGATCTGGAAGGCCGTCGCCGTCGAAGTCGCCGGCGGTCTCGACGTGGACGCACCGACCAACCGCGCGTTCCCTCATGCCCGATGGGGAAGGGATCGGACCCGTCGCACCCACCGATTGCCAGGTGGGCGAAGATTCATCGACCGGAGTGTCCGTGAGTCGGCGAACGTCCGATCCGTCGGCCGCCATCACGAAGAGGTCCCGCTGGCCGTCAGTCTCCACCGCGAACGCCACCTCCGTCCCGTCCGGTGACCAGACGGGCTGCATCGCCGTGCATGAGGGCCCGCACGAGTAGAGAAGCCCCACCTCGGAGCCGTCAGCGTTCATCACGTAGAGGTCGTCGTCTCGGGCGAAGACGATGCTCGATCCGTCGGGCGACCACGACGGGTGGAGATCCCCGAGGGCGCATTCGGATACCGGACAGTCAGTGAGTCGGGACACGGTGCCGTCGCCGACGTCCACGACATAGATGGAAAAGCGCTGTTGACCCTCCTCACGAGCGGCAAACGCGATCGCGTTGCCGTCCCGAGCCCAGGTGAGCCCGCCGACGGAGGCGAGGCCCGGCAGGGCAAGGGTCGGCGGTTCCCCACCCTGTACGAATATCGATTCAGGGATGACTGCACCAGCACCGCTGACCCTCGCCCAAGCGATCCGTGAGCCGTCCGGAGCCCATGCCGGCGAGGTATCGCCCAGGCACTCCGGCGGGCCGCAGTGAGTGAACTCAGTCAGGTCCGAGCCGTCTCCGTTCATGGTCGCGATCCGACTGGTCCTGGTTCCGACGGTGAGCGTCAGTGCGAGCTTCGATCCATCTGGTGACCAAGCCGGCTCGCCGTACCTGCCGGGCTCAGCGGTCAGCAGCCGCCTCCCTGAACCGTCGGGTTCGATGTCAGCCACACTCCACGGGCCGCTGCCCGGCTCGTGGGTCTCCACGTAGGCGATCCGCCCGTTCCTGGGCGAACCGAGGGTCTGTTGGGACGGCGCGTGTCGAAACGCTCGAACTGCGACGACGATCCCCACGGACGCGACGGCGAGGGCGACGGCGGTCGCGAGGATCCTACGGCCTCGTTCCCGCCCGGGAAGGGGGGTGCCGGGGTGTCTGCGCTCGACGTCGGGCCACGCAACGGGGGCGTCGAGCTCGTCCAGGGTTCGAAAGAGCCGTTCCACATCAACCATCGTGGTCCTCCAAGAGTCGGCTGAGTCGGCGCCTGCCCTGGCTGAGGTGCACACGGACCGTTGCCGTGCTTGATCCGAGGATCCGGGCCACGTCATGTGTCGGGTACCCCACGTAGTACCGAAGGATGAGGGCCTTTCGCTGCTTCGGGGAGAGCTTCGCCAGGGCGGCGATGAGATCGTGTGGTGGTTCCGGCATGTCGTAGGCCTTCCCCACGCTGGCTGGCTGGGCCCGCCGGCGCTCCTTCAACTCCCCGGCAGCGATCCGGAAGGCTGCACGCCACACCCAGCGCTCCGGGGAGCGGATCCCATCAGCGCGTGCCAGTGCTTGAGCGAAGGCCTCCGCCAGAGCGTCGCTCGCCACCTCTCGATCCCCCGAATAGGCCACCAGCGCCCGCCAGATCCGCGCCCCGTCCTTCTGAAAGAGGCGTTCGAGATCGGCGCCGCGCCCGGTGCTCACGGATGCATCCTGCACCACACCCATACAGGGTCGGTTCAGGGCCAGATCGTGTAGAGGCCCATCAGTTCAGGCCGACGCGCGTGACCGTTCCCTCGTAGTTGAGCACCCAGACGCTCCCGGGCGCGACCGCCATCGCGATCGGTGTCAGGTCGCGATCGAGGCGAACCGAGCTGTCCACCCGCTGGGTGCTGGGATCGAATCGGTTGATGGCGGCCCGATGCGATGGATCGAGGAACCACACGCCGCCCTCTCCGGCGGCGGCTGCATCACCCGTGTTCGAGATCTGCCATGTCTCAAGGACCTTCCCGCTCGCGGGGTCGATCGACATGATCGTCTGCCCGCCGAGGGCCCACAGACGGGTCTCATCCGCGGCCGGCCACGCATACGTCCCGAGCGGCTCCGAAGTCTCGATCGTATTGGTCGCTGGGTCGATGATGTTCAACACGGTTCCGGCCACGGTGTGCTGGTGGACTTCATTGGTCTGGGTGACGATCGAGTCCTGGACGGCGAAGATGTAGTGGCCGTAGCTTGCGTCGAGCGGGATCGTCGCCACGATCGCGTTCGATGACGGATCGACCCGAGTGACCAGCATCTGGGTCGAGCGGTTCGTCACCGAGAACGACAGCGTCCACACGCCGCTTTCGTCCACCGCGACATCGGCGCCCGAACCGGTCCCCAGATCGACCCGGGCCACCACTGCGTTCGTCTCGGGGTCGATCCTGAGAAGGAAGGCATGCACCCCTCCCGTCTCCCCCCGAGCGGCGGCGGCGCCCGCGAGCCACAGGCTGCCCGCTCCGGCGGTGAGCCCCCCACCCCCGGTCTCCCAGGTTGGCAGCACGTCGCCGGTGGAGATGCGAGCGAGCCTCCGGCCGTTGGTCGGGTCGAGGCGCGTGATCCAACCCTCCTGAGATCCGTCGTAGGACGCGATCCACACGGATCCGAAGCCGTAGGCCACCGCGCTGACCGAGCCGGGCGATGATTGGATGGGGATGGGATCCGAGACCGAAGGGGACGTCGCCGGTGTTGGGGTCGGACCAGGGGTGGTCTCGACCGGGATCGGCCGCCAGGCGATGTCACCGGCCACGCCGTACGTGTCCAGGTCCTTGTTCGACAATCGTTCGAGGTCACTTCCGTCGGGCCGCATCACATAGACAGCGTCGTCCAGGGAATAGTCGGGCGTGCTCGGGTTGCCGACGAAGGCGATCAGCTTCCCATCGGGCGACCACACCGGATCCTCGGCGTGCCAGGCCCCCATGCCACCCAGGAGTCGGTGCTCGTCGGATCCGTCGGCGTTCACCACGTAAATGCCCCAGTCCTCGTTCCGGATCCCCGCGAAGACAACCTGCGTGCCGTCGGACGACCAGCTGGGAGAGAAGTCGCTGCCCCCTTGGTGGCTCGAGACCGGACTGACATCGGTGCCGTCCGTATCCATCGAATACACGGCCGTCGCGGTCCCGTTGAACGCCTTCACAAAGGCGATCCGGGAGCCGTCTGGGGACCACGCCGGCTGGTAGTCCGCAGCAGGGTCGGTCGTGAGCCGAGTGACGTTCCCACCGCCGGCATCGACCATGTAGATGTCCGTCGGGCATCGGAGGTCGGCTCCTGGCTCACATGTCCCGATGCTGAGGTCGTACCGCGTGCTGGAGAAGGCGATCCTCGTCCCATCGGGAGACCACGAGGGCCATCCGTCGTTGACCCCTTCGGTCAAGCGTTGGGCGTCGGTGCCGTCGGGATCCGACACGTAGATGCCACGGCGTCCCACGACGGGATCGACGAAGGCGATCCGCGTCCCGTCGGGAGACCACGCGATCTGAGAGAAGCGCGGAGGCTCCGAATCGAAGACCAAACGCTGGCCCGAGCCGTCGGGCCGGACCTCGTAGACGAAGCTCGGGCCGTCCCCACCGCCGACGCGGAACCAGATCACGCCGTTCGCTTTCGGTTGCACGGAGGCGGTGGCCCCGGGCTCTCGAGCCTCCATCCCGATGAACGCACGCGCCGCGAGTGCGGTCGCGCCGACGGCGACCACGAGTGCGACGATCGCGGCGGCCGAGCGCCGGCCCTGGGGTCCCACCGGCGGTGCGGGCGCGGGCTCCCGGAGCTCGATGTTCTGCCACAGGTCCGGTGATCGGGTCGCGTCCAGGGCGTCGAAGCGATCAGAGAGCTTCATCCCTCGTCTCCCAGCAGCTCGCGGAGGCGCCGTCGGCCACGCATCAAGTGCACCCGGACGGCCGGGGAGGTCGACCCGATGAGGTAGGCGACGTCGTTCACCGGGTACCCGGCCGCGTGGTGGAGCACGACGGCCGCCCGCTGCTTCGCCGAAAGCTTCGCCAGCGCTGCGACCAGCTCTCGGGCCGGCTCCTCCATCTCGTATGACGCCTCCTTCTCTGCACCCGGCACCTCGCGCCGGCGTTCCTTCAACGCGCCCGCCGCGATCCGGAAGGCCGCCCGCCACACCCAGCGCTCCGGGTTGCGGATCTCGCCGCCACGTCTCAGGGCCTGGGCGAACGCCTCGGCCACGGCGTCGCTCGTCACATCGGCGTCGCCGGCGAATGCCAGCAGCGCGCGCCACATCCGGCCCCCCTGCTCCCGGTACAGGCGCTCGATCTCCTCGTGTCGGCGCACGCCCGCCGGCGCGTCTCGCACCGTCCTCATTACAGGAGCAAAGACCGACCCGGATGTGAACGCGGTTCCGGAACTCTTTGGGCTCAGCCTCGTTCGATGTGGCTGAGCGCCTCCTGGCGGGTCCGGGCGTCGCTTCTGAACAGGCCTCGGACGGCCGACGTCACCGTGAGCGACCCGGGTTTCTTCACCCCACGCATGGTCATGCACAGGTGCTCGGCCTCGATCAAGACGAACACGCCTCGTGGTTGCAGGGCCTCGTCGATCGTGTCCGCGATCTCGGTGGTCAGCCGCTCCTGCACCTGGGGCCGCTTGGACAGGATGTCGACCACCCGGGCGATCTTCGATAGCCCGGTGATCCGCCCATCCTTGTTCGGGATGTACGCGACGTGCGCCTTCCCATTGAATGGCAACAAATGATGTTCGCATAAAGATTGCAGAGGGACGTCCTTCACCATGATCATCTCGTCGAAGTTGGCGCCCGGGACGATGCTGGCAACTGGGGTGGGGTCCACGCCGACGCCGGAGAAGATCTCCTCGTACATCTCCGCCACGCGCCGAGGCGTGTCCCGCACGCCTTCCCGTTCGGGGTCGTCGCCGATCCCTTCCAGGATCAGGCGAACGCCCTCCTCGATCTTCTTGCGTTCGACGTCGTTCACGGCGAGCCCAACTCTACCCGGGCACCAGCCGATCGACCGTGTCGGGCAGATCAGACAGGTTCGGGAGCTCGGCGGCGTGAGGGAGCTCGGAGCGCTCGCCGAGCCGGTTGATCCACACCGCCGTCAGGCCGAGTTCGCGGCACGGCGCGATGTCGTGGAACAGCGACGCCGCGACGTGCGCATGGTGCGAGCGATCCGCCCTCGTCTCCTCGAAGAACCGATCCCAATGGCCGCGCGACGGCTTGTACGAGCCCGCCTCGGCGGCGGTGATGCGGAGATCGACCGGGATCCCGATCAGCGCCAGCGAGGCGTCGAGCATGTCGGGGTCGGTGTTCGACAGGATCGCCAGCCTCCACCCACGCTCCCGCAGCGCCGCGAGCGCCCTCGGCACCTCCGGGAACGGGAGCCAGGCGGGGAGCGAGTCGGCCAGCGCGGCCTGGTCGTCCTCCTCGAGGTGCAGGCCCTCCCGGCGGGCCAGCCGGTCCAGGGCCTCGGTCAGCACCTGACGGTACGGGATCGACCGGCCCCGCTGCACCTCCGGCTCGATCTCGTGGTACGCGCCGAGGAGCAATTCGGCATCGCGTTCGGGCCACAGCTCCGACAACGTGTCCCGGATGCCCGACATCCAGTCGATCAACGTGCCATAGCAGTCGAACGTTGCCCACCGCGGATCAATCACGTCGAAGAAGTGTAGGTCGGCTCAGACCATCCGCCGAACCGAGACTAGCCGAGGGGGTTGGGACCCTGCTCCCTCTGCGCCCGAACCGCTCTCCGGGATACGGCGAGCCCCGCGCCGCGCACGGACTGGTCCCGCTGCGCTCGCTTCGGAACGTCCGTCAGGAGCCGTTCGACGTCCTCCTTGTCGATCGTCTCCCGCTCGATCAGGAGCGCCGCCATCTGGTCCAGCTTCTGCCGCTGTTCCTGAAGGATCTCCAGGGCCTCGTCGTGCGCCTGGTCGATCATCCGACGGACCTCGTTGTCGATCTCGAACGCCACCTGCTCGGAGTAGTCCGGCTGGGCGGCGAAGTCGCGGCCGAGGAACACCTCGTGCTGTTTCTGACCCAGGGTGAGCGGGCCGATCATGTCCGACATGCCGTACTCGGTGACCATCTGCCGCGCGATCTTCGTGGCTCGCTCGATGTCGTTCGCCGCGCCGGTCGTGATGTCACCCACGATCAGCTCCTCGGCCACGCGGCCCCCGAGGAGCATTGCCAGCTCGTCCGAGAGCTCCTCCCGGGTCATCATGAACTTGTCCTCCTCGGGCAGGGTGAGCGTGTAGCCGAGGGCCCGGCCCCGGGCGATGACCGAGATCTTGTGCACCGGGTCCGTGTTCGGAAGGACGTGCGCCGCCAGGGCGTGCCCCGACTCGTGGTACGCGATCACGCGTTTCTCCCGGTCGCTCATGATCCGGCTCTTGCGCTCGGGGCCGGCCATCACCCGGTCGATGGCCTCGTCCACCTCACGCATCCCAATGGCCTTCTTTCCCCACCGGGCCGCGAGGAGCGCCGATTCGTTGATCACGTTGGCCAGGTCCGCCCCGGTGAACCCGGGAGTCCGCTTGGCCACGGTGTCCAGCGCCACCGTCTCGTCGAACGGCTTGCCACGCGCGTGCACCTTGAGGATGCCCTTGCGACCTTCGAGGTCTGGGCGGTCGATGACCACGTGCCGGTCGAACCGCCCGGGCCGAAGGAGCGCCGGGTCGAGGATGTCGGGACGGTTGGTCGCCGCCATCAGGATCACCGCGGTGCGCTGGTCAAACCCGTCCATCTCGACGAGCAGCTGGTTCAGGGTCTGCTCTCGCTCGTCGTGGCCGCCACCGAGCCCCGCACCTCGATGGCGGCCCACGGCGTCGATCTCGTCGATGAACACGATGGCCGGCGCGTTGGTCTTGGCCTGCTCGAACAGATCGCGCACCCGGGCAGCGCCCACGCCCACGAACATCTCCACGAAGTCGGAGCCGGAGATCGAATAGAAGGGGACCCCGGCTTCGCCGGCCACGGCGCGGGCGAGCAGCGTCTTGCCCGCGCCCGGCGGGCCGAACAGGAGCACGCCGCGAGGGATCTTCGCCCCCATGGCCTGGAACTTGGCCGGATTCTGGAGGTACTCCTTCACCTCCTGGAGCTCCTCGATGGCCTCGTCCACGCCGGCCACGTCCGTGAACGAGGTCTTCGGCTGGTCCTTCGACACGATCTTGGCCCGGGACTTGCCGAACTGCATGACCCGGCCCCCGCCCGCGCCCTGGGACTGGTTCATGATCCAGATGAACGCTCCGATGATCAGCACCACGGGGATCAGTTGGAACAG
>JBIOXZ010000174.1:0-32932 GCA_044869895.1 Actinomycetota bacterium | reverse complement strand
ACGAGAAGCGGATGCCGTCGCCGAGCAGCACCGGCAGTACATACACCAGGATCTCGTCGACGAGCCCCCGCCGCAGGCACTGGCCGGCCACGTCGGCGCCGAGGATCTCCAGGTTCTTGCCGCCCGCAGCGTCCAGTGCCGTGGCGACCGCTTCCCCGATGTCACCGGTGAGGAACGTGACCTCCGGGTCCGGCGGCTCCGGCAGCCTATGGGTGAGGACGAACATGGGTCCGGAGAAGGGGTAGTCTGTGCTGCCTGGCTTGTCTGCCTCCATCCTGTTGCCTACCTCGTAGGTCCGCCGGCCGATAAGTATGGCGCCGGTGGCGGCCGCGATCTCCGCGACGTCGTCGGGTGCCACGAAGTCGGCGACCCAGTCCATCGCGTCGCCGGGACCGGCGATGAAGCCGTCAAGCGACATCGCCCTGTTCACGACCACCTTGCCGTTCCCGGCGCTCGTATCGCTCAATCTGTTCCTCCAAAGAAGCTTGGAATGTTCCCGTGATCCGTTCCGACGCCTTTTGGGCCGCGATTATGGCATCCCCTGCCGTGGCGGCGTGCGGTTCGAGTCCTTCGGGGCGGCGCCAAGCCGGGCGGCACCAAAAGAAACTCGGTGTCGACGTTATAACAGCGCTCCTCACGACCAAGTCGTCGGGTCGCATGTGTACGGACATGGTTCTACTTCGGCGGATTGGGAAGCTGAGTCTGGATCACTAGTCGGCCGGACCGCCCTCCCACCTCATCAAGCGAGCGACCTGGTCCGGGACCGGCTTGACGGGCATGTTGGCTGCCGTCTCTTTGCTCCGCATATACAGCGCCGAGCAAGAGAGCCGGCATGGAGGCCCATGGCTCTCTGTTGCTTCAAGTCTTGCGATCCCGCCGCCGAGACTCTGGAGCGTGAAGGGACTGCCAAGCACACGGTGCGTCTGCGGATGAAGGAGGAATCGGGCAGAGCCAGCCGGCGGGAGGGAGTTAGTCGCATCGCCCGCACATCACTCGCCGCGGTCGCGATCATCGCAGCGCTGAACGCATGTGGTGGTCCGAGCGAGGAAGAGCTCCGCAACGGTGCTCGGGCCCTCCTCCCGCCCGGCAGCATCGTCTTGGAGGAGGTGGCCGGGAACTGCGTGGAACTCGCTTCCTCGCCGTCATGCGTGCAGGTCTACTTTGTGGTCACGGGGGATCCGGACAGAAGAGCCGAAGCCGTGATCGAGAGAGCAAGATCATCAGGCTGGGAGGTGGAGCGTCGAGAGCTGCTACCGGGCGGGACGGAGCTCCGGGTCCATGCCGACGAGCTCACAGCGATCGTCAGTCTCCAGAAGGACGACGTGGCGGAACGATGCGCTGCGACCCGAATCCGCGCGTGCGCGGACACGGTCATGGTCGAGGGAATCTACGGCATCTAGGATCCGCGCCAAGGTTGGCGGCGCGCCACCTTGCGTCGCCACCGCGCCCCCCAGACAGCGACACCGAACCAGTGCGGGTGTTCCCGCTTCTCAGGAGCCGGCTCGAGAAGTCGCCTCCACGATGGCGGGATCCGGGCCCCCGAGGGGTTCAACGCCCTCGCCTACAGTGGGCTAAGGTCCCGGGCGGCGGCATCAGGATCGCTCGGATCGTCGCGACCCCGCCACATCGCGCGGCCCGTGAAGTGACGGCCGGAACGTGCCTTAGTCTCCTTGCGTTCTGACCCAGTGGTCGTTCTCGGGGCGCGTCGTCACGTCCGTGAACGCGTAACCCGAATCGCGCGATTGTTCGTTCGTGGGGAGCGGGCAAGGCAGCGGCGGGCTGAACGACCCGGGGGTCGGCAGCGGTGGCAAGCTCTCCCCACCACCCAGGTACGGCACGCAATCGATCACCGGCGTCAGGCCGGCTGTATCGGCACCGATGCCCCCATGCACGTCCGATGAGTCGAAGCGCACGTCGGTGGGATAACCCTGACCCACAAGGGTTGGCGGTGTCGTCGCAAAACTGAGCGTCGCTTGGCGCGTTGCGACCGGAGTTCCGTTCCGCTCGAGTAGGGCGTATCGGCACCAGACGACGCCCGGGACGCTCGGCCCTTCCCATGAGGCGTAGAAGTGAAGGCTAGGCGATCCGTCCTGGACGGACACATGCAAAGGCGATGCGGGACTTCTACGCGGAGCTCTTCAGGTGGAACCTGCAGGTGCTCGAGGATGCCAACTACGCCCTGATCGATACGGGGGTGGAGGGCGCCATCGGCGGGGGCATCGGCGAGGCGCAGGGCCCCAACCAGGTGGTCTTCTACATCGAGGTGGACGATCCGCAGAGCTATCTATCTGGACCTATCGAGAAGGCCGGCGGGAAGACCGTGGTGCTTGCCTGCGGCTTCGACGCGCGCGGGTCAGTCGATTCGCTGGGCCAGGGACACGATGATTCCCTCCGGCCCGCGCACGTGCGCCATGCGCCAGATGTGCTCGTACTGACCGATGCCGCCGACCAGGCCGTAGCCGTCCGCAGCCAGCCGGTCAACAACCGCCTGGAGGTTGTCCACTTCGAAGCCAACGTTGCGCAGCCCCAGTTCGTTCGCCATGGCGTCGGGCGATCCCGTTCGTGGTTGGGCCGGATGAAGCTCGACAGCTCCAGCCCGGTTTCTCCGTCGGGCCGCCGCAGCATGACGATCTCGGTACGGGTGTTCGGTATGCCAATGACGGTGTCGACGAACTCGCCTTCCACGAACGTCCTGCCCTCAACTCGAAACCCAGCCCGACGAAGAACGCCGTCACCGTGTCGAGGTCCGCGACCGTGATGCCGACGTGGTCGAAGCGTCGAATACGCGACACGGGTGCATCCTCCTGTGTTTGTCCGTCAGGTCAGGCTCGCGTTGCTACCGCTTGGCCTCCGGCTTGTCAGCCATCCTCCCACGGGGGGAGGGAGCCCGTGTCTTGCTTCCTACGCCGATCCTGAACGGGAGGTTGGCTCGATGGCCTCGGGCGAGCAGGGCGATGAACAACCGTGAGCATGACCGTGTGGATCGAGTCCGGATGTCACGACGCGTTCGCAGCGGCCGCGGGACAAATGCGGGACGAGTTCGGACTTCGTTACCAGCGCCGAACGGGTCAGGGGGTTCTGACCTGCGCTTTCTCTTGTAGTCCCAACGGGATTTGAACCCGTGTCTCCACCTTGAGAGGGTGGTGTCCTCGGCCACTAGACGATGGGACCTCGCGACGCCAGCAAACGAGTCTAACAAGCGCTCTCCGGCGATCTTCACCGTCGGGCATGGGACGCGGTCGATCGAGGATTTCCTGGCCATCCTCGGCGCAGCTGGGGTCCGGCGCCTGGTCGACGTCCGCAGTGCGCCGGGCTCGCGTCGGCATCCGCAGTTCGGCCGGGATGCTCTGGCGGCCTCGCTCCAGGCGCAGGCCATCGACTACGCGTGGCGGAAGGACCTCGGAGGTTACCGCACGCCCCGGCCCGACTCATCGCACGTCGCTCTCCGCAACAACGCGTTCCGCGGCTACGCCGATCACATGGAAACCGAGGAGTTCCGCTCCGCCCTCTCCTGGTTGATCGACACCTCGCGCGACACGTCCACGGCGATCATGTGCGCCGAGGTGCTGTGGTGGCGATGCCACCGCCGGATGATCTCGGATGCCCTCTCGGTGGCCGGCTGCGAGGTGGTCCATCTCCTCGACGAGGGTCGCCGTGAGCCCCACCAGCTGAACCCGAGCGCCAGGGTCGAGGGATCCCGGCTGATCTACGACGTCGGCGCGCGGCAGGCCCTCACGCACTGACCCCCGACCCTGCTCGAAGCCGTATCCGAATCGGGGCCGGCTTGATATCGTTCCCCGGCTCCCATGACCGACCGGATCCCATCGCGCCCGTTCCCCTTCGCCTTGCCGGCCATGCTGCTGGTCCTGGCGCTCCTGGCCGCGGCCTGCACGCGCTCGGATGCTGCGACGGAGGCCCCGGTCGACTCCCCATCGCCGTCGGCGAGCGGCTCGTCCTCCCTTCAGGGATTCGGCAACATCCAACACCTCATCTTCGTGGTGCAGGAGAACCGGTCGTTCGATCACTACTTCGGAACGTTCCCCGGAGCGGATGGCATCCCGATGAAGGATGGCAAGCCGACCGTGTGCATCCCGGATCCCGTGCTCGGCAGGTGCGTTCGGCCGTTCCATGAAGCCTCCCTGGTCAACCAGGGCGGTCCCCACGCCCCGTCCCATTCCAAGATCGATGTGAACGGCGGAGCGATGGATGGTTTCGTCCGCGCGGTCGCTGAGCACTCGCCGAACGCATGTGCCCGCACTCGATTGGACCGGTACTGCGATGGGACGCTTGGCCCCCAGAGCCAGCCCGATGTGATGGGCTGGCACGACGCGAGGGAGATTCCCAACTACTGGGCATACGCGGAGCACTTCGTGCTCCAGGATCGGATGTTCGCCCCGACCGACTCGTGGACGCTCCCCGCGCACCTGTTCCTGGTGTCCGGATGGTCGGCGCGATGCGAGAGTCCGTGGAAGCCCATGAGCTGCAGGACCGACCTGCTCCAGAAAGGCGTCGTGGACCTTCAGCGCCACGGCGAGCACCCGCCGATCTACGCGTGGACAGACATCACCTGGCTCCTGCACCGGGAGGGGGTCAGCTGGGCCTACTACGCGGGGAAGAACCTGTGCGGACCCGAGGTCCCGGTCAAGATGTGCGCATCGGAGGGGGCAACCCCCGCCCAGAACCCGCTCCCGTCGTTCACCGACGTGCACCAGACAAAGCAGCTCGACAGGGTCCAGACCCACGATGACTTCTTCGACGCGGTCGCCGGCGGAACGTTGCCGCAGGTCTCGTGGGTGGTACCGGGACGTGGTGGGATCAGCGAACACCCCGGTACCGGGGCGCCGCTCACGGGCGGACAGACCTGGGTCACCAGGGTGGTGAACGCCGTGATGCAGAGCCAGCTGTGGAAGACGAGTGCCATCTTCGTCACGTGGGACGACTGGGGCGGGTTCTACGATCATATGGTGCCGCCGAGGGTGGACGGGAGCGGGTACGGCATCAGGGTCCCGGGCCTGCTGATCAGCCCGTGGGCCAGGCGAGGCACGATCGATCACCAGACGCTGTCCTTCGACGCGTATCTCAAGCTCATCGAGGACCTGTTCGTGGGTGGCCAGCGCCTGGATCCGAGGACCGACGGGCGGCCGGACTCCCGGCCAGTCGTGCGAGAGAACGTGAAGCGGTTGGGCGACCTGCGGAGCGAGTTCGACTTCACCCAGGACCCGCTTCCGTCGCTGATTCTCGATCCCCATCCGTCGCCCGGCCCGGCGTCCATCTCGGGAACGTGAGGATGACGGCGTCGTTGCGGTCGCTCGCCTCGCTGGTGGCGTGCGTCGCGCTCGCTGCGGCCTGCGCGCCCTCCTCCGCCGATCCGGCCGGAGGCGACGGCCCCCGGGCCGGGGCCGCGAGCCCGGCGTCGCCGGCCACGACGGCACCGCAGTCGCAGCTGGACCTAGCCAGGCAGCACATCAAACACGTCATCGTCATCGTCCAGGAGAACCGGTCGTTCGATCACTACTTCGGGACCTACCCGGGCGCCGACGGGATCCCGATGGCGAACGGCTTGCCCACGGTGTGCGTGCCCGACCCCGTCCTGAGGAAGTGCGTGCGGCCGTTCCATTCGACGAGCCAGCTCCAGAAGGGCGGGCCCCACACGCAACGCCACTCCGTCGCCGATGTGGACGGGGGCAGGATGGATGGGTTCATCCGTACGGCGATCTCGGGGAAGATCGAGTGCGCGACCGACCGGAGCGACCCGGGCTGCGAGAGCTTCCTCGGACCACAGGGCCAGCCCGACGCGATCAGCTACCACACCAGGGAAGAGATTCCGAACTACTGGGCCTACGCCGATCAATTCGTGCTTCAGGACCGGATGTTCGCGCCGGCCGACTCCTGGACGCTGCCCGCGCACCTCTACTTGGTCTCGGCGTGGGCGGCCTCGTGCACGAGCCCGTACGACCCCATGAGCTGCACGTCGAATCTCGAACTCCGGGACCAGGCCAAGATCCAGCGGGGCGGCCAGGTGCCGATGTGGGCATGGACCGACATCACCTGGCTGTTGAACCGGGCCGGTGTGAGCTGGGCCTACTACGTCGGCCAGGACACCTGCTTCATCGACCCCTGCCCGCCCGCCAGGGGCACGTACACGCCGGCGTTCCAGAACCCGCTCCCCGGGTTCACCACGGTCCGGCAGAACCACCAGCTCCGGAACATCCGCTCCCACAGCGACTACTTCGCCAGAGCTGCGGCGGGGACGCTCCCGGCGGTGTCGTGGGTCATGCCATACAACGGCGCCGCCGAGCACCCCAGTGCCGGCCAGCCCATTTGGAAGGGGGTGGCCCACGTGACCAAGGTGATCAACGCGGCGATGCAGGGGCCCGACTGGAACAGTACGGCGATCTTCCTCACCTGGGACGATTGGGGTGGGTTCTACGACCACGTCGTTCCCCCGCGCGTGGACGCGAACGGGTACGGGATCAGGGTGCCGGGCCTGATGATCAGCCCGTGGGCCGAGGCTGGCACGATCGATCATCAAACGCTGTCCTTCGACGCCTACCTGAAGATGATCGAGGATCTGTTCCTCGGCAGCCAGCGACTGAATCCGAGGACCGATGGGCGGCCGGATTCCCGGCCCACGGTGCGGGAGAAGCTCCCGATCCTCGGCGACCTCCTGAACGAGTTTGACTTCGCACAGGACCCCCTGCCACCGCTCGTCCTTGACCCCACGCCACTCCCGGGAACGCCGTAGCACCGCAATCTCCTCTCGCCGTCGTCGGTTTGTGACTCGCAGTTCAAGGGGATTGAACCGGACACCCGACTGCTGGCGGGCGCTCAGTCGTGAGGCACGGCGAACACGACGACGTTGTCCGAGTAGCTCCTGGTCGCTTGATCAAAGGAGCCTCCGCAAGTCACGAGGGCGAGGATCGATGGTCCCTCCCGCTCGAACAGCTCGCCAGGCAGGTCGCCCTTGGGATACGAGCGTCGCGCGACCACCCGAAAGCGGGATTCGGAGCCGTTCGCGAACTTTACCCAGATGACATCCGCCGGCCCGAGCTCACGAAGCCTGAAGAAGACGCCCGGACCCTGCGTCCACGAGTCCACGTGGCCCAGGAGCACGGCCGAGCCGCCCGCTCCCGGGGGAGGACCGAACCGGTACCAGCCGACGATATGGACGTCAGAGGGCACCTGGACGCGGCGCGAGCCAGGTTCAACGCCGACGGGGACTATCGGTGCTCGCACGCCGATCGCGCCGATGGTCAGGCCGACCGGACGAGGTTCGCGCCGCGGAGGCTCGTAGTCCTTCAGCCGCGCCGACCGAACATCGATCGTAAGGGCACGGGCCGCGGTCGACGACGTCTCGGCGTCGATCGGAAGATCGTCCGCGACGGCCTCGGACACGCTCGCATCGGTCGTCCCGGGGAGGAAACCGAAGTCGGGACGTGGCCCAACTGCCCACAACGCGAGCGGCGTCGTTATCAGGACGAGGGCACTCGTAACGCGGAGCCAGAAGGCGAGACGCCTCCTCACCGTGGCCGCAACCCGGGGGCTCGGTCCTGACAGGCGGTCGGCTCCGCGCCCGCGTTCACCTATCCCGCCAAGCGTCCGATCCCCTCAGTGGAACCGCGGATCGATGGGGTCGCGCGCTCGACGCCGACCGAGCACGGTAGCCATCCCGAAGCCGAGCCCAGCCAGCATCATGGTCGCGAGCGCCCAGGCAGGAAGCGCGGGGGAAGTCGCGAGCCCACCATCCCCGGTCAGCACCGATGTGGGGGAAGACTGCAGCTCTCGAATGGTCTGGAACATGAAGTCGAGCGTCCCCCCGCTCGCCGAACCGACCGCGTACACGATCCCGACCGTTCCCTCCTGCAGCATCAAATCCTCGGCCCCGATCGCGACGTCGCCCGACACCGTGGCCTCGAGCTGGTGGGGGCCGGCCGCCTCCAGCTGTGCCTTCTGCTGGTCGCCGTGCGGGACGCTGCCGAACACCCGTTTTCCGTCGAGGCGCACGCCGATCGATGCGACGGCGGCGACGTTGCGCACGATCAAGCGCGCTCGACCGGGCGGCACCCGGGTCAGCCCGTTGCTGAACACGTTGAGCTGGGGATCGCCTTCCACTGTGAGCCCGGCGATGATCGAGAGGTTCTCTCCGGCCTTCAGCGTGACCGTCCCGGCGAGCGCCGGCTCGGACGCGGGGTCCGCCCCGACATCACGGATTTCGATCCTGTACCGACCCGCAGGCAGCTCGAGAGGGTCGGTGGCCGTCAGGGGCTCGAAGCCGGACAGCGTCAGCTTTCCATTCACATACACGTCTGCCGTGAACCCGGGCAACGCGTGAAGGACAGTCACGGTCGCTGTCGCTGGTCGTGCCTGGGCCTCGACGGCCGCCCAAACAGGAGCTATTGCAACCAAGATGACGAGCACGAGAAATGCCCTTGAGAACCGGGCCTTCCTCACCGCGGCACCTCCGTTCATCCTAGGGCTTTCGTTCTACAGCAATTGTGGCTAGAGTGACAAGATGACGCGGGGGAATGGTCCTGCGGGGCGCCCGCTTGGCAAGGATCGCCGATACCAACTCCTGGGCCAGACAAGCGAGGATCCAATGGGGTCCCTGTGGCGGGCCGAGGACGCCTTCCTGAAGTGGCCGGTGACGATCCGCGTCCTCCGGGAGGGGCTGGCCGCCAACGAGCGTTTCAGGCGGGCGCTCCGTGCCGAGCTCCGGACGGTGTGGCCGCGCCTGGAGCACCCGACCATTGCGAACGCTATCTACTACAACGAACTCCAGGAACTGCCCTGCTTCGTCGTCATGCAGGCCCTTGACGGAGAGACGCTGGCTCAGCGGCTCAGGCGGATCGGGACGCTGGAGCGCTGGGAGGCTACGCACATCGCCTCGCAGGTGCAGGAGGCACTCGCGGCCGCCCATGAGATCGGCCTGGTCCATGGCGGCCTGACACCACACAGCGTTGTGCTGACCCAGGGAGGCCCCGTCAAGGTCATCGACTTCGGCATCCCGACCGCCTTGTGGCTGGCCGCACGTGAAGCGTGGACCACTCTCCCCGCGGGCTCAATCGCTCATCTGAAGGAGCCCGCCGCTCGCGCCCCCGACCGATCGGTCGACGTCCGAGGCCTCGAGCTATTGAGACAGCGGATGATCTCGGCTCCTGTGGTCGCCGCCGAGGAGGATCCCTCGAGGCTGGTCGACGTGGCTCTCGCCACTCGCTCCCTAACCGCACCCGCGGTCGTGATACGTCCCCAGCGACCTCTGCGGCGACGTCGGCACGTGCTGGCCGGGATCGCTGCCTCGGCGAAGGGGCCGTGGAGAGCCCTGGCGCGCTGGGGCCGATGGGCCGGTCGCTCCGCCGTGGGGGGGACCCGAGCGGTCGCCTCGGCACCGGCCCGAGGGGCACGAGTCGTCGTTCGGATTCCCCGACAGGCCAGGGTGTCCACGATCGCTGTGAGTGCGTTGTCGGTCGCCGTCACAGCAACGGCGGTCGTGGTATTGACGAGCCCCCCGTCACCCAGGGAGCCGGTACAGCGGCCGTTGGCTGTGCGGACGACCCCCTCCTCGTCGACCCCGCAGACCGACGACGTTACCGTGCCCGAGGTCGAGGGCCTCTCGGCGATGGAGGCGGGGATGGTGCTCGACGCGGTGGGGCTGCTCGTCATCGATGCAGAGCCGACCCCCGGCCCACCGGGCAAAGTCGTCGGCACGGATCCCGCCGTCAGCGCGATCGTCGAGCCGGGAACGCCGATCGTCCTCTACGTGGGCACATCGTCCGGCCGTTTGAAAAATGAGTCCTGAGTCAAGGCATCCGTCCGTCTCGTCGGATGCCGGCAGCACGTGGGACGTCGTAGAGGCGGATCTGCCTCCGGTCCAGTGCGCTCTGCCGCTGGCAGAGCGTTAGGTTGGCCCTCCGAGCCGAGGGCTATCATCCAAGACGAAACGGAGGTGGACGCGACGGAGCTTCAACGCGAGCTCGCCGACCCCCCGGTCCTGCAGCGAGCCGCCGAGCGGTTCGGGGCCGGGGGGATCCTCCTCCCCACCTTCGCCGAGCTCGCCGACCCAGCGAAGATCCCTGAGCGGATCCGTGCCGCCCTCGTTTCCGTCGATCCCGATGCGGCGCACCCGCTGAACCTATTCCGCGTGCACTGGTACAACGGCGCCGACCGGAGGCAGCTGGTTACCGTGCCGGAGCATGTCGTGCTGCCGCGCGAGCTCACCGGCGTGGACGCGCGGATCGCGGTGGCGCTGGGCGACCGATTCCCCATGATCGGCGCCCACAAGGTCCTGGCGGCCTACGGGTGCCTGGCTCCGCGCATCGTCGCAGGGGGGTTCGATCCCGCCCGTCATCGAGCGGTGTGGCCATCCACCGGCAACTACTGTCGTGGCGGCGTGGCCATCTCCCGGATCATGGGCTGCCGGGGCGTCGCCGTCCTTCCGGAGGGCATGAGTCGCGAACGCTTCGACTGGCTGGAGCGGTGGGTGGCCGACCCGGAGGACATCGTGCGGACCCCGGGCACCGAGAGCAACGTGAAGGAGATCTACGACGCGTGCAGGGAATTGGCGAAGGACCCCGAGAACGTGATCCTGAACCAGTTCTCCGAGTTCGGGAACCACCTCGCGCACTACGCGTGCACGGGGCCGGCGCTGGAGCGCGTGTACGAGTTCCTGCGCGAGCGCGACGACTCGTTGCGGCTCGCCGCGTTCGTCTCGGCGAGCGGCTCGGCGGGGACGCTCGGTGCCGGCGACTACCTGAAGGAGCGGCATGGATCGAAGATCGTGGCGGTCGAGGCCCTGGAGTGCCCGACCATGCTGTACAACGGGTTCGGCGAACACAACATCCAGGGGATCGGGGACAAGCACATCCCGTTCATCCACAACGTGATGAACACCGACGCGGTGACGGCGGTCTCGGACCGGGACACCGACGCGCTGAACGTCCTGTTCAATACCGACGTCGGCCGAGGATCATTGGCCCGGCGGGGCGTCGATGACGCCGTCGTCGATGCGCTCTCCTCGTTCGGTCTGTCCAGCATCTGCAACATGGTCGCGGCGATCAAGGCGGCGCGGGTCCTCGGCTTGGGGCCGGACGATGTGGTCGTCACGGTGGCCACCGACGGCGCCCCGATGTACGGGACCGAGAAGGACAAGGTGCTGGCGCGGGACTTCCCGGACGGCTTCGACGACGCTGCCGCGGCAGAGACGTTTGGCCGCTCGATCGAGGGCGCCGGCACCGATCACTTCCTGGAGCTCGCCGAGCGGGACCGGGAACGGGTCTTCAACCTCGGGTACTTCACGTGGGTCGAGCAGCAGGAAGTCCCGGTGGACGACTTCACCGCGCGCCGATCCCAGCGGTTCTGGCGAGACTTGCGGGACCAGCTGCCCCTGTGGGACTCGATGATCGAGGAGCTCAACGTCCGCACCGGCCTCGGCGAAGAGGCGTGAGGCCGTGACCGGGAATGTGACCTCCATCGTGTGCGCGGGGTGCGGGTTCGTCGTGTCCCCCGACGAGCGCTACCCCTTCCGCTGCCCGAACGCCAGGCCGGGCGACGACGTCGATCACGTCCTCGTTCGGGAGCTCGATCCCACCCACGTGGGGTTCCCCCAGGGCGACGAGGCCAACCCGTACGTTCGGTACCGCGAGCTGCTCCACGCCTACCACCTCGGCCTGGGTCACGGGATGACTGACGGTGGGTTCGTCGACCTGGTGGAGTCGCTGGACAAGGCGGTGGCCGAGGTCGATGGCCGGAGCTTCCTGTCCACCCCGTTCGTTCGGGCGGACGAGCTCTCGGCACGGCTCCGGTTCTCCTCCGAGGGCGGGATCTGGGTGAAGGACGAGACCGGCAACGTCGCAGGCTCGCACAAGGCCCGGCATCTCATGGGGGTGATGCTCCTCCTGCTCGTGACCGAGCAGGTCGGACTGGCTCCTGACGGGGAGCGGCCGTTGGCCATCGCCTCGTGCGGGAATGCGGCCCTGGCGGCCGCCGTCATGGCCCGAGCCGCGGACCGGGAGCTCACGGTGTTCGTCCCGACGTGGGCCGACCCGGTCATCCGCGCGCGACTGCAGGCCTTGGGTGCGAAGGTCGTTCCGTGCCCGCGCATCGACGGAGCATCCGGTGACCCGGCGTACCTCGCGTTGCGCGGCGCCTTGGAGGAAGGCGCGATCCCGTTCACCGTGCAGGGCTCGGACAACGGCATGGCCATCGAGGGCGGGGAGACGATCGGATACGAGATGGTTTCGGAGCTCGTCCGGACCGACGTCGGCATGGACCGCCTGGTTGTGCAGGTGGGAGGCGGCGCGTTGGCCAGCTCGTGCATCCGGGCGTTCGAGGATGCGGCCCTGCTCGAGGCCCGGGTGAAGCTGCCGAGGATCCACGCGGTCCAGACCCTCGGCGGGTACCCGCTGCGGCGAGCGTACGACCGGGTTGTGGCGAGGATGGAAGATCCAACGTCTCCGGGTGACATCGTGGATGCGCTGACGTACGCGCGTACGCACCGTTCGAGCTTCATGTGGCCGTGGGAGGAGGAGCCGAGGAGCATCGCCACCGGCATCCTCGACGACGAGACCTACGATTGGGCGGCGGTGGTTGCCGGGATGCTGGCCACCGACGGATCCCCGGTGCTCGTCTCGGACGAGACCGTCGTGGAGGCCGAGGCCATGGCCCACGTCACCACGGGGATCCCGGTCGATCCCACGGGGGCGGCGGGGATGGCCGGCGTCTTGGAGCTGGTGCGGGCGGGCGAAGTGGGACCCCACGAGCGCGTGGCGGTGCTGTTCACCGGGAGCAAGCGCTGAGGCCACGAGGAGGAGCGACGATGACGAGCTTCCTGGGCCGGGACATCCTGTCGCTCAAGGAGTTCGAGCGGGACGAGTACTTCCACGTCTTCGAGGCGGCCGATCGCCTCGCGCCCCACGCCCGGGACCGGCGGAACGGTGACCTGCTGCGGGAGAAGACCCTGGTCACCGCGTTCTACCAGCCGAGCACCCGAACCCGCCTTGCCACCGAGGGGGCCATGCACCGCCTCGGCGGCCACGTGTGCGGGTTCTCCGACGCCAAGATGACCAGGGCCGGGGACTTCTACCAGGAGTCCATCAAGGACACGGTTCACATGCTGGAGTTCTACGGCGACGTCATCGCCATGCGGCACTTTCAGCAGGGCGCGCCGGACGAGGCGGCCCGGTGGGCCTCGGTGCCGGTGATCAACTGCGGCGACGGGTGGGGCGAGCACCCCACGCAGGTCCTGACCGACCTGTACACCATCTGGCACGAGAAGGGGACGCTCGACGGGCTCACCGTGCTGTGTGTCGGCGACATGCGGATGCGAACCATGCACTCCATCCTGTACGCGATGTCGCAGTTCGACATGGAGGCCCTGATCGTGTGCCCGCCCGAGATGTCGCTGCTCCCGGAGTTCAAATCCGAGCTCGACGAGCGAAGCGTGGCCTACCACGAGGTCGAGTCGGTGGCCAAGTGCATCGCCGAGGCGGACGTAGTCTACATGGAGCCGGTGGTCCAGGCCGATTACACGAAGGGACGGGACGAGCGGGGGGGAGAGCTGGCGACGACCCCCGAGGCCTATCGGGTGACCCGACAGCTGCTCCGGGACCAGGCCAAGAGCGACTCGATCGTCCTCCACTCGCTGCCCCGGATGGACGAGCTACCGGTCGACGTGGACGACACGCACCATGCGCGATACTGGATCGAGGCCTATAACGGCGTGGTGATGCGGATGGCCCTGCTGGCGCTGGTGCTCGGTGGGGTGGAATGACCTCATGAGGTGGCGGCCGTGCGGTTCACCCTGAACGGTGCTCCGGTCGAGGCCGAGGTCCGGCCGGGCATGAGCCTGCTCGAGATGCTCCGGGAGGAGTGCGGTGCCATCTCGGTGAAGGACGGCTGCGCGCCCGAGGGTTCCTGCGGGGCTTGCACCGTGCTGGTCGAGGGCAAGGCGGTCGTGTCATGCGCCCAGAAGGCCGGGCATGCGGAGGGGCGCAGCGTGGTGACCCAGGAGGGGCTATCGGACGCCGAGCGCGAGCTGTGGGCGGACTGCTTCGTCGCCTCCGGCGCGTCGCAGTGCGGGTTCTGCTCCCCGGGGATCGTCATGAAGGCCGAAGGGCTGCTGGCCAAGAACCCCGAGCCGTCGCGCGCCGAGATCGCGCGCGCGCTCGCCGGGAATCTGTGCCGGTGCACCGGCTATGTGAAGATCGTCGACGCCATCGAGCTCGCGGCGGGTGCCAAGCGCGGCGAACCCGTGCCCGAGCCCGACTGGAGCGGCAAGGTCGGCTCTCGAACCGGCCGGTACCAGGGCCGGGAGCTGGCCCTCGGGGACAAGCCGTACGTGAACGACCTGAAGGCCGAGGGGATGCTTCACGGGGCCATCCGGTTCTCCGACCACCCCCGAGCCCGGGTGATCCGGATCGACACCACGAAGGCGGCGGGCCATCCCGGCGTGGTCGCGGTGGCGACGGCGGGAGATGTCCCCGGTGAACGGACCCAGGGCCTGATCACCAGGGACTGGCGCCAGCTCGTCGCCGAGGGCGAGGTCACGAGCTACGTCGGCGACGTGCTGGCGGTGGTGGCCGCCGACACTCGGCAGGCCGCCCGCGAGGCCGCCGCGCTGGTCGAGGTGGAGTACGAGGTGCTCGAGGCGGTGACGGACCCGTTCCACGCGCTCGAGCCCGACGCGCCGAGCCTGCACGATGGCGGGAACCTGCTGTCGACCTCGATCGTGAAGCGGGGCGACGTCGACGCGGCCCTCGAGAGCGCGGCTCACGTGCTGACCGAGACGTTCCGGACCCAGGTGGTCGAGCACGCGTTCCTCGAGCCGGAGTCCTCGTTCGCCCTCCCGGAGGACGGGAGCTTCCACGTGTCCTCGCAAGGCCAGGGGGTGTGGGAGGACCGGCGTCAGGTCGCCTCGTTCCTGGGGCTGCCCGAGGAGAAGGTGCGCGTGACCCTCGTGTCGAACGGCGGGGCGTTCGGGGCCAAGGAGGACCTGAACGTCCAGTGCCACGCTGCGCTGATGGCGCATCTCACTGGGAGGCCAGTGTTGCTCACGCTGACCCGCGAGGAGAGCCTGAAGTTCCATCCCAAGCGGCACCCGCTCACGATGGAGTACACGATTGGAGCCGATGCCGACGGCCGCCTGACGGGCATCCGTGCGCGCATCGTCGGCGACACCGGGGCGTACGCGAGCGTGGGGGACAAGGTGCTGGAGCGCGCGGCGGGCCACGCGTGCGGGCCGTACCGATTCGAGGCCGTCGACATCGAGGCTCGCGCCGTGTACACGAACAACCCGCCGAACGGCGCGATGCGAGGGTTCGGGGTGAACCAGGTGGCGTTCGCCGTCGACGGGATGCTCGACCGGCTTGCCGAGAAGGTCGGCGTGGACGGCTGGGAGATCCGGTGGCGGAACGCCCTCGAGGTGGGGGACGCGTTCGGGACCGGCCAGGTGCTCGGGCCGGGTGTCGGGATCAAGCAATGCCTGCTGGCGGTGCGCGACGCTTACAGGGACGGGCGGTTCGCCGGCATCGGCTGCGGGGTGAAGAACAACGGGATCGGTAACGGGCTGCTAGAGCAGGGCAAGGCCATCCTCCGACCCGAGCCCGACGGCTCCGTGACCCTGTTCCACTCGTGGACGGAGATGGGTCAGGGCGTCCACACGGCGCTCCAGCAGATCGCGTGCCAGGAGCTCGGCCTCACCGCCGAGCAGGTGCACGTGGTCGTGGACACCATGCGCGAGCTCGATACGGGCCAGACCACGGCGTCGCGTTCCACCATCCTCGGCGGCCGGGCCGTCATCGATGCGGCGAACAAGCTGAAGTCGGAGCTGAACGGCCATCGGATCGCCGACCTCGCGGGCCGCGAGTTCTACGGCGAGCTGACCATCGACTACACGAACAAGCCCGGCGTCGACGTCGAGAATCCCATCACGCACTTCGCCTACGGCTGGGCGGTCCAGGTGGTGATCCTGAACGAGGACGGCCGGTTGGCCACGGTGATCGCCGCACACGACGCGGGCAGGGTCATCAACCCAACACTGGTGGAGGGCCAGATCGAGGGAGCGGTGCACATGGGCCTGGGGTTCGCCCTGTCCGAGGACTACGTCGTGAGGGAGGGCCATCCCGTGACCACGACGTTGAAGTCGCTCGGGATCGTGCCGCCGGCCGGCATGCCGGACGTCGAGTGCGTCCTGGTCGAGGTCCCGCAGCCCGAGGGCCCGTACGGGGCCAAGGGCCTCGGCGAGATCGGCCTGGTCCCCACGGCCGCCGCGGTTGCGGGAGCCCTCCACGCGTTCGAGGGACAGTGGAGGACCAGTCTGCCGATGCGCGACTCCGTGGCGGCGAGGGCGGCGGTTCCGAAGCTGGCGGCATCGCGCGGCGCCTGAAGGGGGCAGGATGGACCTGGTCCTGTCGGGAGGGACGGTGGTCACCGCGCTCGACCCTCCCTCCGTGACCTTTGCATCGATCGCCATCCGGGACGGCCGGGTCGAGGCCGTAGAGGGTGGTGTCCCCCCAGCCGCCTCGTCGATCGACTGCACGGGGTGCCTCGTGATCCCGGGGAACGTCTGTGCACATCATCATCTGTACTCGTCGCTGGCGCGAGGGATGCCGTACCGCCTCGAGCCGCCCCAGACCTTCGTGCAGATCCTTCAGCGCGTGTGGTGGCGCCTGGACCGCGCGCTCGACCCGTCGTCGATCCACTGGTCGGCGTGGTCGGGGGGCGCCGAGGCCCTTCTCGCCGGCACGACCACGATCGTGGACCACCACGCCTCACCCTTCGCCATCGAGGACTCGCTCGAATCGGTCGACCGGGGCCTCCGGGGCCTCGGGGTCCGCCGGATCCTCTGCTACGAGGTCACGGACCGTGACGGTCTGGACACGGCTGCCGCCGGGCTGGAGGAGACCCACCGGAGGCTGAAGGAGGAGATCTCCGACCGGGAGGGCCTCGGGCGGATCCGTCGGACGATGGTCGGGGCGCACGCGTCGTTCACCCTGTCCCCGGAGACCCTGGCGGCTTGCGTTTCGCTTGCGAACGAGTTCGACGTCGGGATCCACGTCCACGTTGCCGAGGACGCGGCGGACCAACGCGACGCCGAGGTTCGGTTCGGCCGACGCGTGGTCGATCGGCTGGCCGACGCCGGGGCGCTCACCGAGCGCTCGCTCCTCGCCCACTGCGTGCACGTCGACGACCGCGAGATCGACCTGATCCGCGACTCGGGGGCGTGGGTCGCCCACAACCCGCGCTCGAACATGAACAATCGCGTCGGCCGGGCGCCGGTCGCCAGGCTCGGCGACCGGGTCGCGCTCGGGACCGACGGGATCGGCGGCGACCTGTTCGCCGAGTCCCAGGCTGCGTACTGGCGAGGGCACGAGGACGATCCCTCGATCTCGCCCTCATGGGTGCTCGGCCGCGTCGCGGCCGGGGCCGCGTTCGCGGGACGGGGGTTCGGCGAACCCCTCCTCGGTCGGATCGAGCGCGGCGCGCCGGCCGACCTCGTCGTGCTCGACTACGACCCCCCGACGCCGCTGTCGGCCGAGAACCTGGGCGGTCACTGGGTGTTCGGGCTCTCAGCGTCACACGTCCGCGACGTCGTAGTCGACGGTTCGGTGGTGGTCCGGGAACGACGGCTCCGACGGAGAGGCGAGGGCGACCCCAGAGCCTTCAGCCAGGCCGCCGCACAGGAGCTGTGGGAACGGATCGATGCGATCCCGGCCCACCGGTTCGAGCCGGCGGGGGACGAGTGACCATGGCGGTGAGCGCCGACGGCCGGGTCGCGCTGTACCTCCAGGACAAGCACCCGTTGCGCGAGGGCATCGAGTACGTACGCTACGCGGAGGACCGGGGCTTCGAGGCCGTGTGGCAGGCGGAGAGCCGGCTCGTCCGGGAGGCCACCGTCCCAATGGCCGCGTTCGCTGCCACGACCGAGCGCATCAAGGTGGGCTCGGGCGTGGTGAACAACTGGACCCGAAACGTGGGGCTCCTGGCCGCCACGTTCGTGACGCTCGACGACCTGGCGCCGGGCCGGGTGATGCTCGGGATCGGCGCGTGGTGGGAGCCGGTCGCGACCAAGGTCGGCGTGGACCGCCGGAAGCCGCTCCAGGCGATGCGGGAGGTCGTCGAAACGGCTCGCCGGCTGATGGCCATGGAGCGGGTGACGTTCGACGGCGAGTTCGTCAACGTCGACGACATCGAGATCGACATCGTCCACGGTGATCGTTCGCCGAGGAACGTGCCGATCTACATCGGGGCCACCGGCATGAAGATGATGGAGCTGGCCGGGGAGATCGGCGACGGGGTGCTCCTCAACTACCTGGTCGGGCCGAGGTACAACCACTCGGCGCTGGAGCACCTGGCTGCCGGTGCTGCTCGGGCGGGGCGGACGGTGGAGGATGTGGACCGGCCACAGCTCGTGGTGTGCTCGCTCGACGAGGACCGCGAGGCGGCGCTCGACCGGGCCCGAGAGCTCGTGACGCAGTACCTGGGGCAGCAGCCCCACATCGGGAAGGCGAGCGGTGTCGATCAGTCGCTCCTGGACGAGATCGGCGGGGTCCTCACCTGGCCGGCGTCGGAAGAGGAGATTCGACACGCCATGAAGCTCGTTCCCGACGACGTGGTCCAGATGATCACGGCCTCCGGAACGCCCGATGAGTGCCGGGCCAAGGTCCGCGAGTACGTCGAGGCCGGGTGCACCTGCCCGATCCTGTATCCGCTCGGCGACGACGTGTTCGCCATGATCGACGCCTTCGCCGAGGGGAAGTTCTGATGCCGAGGAAGCCCTGATGGAGGTCCTCTTGCCTCGTGGGCTGGAGGAGGCGCTGGAGCTGAAAGCGGCCCATCCCGAGGCCGTGCCGATCGCCGGCGGGACGGACCTCATGGTGGACCTGAACTTCGACCGGAGCAGGCCCGATGTCATGATCGACGTCTCTCGCCTGTCCGAGCTGAACACATGGCGCCGGGAGGACGGGAACCTCTTTCTCGGCGCGGGCCTCACGTACACGCGGGCGTTGCACGAGCTCCCTGAGATGCGAGCGCTCGCGCAGGCTTCGAGGTCGGTGGGGTCGCCCCAGATCCGCAACCGGGGCACCGTCGGGGGGAACCTCGGCACGGCGTCCCCGGCGGGCGACGCCGTCCCCGTCCTGGTCGCCCACGACGGCGAGGTGGTGCTCATCGCAGCCGGAGATCGCACCCGATCGATGCCCTGGAACGAGTTCTTCCTCGGGCCCAAGCGGAACGCGATGGCCCCCGATGAGTTGATCCTGGGAGCCCGGTGGAGGGTGGCCCGAGGTCCCCAGTCCTTCTCGAAGGTCGGAACGCGGAACGCAATGGTCATCGCGGTGGCCAACCTGTGCCTGGTGATGGACGAGGACGCCAGGACGGTTCGGGTGGCACTCGGATCGGTCGGCCCGACCGTCCTGCGGGCGCCGGAGGCCGAGGCCTTCGCCGCCGAAGCATTGTCGCGCGCGGGCGGGTGGGACGATCCGTCGGCGTCCCTCCCATCGGGCGACCTCGACGGTTTCGCGGAACGGGTGAGCGGGGCGGCGGCTCCCATCGACGACGTGCGCGGCACCGCCGGGTACCGCCGGCACGCCTGCCTTGTGCTGGCCCGCCGGGCCCTGGGCTGGGCGCTGACGGAGCGCGTCGCGGAGGCCAAGCTCGCATGAGGACGACGAGATGCTGATCCGGGTCAAAGTGAACGATGAGTGGCTTGAGGCCGACGTGTGGCCCGGCGCGAGCCTGCTGTTCGCCGTGCGGGAGGACTTCGGGCTCCGGGGGTCGAAGAATGCGTGCGAGCAAGGTGAGTGCGGCTCCTGCTCGGTCTGGCTGGACGGCGACCTCGTGTGCGCGTGCCTGGTCCTGGCATCCCAGGCCCACGAGCGAGAGGTGCGGACGGTGGAATCGCTGACGGGAACCGGCGAGGAGGGCCTGCACCCGGTCCAGGAGGCGTTCCTGGAAGCGGGGGCCGTGCAGTGCGGATTCTGCACGCCGGGGCTGGTGGTGGCCGTGGCGGATCTCCTCGACCACGACCCGTCCCCGAGCGAGGCCGCCGTCCGCGAGGCGCTCTCCGGCAACCTGTGCCGGTGCACCGGCTACCAGAAAATCATGGACGCCGTGAGCCTTGCGGCCGAGCGGAAGCGAGGAGGTGACTGGTGAGCCGCCTGCTGATCGAAGGCTGCGAGGTCGTCGTGACCATGGACGACGCCGGCACCGAGGTGGCCGGCGGGTCGATCCTGATCCAGGACGGCGTGGTGGCGTGGGTGGGCTCCGGCCCGCCGCCAGGCGCCGACGGCGCTGCCGGGGGGGCCGCGGCGGAGCGGCTCGACGGCCGGGGGACGGTGGCTGTCCCCGGCCTCATCAACACCCATCACCATCTGTACCAGACGCTCACCCGCGTCCGAGCCCAGGATCAGGGGCTGTTCGGCTGGCTCCGCGAGCTCTATCCGGCATGGGCGGGCGTCGACGCCGAGTGGGAACGGGCCGCGGCTCGGGTCAGCCTGGCCGAGCTGGCGCTCTCGGGCTGCACCACCACCACCGATCACCATTACCTCTTCCCGCCGGGCCGGCCGGGCGTCCTGGAGGCCGAGATCGACGCCGCCCGCGAGCTCGGCCTCCGGTTCCACCCCTGTCGGGGCTCGATGGACCTCGGGCAGTCTCGGGGCGGGCTGCCGCCCGACTCGGTGGTGGAAGACACCGACGATGCCCTGGCGGCCACGGAGGAGGCGGTCACCCAGCACCACGACCCTGGACCGGGCTCGATGCTCCGCATCGCCGTCGCACCATGCTCGCCGTTCTCGGTGACCGAGCGGTTGATGCGCGAGTCGGCCGAGCTGGCGCGCCGGCTCGATGTGCGCATGCACACCCACATTGCCGAGACCTTGGAGGAGGAGGCGTTCTGCGTCGAGACCTTCGACCGGCGGCCGCTCGAGCTGCTCGATGACTGGGAGTGGCTAGGATCCGACGTTTGGCTGGCCCACTGCGTCCACCTGGACGACAAGGACATCCGCCGGGTCGCCGAAACCGGGACGGGCGTCGCGTGGTGCCCCACGTCGAACCTTCGGCTCGGCTCGGGCATCGCGCCCGCCGTGACGCTCCTGCGCGAGGGAGCCACGGTCGGCCTGGGGGTGGACGGCTCGGCATCGAACGATGCTGGGAACCTCCTGGCCGAGGTACGTCAGGCGGTGCTCGTCAGTCGGGCCCGCGGCGCGTCGGAAGGCCTGTCCGCCTCCGAGGTACTCCGGATGGCCACCGGGGGCGGCGCGGCCTGCCTCGGACGCGACGACGTGGGCTCGCTCGAGCCGGGGAAGCGAGCCGACGTCGCGCTGTTCCGGGTTGATGACCTGTCTCACGCGGGGGCCGAGGTCGACCCGGTGGCTGCGCTGGTCCTGTGCGGGTCCGGTCGGCCCTTGCATCTGCTCGTCGAGGGCCACGCCGTCGTCCGCGACGGCCGGCTGGTCACGGCCGACGAGGAGGACATCGCGGCGGAGGGGCACCGCGTGGCTCGGCGGGTCGCTGCGGGGGACGCCCGATGAGCGTTCGTCTCGGTGAGCGCCTGCGCGGTGGGGTGGGGGAGAGCGTCCGTCGGGTCGACGGCAACCCGAAGGTGAAGGGCGAGTTCGCCTACGGGGGTGACCTGTGGCACGACGACATGTTGTTCGGCCACACCCTCCGCAGCCCGCACCCACGGGCACGGATCCGGTCCATCGACGTCTCCCAGGCGTTGAGCGGGCCGGGGGTCCACGCGCTCCTACTGGCCGACGACGTCCCGGGCAGGAGGACCTACGGCTTGGAATTCGCCGACCAGCCCGTCCTGGCCTGGGACGAGGTCCTGTACGTCGGCCAGCCCGTGGCCGTGGTGGCGGCCGAGACGCCCGAGCTGGCCCGCCGGGCGGTGGGCCGGATCGCCGTGGACTACGAGGTCCTGCCGCCGGTGACCGATATGGAGGAAGCGCTGTCTCCCGACGCGCCGAAGCTCCGCGAGTGGGGCAACGTCCTGCGGCACGTTCGCGTCGTCCACGGGGATCCCGACGCCGAGGCGGACGTGTGGGTGGAGGGCTACTACGAGACCGGTATGCAGGACCAGGCCGCGCTGGGACTGGAGGCGGGAATGGCCGTACCGGGCGAGGACGGCGGGGTCGACCTGTTCGTCTCCACCCAATGGCTGCACGTGGATCGCAAGCAGATCGCGCCGTGTCTCGGACTGCCCGAGGAGAAGGTTCGACTGTCGCTGGCCGGTGTGGGGGGCGCGTTCGGCTCGCGGGAGGACCTGCACATGCAGATACACGCGTGCATGCTGGCACTCCACACCGGCCGGCCCGTGCGGATCACCTACGACCGGGCGGAGTCGTTCCTGGCCCACGTGCATCGCCACCCGTCGCGGATCTGGATGCGCACCGGCGCGAGCCACGACGGCCGGCTGGTGAACGTCCGAGCCCGCGTGGTGATCGACGGCGGCGCTTTCGCATCGTCGTCGACCGCCGTGATCGGGAACGCGACCACCTTCGCCGCCGGTCCATACGAGGTGCCGAACGCGCTCCTGGAGGGGACCGCCGTCTACACGAACAACCCCCCGTGCGGGGCCATGCGCGGCTTCGGCGCGCCGCAGGTGTGCTTCGCCTACGAGGCGCAGATGGACAAGCTGGCCGCGACCCTGTCGATCGACCCCGTCGAGATTCGGCTGCTGAACGCACTGAGGACGGGATCCGTCCTCCCCACGGGCCAGGTCATCAAGGGGAGCGCGCCCGTCCGTGAGCTGATCGAGCGGGCCCGCGACACCCCGATGCCCCAACAGCAGCGGGCCGGCCTTCGTGAGCCGGTGACCTATCCGGGAGGCGCCGGCAACGTGAGCCGAGGCGAGTCGCTGAAGCGGGGCGTGGGGTTCGCCGTCGGCTACAAGAACGTCGCGTACAGCGAGGGGTTCGATGACTTCCACGAGGCCCGGGTGACGTTGTCGGCAGGACCCGACGGCCCGCTGGCCGAGGTGCACAGTGCGGGCGTCGAGTGCGGACAGGGACTGTCCACGGTGATGGTGCAGGCCGCCAGGACCGAGCTCGGCATCGACGACGTGCGGCTGCATCTGGCCGATACGGAGGTCGACTCGGCGGGATCGACCTCCGCCTCGCGCCAGACCCTGATGGGGTCCGGGGCGGTGCTGCTCGCCGCCCGTGCCGCGCGGGAGGAGCTGTTCGGGCGGGCCCGTGCCGCCGGGCACGCTGGCGAGCTCTCCATCGAGGACGGCATGATCCGGAGCGACGGCACCGAGGTCGGCGAGGTTATCGACTTCCTGAGGGAGCCGATCGTGGCCACGCGGGTGTTCCGGCACCGCAGGACGACCGCGATGGACCACCGGGGCCAGGGCGACGTCCACGTCATGTTCGCGTTCTGCGCCCAGCGGGCGATCGTCGAGGTCGACGAGGAGCTCGGGCTGGTCCGGGTGGTCCAGGTGGCCTCGGCCATGGACCCCGGCCGATCGATCAACCCCCAGGGGGTCGAGGGTCAGAGCGAGGGAGGCACCGCGATGGGCCTGGGCCTCGCCGTCATGGAGGGGATCCAGGTGACGGACGGGATCATCGCGAACGCATCGTTCACCGATTATCTGATCCCCACGATCCTGGACATGCCGACCGTCGTGACCGAGATCGTCGAGGCGCCCGAACCCGACGTGCCCTACGGGGTGAAGGGGGCGGGCGAGAACGCGACGATCGTGGCCACGGCGGCTATCGTCTCGGCGCTCCGCGACGCGACCGGACGCGAGCTGAACCGGGTCCCGGTCCGGCCCGACGACCTGGTCGGCCTGGTCCCGCCCGTCACGACGAGCGGCCCGCCGCCGCCCCCCGACGTCCCGGGGCCCGAGCCGATGCCGACGTTCTTCGGCCAGGACGAGGTGCAGGCCGACATCAGCCCGTCGGGGGAGGGACGGAAATGACCGGCCGCGCCTCACTTCGAGGTCGCGACTACATCGAGACCCTCGACTGGACGACCGAGGAGATCGACGAGGCGCTCGGGCTCGCCTCGGAGCTGAAGGAGAAGTTCCACCGGCGCGAGCCTCACCGGCTCCTGGCCGACCGGACGTTGTTCATGCTGTTCCTGGACAAGTCCACCCGCACGCGGAACGCGTTCGAGGCGGGGATGACCCAGCTCGGTGGGCACGCGCACTTCCTGGACGCCGAGAAGACCCAGATCGCGCACGGGGAGAGCCCGAAGGACATGGGGATCATCCTGTCGCGGTACGGGCACGGTCTGGCCATCCGCCACGACCTGGTCCCGTACGAGGGGAACGCCTACATGCGGGAGGTGGCGAGGTGGGCGGACATCCCCGTGATCAACCTCCAGTGCGACGTGGACCACCCAACCCAGACCCTGGCCGACCTCATGACGCTGCGCGAGCAACGAGGTCGTGATCTCCGCGGTTTCCGGGTCGCGGTGTCGTGGGCGTTCGCCCCCTCGTACGCCAAGCCGCTCTCGGTGCCGCAGGGCCTGCTGACGCTGCTGCCACGGTTCGGGATCGACGTGGTGCTTGCCCATCCGCCCGGCTTCGACCTCATGACGGATGTCCGCAAGCGGGCAGAAGCGGCGGCGGCGGCCGGCGGCGGCACCATCACGACGATCGACGACATGGACGAGGCCTTCCGGGACGCCGACGTCGTGTACCCGAAGTCCTGGGGCCGACTGGACCTGTTCACCGACGAGCCGGCCGCCCTGGCCGACGCGGCCCGATACGATGACTGGATCTGCGACGCTCGGCGGATGTCGTTGGCGAAGTCCGATGCGCTGTACATGCACTGCCTGCCGGCCGACCGCGGGGCCGAGGTCACCGACGAGGTCATCGACGGCCCACACTCGGTGGTCTACGACGAGGCGGAGAATCGCCTCCATACCGGCAAGGCCCTTATGGCCCTTACGATGGGACCTTGAGCCGACCGCAAAGGGGGAATGAGCCGTGACGGTGGAGCCGCAACACCACGAGCACGAAGCGAAGGAGCACGATCACCGGCACTTCCACGTCACGCACTACATTCCGAAGGGCGAGAACTGGGCGCACTTGCTGTCCACCCATGAGCACGAGCACAACCACCCCGCGCTCGACCACGTGCACATCCCGCACAAGGACGTAGACGCGGAGCACCGGCGTGAGGCGCACGTGCACGACCACGCGCACCCCACGGCGTCGCCGGGCTAGCGCTCGCCGGCCGCACGAGCCTCCAGGCGATGCTGGCGCGCGTCATCGTCGCGCTTCCAGGCGGTGGCCACGATCAGCATGGCCAGGACCAACGCCAGGTTCCCCACCAGCCACATCATCGTGGCGCCGGCCCGCTGGTCCGCGAATGCGGATGGGCCCCACGGCGCCGACAGGGACGCATACCCGTCGTAGAGGGCTCCCCGCGCCGAGTAGATCGCCAGGGCAAGGAACGACATGGCCGGCATGGCCAGGAACAGGGAGAGCAGGCGAACCGGGTAGCCCATCGGGTGGGCCGTAGGATCGCGGCCCACGATCGGCCACCAGTAGACGAGCGCTGCCGCCACCCACAGGGCATGCTCCAGCACGTGGACCCGGCTGCTACGCAGGGCCAGGTCGAACAGCGGCGTCAGGTGGATCACGAACGCCACACCCACGAACAGCGCCCAGCCAACCACCGGATCGGACAGCACGACGGCGGGGAGGCTCCGGAGGATGCGCGACAGGAGCCTCGCCGTCGGCGGTCGCGTGGAACGGAGCGCGAGCGTGATCGGCGCGCCCAGCGCGAGCAGTGGAGGGGCAAGGAGCGTGAGCAGCAGATGTTGGGCCATGTGGACGCTGAACGAGACCTCCGCGTACGCGTCGATCGGCGAGGCCAGAGCGAGGGCGACTACGGCCAAGCCGGCAAAGAACGCGACCGCGGAGCGGCGCGGGTGGGGGGTTCCGGCGCGTGCCGCCCGGCGAAGGCCCATTCCGTACAGCCAGGCGGCGCCGACGATCGGCACGATCGCCAACGGGTTCAGCGTCCAGGAGGTGAGGATCGTCGCGGCGCGGGCATCGGGGGGGACGGAAGGGAGCACCACCGCCACATGCTCGCACGGTCCGACGGGACGGCAAGACGCATCCTGGCGGGCCAGTTTGCGAACTCGTTGCACCCGGCATAGAACCAGGTCATGGCTCAGGCTCCGGCGGCGATCGGCACCGGCCCCCAGGAGGTCGCTCCCATCCGATTCGGCACGATCGTCTTCCTCGCATCGGAGCTCGTGTTCTTCGGCGGCTTGTTCGCCGCGTACTTCACGCTCAGGTCGCAGACGACCCCCTGGCCCCCGTCGGGCGTTGAGCTCGACGTGGTTCGTCCATCGGTGGCGACAGCGATGCTCGTCCTGTCGAGCGTCACCTTCGTGGCCGGCCTACGAAGGGCTCGCACCGGGCGGCTCGCGTCGCTCAGCCGATGGATCGCCGCGACGATCCTGCTCGCCCTGGCTTTCCTGGGCTTCCAGCTACTCGACTGGGTCCAGGCTGGCTTCTCCGTCTCGTCCCACGCCTACGGCACGATGGTCTACGCGATGACCGGATTCCACGGCCTTCACGTGATGGCCGGCGTCCTGTTGATGTTCGTCATCCTGGGGCGCCTGGCCCAGGGGGCATATCGCGACGGGAACGTCGACGGGCCCGAGGCGGTGGGGTACTACTGGCACTTCGTCGACGCCGTGTGGATCGGCTTGTACGCGACGATCTTCCTCCTCCGGTGAGCCCGGAAGTGAGCGCCGTCGCCGGTTCCGAGACCGCCGTCCGCAGGCGGATACTGCGGTACGGCCTGGTGCTCGCGGTCGCCGGACAGATCCTGTGGTCGTTCCGGCCCGCGCCCGGCCGGGCGCTGACCGCTCAGGAGGCCGCGGGCCAGGCGCTCTACGAGGCGAGCTGCTCGACGTGCCACGGCCTCCAGGCCGAGGGCTCGGGCAGCGGACCATCATTACAGGGGGTGGGTCCGGCGGCGGTGGACTTCATGCTCAGCACGGGGCGAATGCCGCTCGCCAACCCCGCGGCCCAGCCCATCCGGCAGCCGCCGAGGTTCGACCCTCAGGAGATCGCCGCGATCGTCGCGTACGTGACGGCGATCGCCCCGGGCGGCCCCGAGATTCCCACGATCGACCCCCAGGCCGGGGACCTACCGCAGGGGGCGCAGCTGTTCCTGAACAACTGCTCAGCCTGTCACGGGGCCGGCGCCATCGGCGACTCCGTGGGCGGCGGACAGATCGCCCCCTCCCTCTACCCATCCACGCCCACGCAGATCGGGGAGGCGGTGCGAGCCGGACCCGGCGTGATGCCGAAGTTCGCACCGCAGGACCTGTCCGATCAGGACCTGAACTCGATCGCGCGCTACGTGCTGTGGCTCCGCGATCACGGAGATCGGGGCGGCCTCCAGCTCGGGCGGGTCGGCGCCGTCGCGGAGGGGTTCGTGGCCGTCGTCGTCGGGCTGGGGCTGCTGCTGGTGGTGATCGGGCTGACGGGGTCGAAGACGTGAGGCGCGCGAGCCTCGTCGTCGCGATCGCGTTCGGGGCAGCCACGCTCGCGGCCCTTGGGCTGTTCGTCGTGTACATCGCTGGGGGCCAGCCGCAGGTGGAGGGGGCCCTGCTGTTCGTGGCCCTCGCCGGGATCGGGGCCGGGCTCATGGTGTGGGCCACGCGGCTGATGACCGGGATCGATCAGATCACGCAGTCTCGTCGCCACGCCCCGCCGCCTCCGGGGGAGAAGGAGGCCGCAGCCGAGGCAATGGCCGGCGGGGTGGAGGAGATGAGCCGTCGGCGGCTCCTGTTCCGGTTGTTGCTGGGGGCGGCGGGGGCGCTCGGGCTGGCCGCCATCTTCCCCATCCGATCCCTGGGCCGGGCCCCAGGAGCCTCGCTGTTCCGGACGGAATGGCGCACCGGCCTACGGCTCGTTGACGTCGACGGGAACCTCGTGACGCGGGACACGCTCGAGGTGGATTCCTTCACCACCGTGTTCCCCGAAGACGCCGTGGGCTCGGGCGACTCGCAGGCGGTCCTGATCCGGGTTCCGCCGGGATCGCTGCAACTGCCCGCCGACCGCCTTGCGGCGGCGCCTGACGGGTACGTGGCCTACTCGAAGATCTGCACCCACGCCGGATGCGCGCTGGGGCTGTACCTGGCGCAGGTGTACCAGCTCCGCTGTCCCTGTCACCAGTCCACCTTCGACGTGTTGAACGGGGCGCAGCCGGTGTACGGGCCGGCGGCCCGGGCCCTGCCGCAACTGCCCATCGAGATCGACCCCGACGGCACGATGCGCGCGCTGGGCGACTTCACGGCTCCGGTGGGGCCCAGCTTCTGGGAACTTCCGGCGTGATCGTGCGGCGATGGGTTGACGGGGTCGACGAGCGCCTGGACGGCAGCTCGTTCATCAGCAGGAACCTGCGGAAGGTCTTCCCCGACCACTGGGCGTTCATGCTCGGCGAGATCGCGCTGTACAGCTTCCTGCTGCTCGTCCTGACCGGGACGTTCCTGTCCTTCTTCTACCTCGCCTCGGACAAGCCGGTGACGTATACGGGGCCCTACCAACCGCTCCAGGGCCAGACCGTGTCGTCCGCCTACGACTCAGTGATGCGCCTGTCGTTCGAGGTCCGGGCGGGACTGGTGATGCGGCAGATTCACCATTGGGCGGCGCTCGTGTTCATAGGAGCCGTCATCGCCCACATCATCCGGGTGTTCTTCACGGGAGCCTTCCGAAAGCCTCGAGAGATCTCCTGGTTGATCGGCATCGGGCTGTTCCTTTCGGGGATCGGGGCCGGGTTCACCGGGTACTCCCTGCCCGACGACGCGCTCTCGGGCGCGGGCCTGCGGATCGCGTACTCGATCGTCCTGTCGATCCCGTTCGTCGGGACCTGGGTCGCCTACCTCTTCTTCGGCGGCGAGTTCCCCGGTCCCGACATCCTCAATCGGCTGCTCGTCCTGCACATCTTCATCATCCCGCTCGTGATCTTCACGCTCCTCGGCGCGCACCTTGCCGTGGTGTGGCATCAGACCCACACACAGTTCCGGGCTCCCGGACGGACCGAGGACACGGTCACCGGCACGCCCGTCTGGCCGAAGTTCGCGCTGAAGTCGATCGGCCTGGCCTTCACGACGTTCGGGGTCATCGCCTTGCTCGGCGGGCTGTTCCAGGTCAACCCGATCTGGTTGTACGGCCCGTTCGTGCCTTATTCCACGGCCTCGCCCTCGCAACCCGACTACTACATCGGGTGGCTCGAGGGGCTGCTCCGGCTGTGGCCGAACTGGGAGTTCTACCTCTTCGGCCACACGATCGGGGAGCTCCTGCTCCCCGGCATCGTGGTTCCGGGAGTCGTCTTCACGATCCTCGGGCTCTGGCCGTTCCTGGAGGCCCGGGCGAGCGGAGACCACGAGTGGCACCACTTTGCCCAGCATCCACGGGAGGCGCCGGTGCGAAGCGCGTTCGGGGCCGCCGGCGTGACCTTCTTCGTCGTCCTGGTCCTGGCGGGCGGGAACGACGTCGTGGCGAAATTCCTCGGGATCGAGGTGGACTCGTTCAACACGGTACTTCGGTGGACCCTGGTCCTCGGACCCGTCCTGTCCGGGCTGATCACGTATTGGATCTGCCGCGACCTGCGGGACCGGCCCCGGCACCCGTTGGTGGCGCCGCCGAGGGTCACGTTCCGGCGGAACGCTGCCGGGGGATTCGAGGAGATCGAGTCCGAGCCGCCGGTGGCGGAACGGGCCACCGAGGAGCCAGGCGGCATATGAGGTGGGCCGTTCGGGCCGGGCGCCGGGCTGGACCGGCGGCGCTCGCCCTCGCGGGGACAGCCTGCTCGGGATCCTTCGGGATGCCCCGGGGAGCCACCGAGCAGGGGGCCGACATCTTCCGGCTGTGGCAGATCTTCTTCATCGCGGCCATCCCGGTGGCCGGGATCGTCTACGGCCTCATCTTCTGGTCGGTCATCCGGTACCGCCGGCGACGTTCGGATGACCCCGATGCGCTCGGCTCGCAGTTCCGCGGGAACCACAGGCTGGAGTTCGTGTACATAGGGATTCCCATCCTGATCGTGATCGGCCTGTTCGGGGCGTCGGCCGCGGTCGAGGTCCGTGTGGACGCCGTGTCGTCCGATCCCGACGTCACCGTGGACGTCGAGGCCTATCAATGGGGATGGCGGTTCGCCTATCCCGGACACGGCGTCACGATCGTGAGCCCTCCGAGCGGCGAGTTCGTGGCCGGGCCACAGATGGTCCTGCCCGTCGGCCAGACCACCCGGATCGTGCTCACGGCGAACGACGTGATCCACGCGTTCTGGATCCCGGAATTCCTGTACAAACACGACGCGATCCCCGGGAGAACGTTCACCTTCGACCTCACGCCCACCAGGACGGGGACCTTCTACGGGGAGTGCGCGGAGTTCTGCGGGCTGAACCACGCATACATGACGTTCAGCGTCCGCGTGGTCCGGCCCGCGGAGTTCGCTACGTGGCTCACGCAGATGCGGGCCGGACAGGCGGCGGCATGAGCGTCACGGTCGAGCGTCCGGTCGCCGCCCAGCCGGAGGAGCCGCCGCACTGGATGGGGCCGGTCGAGCGGCTCACCTCCACCGACCACAAGAACATCGGGATCCTCTACTGCGTGACGGCGTTCGGCTTCTTCCTGGTCGGAGGGGCGCTGGCCGGGGTCATGCGCGTGGAGCTGGCGGAGCCGGCTCGCCAGGTCGTGTCCACCCAGGCCTACAACACCATGTTCACGATCCACGGGACGGTGATGATCTTCCTGTTCGTCGCCCCGTTCGGGATCGGACTGGCCAACTACCTCATCCCCTTGCAGATCGGCGCCCCCGACATGGCGTTCCCCCGCCTGAACCTCACCTCGTACTGGTTCTTCGCCGGGGCCGGCCTGCTGATCCTGCTCTCGGGCGTGGCGTCGACGGGCGGGGGAGCGGCGATGGGTTGGTACGCGTACACGCCGCTCTCCGGCATGCGGTACTCGCCGGGGGTGGGGGTGGACCTGTGGATCCTGGGGATCGCCCTCGTCGCCATCTCGAACGTCATGGGGGGCGTGAACATCCTGGCCACGGTGTTCCTCATGCGGGCCCCCGGGATGACCATGTGGCGCCTCCCCATCTTCACGTGGAACATGGTGGTCACCGCCATCCTGGGGCTCGTGGCGTTCCCCCCTGCCGTCGCGGCGTTCGGCCTCCTGTTCATCGACCGCCGTCTTGGCGGGCATGCGTTCGACCCGCTGGGCGGCGGCGACCCGGCCCTGTACCAGCACCTGTTCTGGTTCCTCGGCCACCCGGAGGTCTACATCCTCATCCTGCCGTTCTTCGGGATCATCACCGAGGTCATCCCGGTGTTCTCCCGGAAGCCGCTGTTCGGGTACCTGGGGCTCGTGTTGGCCACGATCGCCATAGGGGCGCTGTCGATGGGCGTGTGGGCGCACCACATGTTCACCACCGGCGTGGTGAACAACCCGTTCTTCTCCGCCATGTCGTTACTCATCGCGGTCCCGACCGGTGTCAAGTTCTTCGCCTGGATCGGCACGATGTGGAGAGGAAAGATCCACGTCACGGTGCCCATGCTGTTCGCCCTGGGCTTCCTTCTGAACTTCCTGATCGGCGGGGTGACCGGGGTGATCCTCGCCTCGGCCCCCATCGACTTCCACATGAACGACTCGTACTTCGTCGTGGCGCACTTCCACTACACGATCATGGGCGGGTCCGTCTTCGCCATCTTCGCCGGGATCTACTTCTGGTTCCCCAAGATGACGGGAGCCATGCTCCGCGAGCGGCTGGGCCGGGTGGTGGCCGTGCTCCTGTTCGTCGGGTTCAACCTGACGTTCTGGCCGCAGTTCGTCCTGGGCCTTCGGGGCTTCCCCAGGCGATACGTGAGCTACCCGGCGGACATCGGTTTCGACACGCCGAACCTCGTCTCCACGATGGGCTACGCGGTGATGTTCGCCGGGGTGGTCGTGTTCCTCGCCGACGTGGCGGTGTCGCTCCGACGAAGGGTCCCGGCGGGCGACGACCCGTGGGGCGGGAACTCGCTCGAGTGGGTCACGACCTCGCCTCCGCCCGAGTACAACTTCGACGCGCTCCCGGAGATCCGTTCGGAACGTCCGGCCTTCGACCTCCGCCATCCGGAGCTCGCGCCGTGAGGACCGCCGCGTGGATGATGCTGGCGCTGTTCACCTTCGGGGCGATCTCGGGCACGATCTACTGGTTCATCACGTACGAACCGGCAGGGACGCTCCTGCTGTGGTCGTTCTCGCTGATGCCGCTCATCGTGGCCGGCTATCTGTTTATCCAGGGGGGCGCGCGCGAACGCTGGCTGGAGGACGATCCGGACGCCTCGCCCGACCGAGCGGCCGGCCAGGAGGTCGGCACGTTCCCGGCCGCAAGCGTCTGGCCTCTGGTCCTGGTCCTCGGCTCGATCGCGGTCGGAGCAAGCCTGATTTACGGCCTGCTCCTCCTACCTGTGGGGCTGGGTGTCACCGCCCTGGCCGTGCTCGGCCTGATGCGTGAGAGCCGAGGCTAGCGGCCTGCAGGGCTCCCGCGCCTATCGGTCGTCCTGTCCCTTGCTGAAGCGCCCGTGGTCCCCGGCCTCAGGGTGATGCGGCTTCTCCTCCTGGCCGGCGGCGAAGTCACCCTCGTGGCGGTGCTGCTCGTCGGACACGTCGGCCTCTTGCCCTCGGGCGAACCGGGGCTTGCGCTGCTTCTCCAGGGAGTCTTCGTCCTCTTCCTGCCCGCGAGCGAAATCGGGGCGGACCGATTCTGGGGTCTGCTCGGTCATCGGCTTCTCCTTTCAGTCCCTCTTCTTGTCTTTCGTCCGCGCTGTACCCATCGGTTCGCCGGAAACGGACCTCGGCGTCATGGGTGGAGGAGAGTGCCGGTACGCGAGCCGATCTGCTGGCCCGCCTGGATTCGAACCAGGACTAACTGATCCAGAGTCAGTCGGGCTACCGTTACCCCACGGGCCA
>JBIOXZ010000173.1:0-6071 GCA_044869895.1 Actinomycetota bacterium | reverse complement strand
GCTCGCTCACGGGCCTTCCCATCGTGGAGACCAAGGGCAACGACATCTCCGCCTACATCCCGACCAACGTCATCTCCATCACCGACGGGCAGATCTACCTCGAGCCCGACCTGTTCTACGCGGGGGTCAGGCCCGCCATCAACGTGGGGATCTCCGTGTCCCGGGTCGGCGGCAACGCCCAGATCCGGGGGATGAAGCAGGTGGCCGGCCGGCTCCGCCTGGACCTCGCCCAGTACCGCGAGCTCGAGTCCTTCGCCGAGTTCGGGTCCGAGCTGGACAAGGCGTCCCAGCAGCAGCTGGCTCGGGGGGCCAGGGTCGTGGAGATCCTGAAGCAGGCCCAGTACCAGCCCATGTCGGTCGAGCGCCAGGTCATCTCGGTGTACGCGGTGACGGGCGGGTACCTGGACGAGGTCCCGGTCGACGACTGCAAGCGGTTCGAGGCGGAGCTGCTCGACTTCGTGGCCACCCGTCACCCCGAGATCGGCGAGCACGTCCGGGAGCAGGGCGATCTCCCAGAGGAGATCGAGGCCAAGCTGAAGGAAGCCATCCTCGCCTTCAAGGAGATCTTCGCCCCCACAGAGGGCGGCGCTGGCAGCGCGGCGGCGATCGGCGCCCCCACGCCACCCGACCAGGTCAAGCCAGACGTCGGCTGGGACCGGATGTCGTCGGTTGACGAGGACGAGGACGAGGACAAGGAGAGCTGACGAGTGGGCGCGCAGCTCCGGCTGGTTCGGCGGCGGATCCGTTCCATCCAGTCGACGAAGAAGATCACCAAGGCCATGGAGTTGATCGCGGCGTCCCGCATCCTGAAGGCGCAGCAGCGGGTGGAGGCGGCCCGGCCTTATGCGGAGCTGCTCACGCGAGCCATGGAGGACGTGGCGAGGCAAACCGGCGAGATCGTTCACTCGCTCCTGGAGGAGCGCCCGCATCCGGAGCGAGCCGGCCTGCTGGTGATGACCTCCGACCGGGGGCTGGCCGGCGCGTACAACGCCAACGTCCTGAAGCGTGCCGAGGACCTCATGGCCCGCCTGCGGCAGCGGGGGATCGAGCCGATCATCTACGTGTCCGGGCGAAAGGGCGTCGGCTATCTCCGGTTCCGTGGCTTCTCGATCGAGCAGAGCTGGACCGGCCACAGCGAGGTCCCAACGTACGAGGTGGCCGAGCGCATCGGCACGGCGCTCATCGAGGCTTTCGCCGAGCACCGGATCGACGAGCTGTACGCGGTCTACACGGACTTCCGCTCCGCGTTCACCACGCGCGCGACCGACCGGCGCTTCCTGCCCATCGCCCCGGAGGAGGTGGTCCGCCGCGAGCCCGGCGTGCCGTACCCCGAGTACATCTTCGAGCCGGAGCCATCGGCGATCCTCGACGAGCTCCTGCCTCAGTATGTGATCACGAAGGTCTACGCCGCGCTTCTCGAGTCGGCCGCGTCGGAGAACGCGAACAGGCGGCGGGCCATGAAGGCGGCCACGGAGAACGCGGAGGAGCTGACCAAGGTGCTGACCCGTGTGGCCAACCAGGCCCGCCAGGCCGAGATCACCCAGGAGATCATGGAGGTCGTGGGCGCGGCCGAGGCGCTGGGCAAGGCCTCCCGCGAGTAGCGGCTGACGACCACGAAGGGATCGAGGAGATGGCCGAGGAGAACGAGAGGACCAAGGGCCGGGTGGTTCGGGTGATCGGCCCGGTGGTGGACGCGGAGTTCCCCCTCGATGACCTGCCCGAGGTGAACACGGCCGTCCGGGTGGAGCGGACGCTCGAGGGACAGACCGACGTCATCACCTGCGAGGTGGCGCAGCACGTCGGCGAGGGGGTCGTGCGGACGATCGCGCTGAAGCCGACCGACGGCGTGGTCCGGGGAACCCCCGTGGAGAACACGGGCCAGTCCATCACGGTCCCGGTGGGCCCGGGTGTCCTGGGGCACGTCTACAACGTGCTCGGCGAGCCGCTGGACGCGCCATCGGACTCGATCACGTACGAGGATCGGTGGCCCATCCACCGCGAGCCGCCTCCGTTCGAGGAGCTCGAGGCCCGGACCCAGATGTTCGAGACCGGCATCAAGGTCATCGATCTCCTCGAGCCGTACGTGCAAGGCGGGAAGATCGGGATGTTCGGCGGCGCCGGGGTGGGCACGACCGTCATCATCCAGGAGATGATCTACCGGGTCGCCGAGCAGCACGGCGGCGTCTCGGTCTTCGCCGGCGTGGGCGAGCGCACCCGCGAGGGGAACGACCTGTTCCTCGAGATGAAGGAGACAGGCGTCATCGAGAAGACGGCGCTCGTGTTCGGGCAGATGGACGAGCCACCCGGCGTGCGACTGCGGGTGGGGTTGGCCGCGCTCACCATGGCCGAGTACTTCCGCGACGTGCAGCACCAGGACGTGCTCCTGTTTGTCGACAACATCTTCCGGTTCACGCAGGCGGGCTCGGAGGTCTCGACGCTCCTCGGGCGGATGCCCTCGGCGGTGGGGTACCAGCCGACGCTGGCCGACGAGATGGGCGAGCTCCAGGAGCGGATCACCTCGACCCGCGGCCGGTCGATCACCTCGCTCCAGGCCATCTACGTGCCGGCCGACGACATCACCGACCCGGCGCCGCACACCACGTTCGCCCACCTCGACGCGACCACGGTGCTGTCACGGTCCATCGTCGAGAAGGGGATCTATCCGGCGGTCGACCCATTGGACTCGACGTCGCGGATCCTGGACGCCCGCTATGTCGGCGAGGAGCACTACGCGGTGGCCCGGCGGGTCCAGGAGATCCTCCAGCGGTACCGGAACCTCCAGGACATCATCGCCATCCTCGGCGTGGACGAGCTGTCGGAGGAGGACAAGGTCGCCGTGGCCCGGGCCCGCAAGATCGAGCGGTTCCTGTCCCAGCCGTTCTTCGTGGCCGAGCAGTTCACCGGGATCAAGGGCAAGTACGTGCCGGTCGAGGAGACGATCGCGTCGTTCCGGGCCCTGGTGGAGGGCGAGTACGACCACCTGCCCGAGCAGGCCTTCTACATGGTCGGCAGCATCGAGGAAGCCGAGGCCCAGGCGAAGCAGCTGGCGGGAACGGGGGCGTAGGCGTGCCGCTCGACGTGCACGTCGTCACCCCCGAACGGGAGATCTGGTCGGGCGAAGCGGCCATGGTCATCGCCAGGGGGGTGGAGGGCGAGGTGGGCATCCTGCCCCAGCACGCTCCGCTCCTGATCCGGTTGGCCGTGGGGCCGCTCCGCATCCGGATGGACGGGACGGAGGAAGACGCCGTCGTGGATGGCGGCTTCCTGCACGTGACCACGACCGAGGGCATCACCCGGGTGGACGTGCTGGCCTCCTCCGCGGAGATGTCGCGCTGAGCGCTCGTTTGGGGAACGCCTGGCCCGGGTAGGCCGTCGATCCGGAGAAACGTAGCTTGAGCACACCTACAATCGCCGCCATGGACCGCTTCCTGGTCACGGGGGGAACCCGTCTCTCGGGCTCGATCCCCATCGCCGGAGCGAAGAACTCCGCCCTGAAGCTGATGGCCGCCTCTCTCCTGGCGCCGGGGCGGACCGTGCTCTCGAACGTCCCCCACATCCAGGACTGCCTGACCATGGTGGAGGCCCTCCAGCACCTCGGGGCCGACGTGGCCTGGGCGGACGACCTGGTGATCGACGCGAGCGAGGTGCTCTCCGTCGAGGCTCCCTACGAGCTGGTCAGCCGGATGCGGGCATCGATCCTCGTCTTGGGGCCGTTGCTCGCGCGGTGCGGTCGCGCCCGCGTGGCCATGCCGGGCGGCTGCAACATCGGATCGCGGAAGATCGACCTGCACGTCCGTGGCCTGGAGAAGATGGGAGCGCGGTTCTCCTCCGAGCATGGGTTCCTGGAAGGCGTCGCTCCGAGAGGCCTGTCCGGTGCGGTCATCTCGCTCGACTTCCCCAGCGTCGGCGCGACCGAGAACGTGATGATGGCGGCCGTCGCTGCTCACGGGACGACCGTCATCGAGAACGCGGCCCGCGAGCCCGAGCTCTCGGATCTCGCCGAGTTCCTCCAGGAGATGGGCGGGCGGATCGGGGGTGTGGGCACCCCCACCATCGAGATCGAGGGGACGGGCGACTTCTATCCGGTCCGCCACAGCGTCATCCCCGATCGGATCGAGGCAGGGACGTTCGCCATCGCGGCGTGCGCCACCGGTGGACGGGTCCTGCTGGAGCGGGCACGAGGCGATCAGATGGACCTGGTCCTGGCCAAGCTGGCCGAGCTCGGCGCCGACGTGCTGGTAACCGAGGCCGGGGTGGCCGTCGGCCGAAGAGACCGGGCACGGGCTGTCGATTTCGTGACGCTTCCGTATCCGGGGTTCCCCACCGACCTCCAGCCCCAGATGATGGCCCTGCTCTCCGTGGCGGAGGGGACGAGCATCGTGACCGAGAACGTCTTCGAGAGCCGGTTCATGTTCGTCGACGAGCTGAATCGGATGGGGGCGGACATCCGGACCGAGGGCCATCACGCGGTGATCCGGGGCGTTGACCATCTGTCGGCGGCCCCGGTCCGAGCCCTCGACATCCGGGCGGGAGCGGCCATGGTGATCGCGGCCCTGTGCGCCGACGGCGTCACCGCCGTCGAGGACATGTACCACGTGGACCGGGGCTACCAGGACTTCGAGGCCAAGCTCCTCGGCCTGGGCGCCGAGGTTCGACGGGAGCGGCAGCTCACTCCGGCGCTCTGGTGACCCGCGTCCTCGCCCGGCTGCCCATCGGGGCGGGCGCGATCCTCCTCCTTCTGCTGCTTCCGCCACTCGCCCGGCGAGCGGAGGCTGACTTCATCGCCCCGTGCGAGCCGCACGTGTTCGTCTTCCTCGTCCCGGCGGCCTCCTTCGAGGACCTGCTCGGCGTCTCCGAGGTTCGGGCCCTGGCCGGCGCGGGCGGCGCGGCGCTCATGAGCCTGCAGGGTGGGCTCCCCACCCACGAGGCCGACCTGCCTCGCTCGTGTCAAGTGGCGTGGCGGTGGCTCGACCCGCTCGACTCCGGGGGTCTGTCCGGGGTCGGGACGGAGATCCGCCGCGAAGTGTTGGCGTCGACGGCCGATCGGGTGCTCGTGTTCGCGGTCTCGACCACCTCATCCCCCGCGATGGTGGCTGCCAAGGACCTCCTCCATCCGCTGGTCATGGGAAGTGGTGCGCCCGCGGTCCTCTTCGAGCTGGACCGTGCGCCGCTCACGCTCGCCACGGACACCACGCGGCGAACCGGCGTCGTGACCGACCTCGACGTCCGGCCGACGATCCTTCGGTTCCTTGGACGTCCCATCCCCACCGACCTCGACGGGTTGCCGCTGCGGGTGGTGGACGACCCGCCACCACTCGAGCTCCACGAGCGGTACCTGGCGATGCGGCGGATGACCGTTCCGGTGCAGACGGCCGCGGGGCTGTACGTGACGGCAGGCGGCCTGTTCGGCATCGCACTGATCGGAATGCGCCGGCGCGTGCCGCGGACGCTGGCGCGCACCGGCGCATGGGTGGGCATGTCGGTGCCGGCTCTGGCGGTGGCCCTCCTTGCGGCGGGGCACATTCCGACGCTGTCGTATGGCACCGTCGTCCCGTTCGTGATCGTCGCCACGGCCGTCGGGACCCTCGCGTTCGCGCCGCTCGCGCGGCGCGACGCGCTGCTGCCGCCGGCCGTCATCGGCGCCGCCGTCCTCGTCTTCTTCGTCGTGGAGGCGGCCGTGGGGTGGACGGCCGCTCTCACCCCGTTCCTCGGTGGCTCTGAGCTCGACGGTGGCCGGTTCTTCGGCCTTCCGAACGTGTTCGTCGGATTGCTGATCGGCGCGTCGCTGTACGTTGCCTTCCGGCTGTCTCCGGCGTGGGGGTTCGCGCTCGTCGCCGCCGTTGCCCTGTTCGCCGGGCTTCCCTTCGCCGGGGCCAACCTCGGCGCCGCCGTGTCGCTCTTCGCCGCCGCCGGCCTGTGGCTGCCCTTGCGGACCCGCGGCCGGCTGGGCTGGCGAGAGGCGGGCATCGCCGCCGCCGTCGTAGTCGCGGGGACCGCGGTGATCCTGGTGGCCCACCGGTTCCTGACGTCGACGCCGACGCACGTCACGCGGTTCGAGGAGGCCACGATGT
>JBIOXZ010000172.1:0-11730 GCA_044869895.1 Actinomycetota bacterium | reverse complement strand
ATGGCGTCTTCCGACGCCATCCTGTCGACCGTGCGCATCAGGAACTGGGGTTGGATGGGAGACCGCTCGGGGCTCTCGAGCGCCGCCATGTCCGAGCGCCACTTTTCCATCTGCTCCTGAGCCTCCTGAAGGAAGCCGCGCTCGCTCGTCTCCTGGACGAGCTCCGACAGCGCGGCGAGCGTCTCGCGCGCGTCACCGACCAGGGTGACCTCAACCGGGATGCGGTTCCCCACCCGGGTGGGGTCGATCTCGATCTGGACCACCCGCGCATTCTCCGGCAGATACCTGGTGTACGGGAAGTTCGTCCCCACCATGAGGAGCGTGTCCGCTTCCTCCATCGCCTCCTCGGAGGGGCGGGTGCCGAGGAGCCCGATCCCACCGATCACGAGCGGGTGGTCGTCGGGGGTGACCGCCTTCCCCGGCAACGTCTTCACGATCGGTGCCGCGAGGCGGCTCGCCATGTCCAGGAGCTCCCCACGTGCACCCAAGGCACCCACGCCGGCAAGGATCACCACGCGGTCGCCCTCGTTCAGCACCGTCGCCGCCCGTTCCAGATCACGCTGCTGCGGGACGATCCGAGGCGCGTCATAGGAGGGCGACGTCATGGGCGCCCTGGCGACTCCGAGGCCTCCCTCGTACGGCATGAGCTCCGGATCGGCTTCCTGGATGTCCACGGGGAACGTGATGTGGGAGACGCCCCGCCTGGACAGGGCGGTCCGAACCGCGATGTCGACGATGGTCGGGATGCTGACGGGGACCAGGACCATCGCGTTGTACTCCGCGAGGTCCATGAACGTCCGGTCCAGGTGCACTTCCTGCTGATATCCCGTCCCGAGCTGCGAGGTCGCCTGCATGCCGGTGATCGCCAGCACCGGGGTGTGATCGAGCTTCGCGTCGTAGAGGCCGTTCGTCAGGTGGAGCCCGCCGGGCCCCGAGGTGGCCAGGCACACTCCCAGCCGGCCCGTGCTCTTCGCGTACCCCGTCGCCATGAACGCGGCCGCCTCCTCGTGATGGACGAGGACGAATCGGATCTTGTCCTGGTGACGCCGGAGACCTTCCATGATCCCGTTGATGCCGTCGCCTGGGAGACCGAACACGGTATCGACGCCCCACTCGATCAGCCGCTCCACCATCAGCTCGGACGCGATCTTGCCCATGTGGCTCCTCCTGTCTCAGCCTCCAGTCATGGCCATCCGAAGCACCTGCGACAGGTGGACGGGCTTGCGACCGGTGGCCTGCCACACCTGCTCTCGGCAGCTGAACCCGTCGGCGAGGATCAGGGTCCCGTCCTCGGTATCCCGGACGGCCGGAAGCAGCGCTCGCTCTCCGATCGCCATGGACACGTCGTACTTCTCCCGCTCGAACCCGAACGAGCCGGCCATCCCGCAGCACCCCGAATCGAGGATCTCCGCGTCGAGCCCGAGCGCGTCAATCAGGGTCTCCTCGGCGGTGGTTCCAAGCACGCTCTTGTGGTGGCAGTGCAGCTGAACCAGGGCCTTGCGCCCCAGCTCCCTCGGCGGGCTGTACCCCTTGCGATCCAGGAACTCCGACAGCAGGAAGGACTGTTCGGACAGCCGCTTCGCATCGAGGTCGGTCGGGAAGAGGTTTCCCAGCTCGTCGCGGAACACGGACACGCACGAGGGCTCGAGCCCGACGACTGGCACGCCGCCCCGGATGTCGTCGCGCAGCGTCCGCAGGGTGCGCCGCAGGTATCGCTTGGCGAGGCCAAGCATCCCGAAGTCGTACAGTGGCCGGCCGCAGCAGAGCGGACGGTCGGGGACCACCGGGGCGAACCCCGCAGCCTCCAGCACCTCGACCGCGGCGGCCAGGACGGCCGGATGGAAGTGGTCGTTGAACGTGTCCGTCCACAGGATCACTCGGGTCCCACCCTCGGCCACGTGGCGCCGGCGGTTCCATCGACGGAAGGTCTCGGGCGCAAACCGCGGCGCCTGCCTCTCTCGGGCCACGCCGGCCAGCCGCTTCAGGGGCGCCGACAAGACCCGATTCCCCGTCACCGCGTTGACCGCTCCCGGCGCGAGGGACCCGAGCCGGGCCCACGCGTCGATCAGGCCCATCGAGTAGGCGGCGGCGGGCCGAGCCCGTTTCTCGTAGTAGTGCGAGAGGAACTCCGCCTTGTACGTCGCCATGTCCACGTTCACGGGGCACTCGCCCTTGCAGCCTTTGCAAGCCAGGCAGAGGTCGAGCGCACCCTTGACCTCCTCGCTCCGCCATCCCGTCGTGAGCGCATCGCCGTGCAGCATCTCGAACAGCAGGCGGGCTCGACCCCGCGTGGTGTGCTGCTCCTCCATGGTCGCCATGTAGCTCGGGCACATGACGCCGCCCTCGTGGCGCCGGCACTTGCCCACCCCGACGCACCGTTCCACGGCTCGGCGAAAACTTCCGCCGTCGTCGGGGAACGTGAAGTGTGTTGCGACCTCCGGCGGGCGATAGGACGTACCGAGGCGCAGGTTGTCGGTGATGCGGTAAGGCTCCACGACCTTGCCCGGGTTCATCCGGCGATCGGGGTCCCAGATCCCCTTGAACTCGCCGAACGCCTTCACCAGGTCGTCGCCGAACATCTTCGGGAGCAGCTCGGCCCGGGACTGCCCGTCGCCGTGCTCGCCCGAGAGCGAGCCTCCCAGCGAGAGCACCAGGTCGGAGGCATCGTCCAGGAACGATCGGAACCGCCTGATGCCGTCGGTGGTGACGAGGTCGAAGTTGATCCGGGTGTGGATGCAGCCCTGCCCGAAGTGTCCATACAGAGCACCGAAGTACTGGTATCTCGCGTACAGCCTGCGGAGCTCGCGGAGGTAGGTCCCCAGCCGCTCCGGGGGCACGGCCGAGTCCTCCCACCCTTCCCACGTGTCCGGGCTCCCCGGTACCCGAGCGGTCGCGCCGAGCGCCGATTCCCGAATCTCCCACACGAGTTTCTCCTGGCGTGGGTCGTCGTAGAGCTTCGAGGAGGGTGCCCGGCTGCCGACCCGGCTGAGTCTCTCGACGAGGTCACGGGCCTTGGCGTCTGCTTCCTTCCGAGTGTCCCCACCGAACTCGACCAGCAACCAGCCCGCGCCATCGGGGAGGAGCTTCAGGTCCTGCGGGTGAAGCCGCTTCTTCTTCATGTCCTCCACGAGGACTTCGTCGATGCCTTCCAAGCCGATGGGCTCGCTCTCCATGACGTCCATCACGTGATCGGCCGCCTCGAAGACGCTCGGGTACCCCAGTACGAGCAGCGATCTCGCCGTTGGTTCGGGAACCAGGCGAACGGTCGCCTCCAGCGTGATCGCGCACGTGCTCTCGGTTCCCACGAGGGCCCGCCCGAGGTGAAAGTCGTTCTCCGGCAACAGCTGGTTCAGGTTGAACCCGGATACCCGGCGAGGGATGTGGGGGAAGCGCTGTCGCACCTCCTCGCCGTACCGGTCGACCAGGTCACGCAACTGTCGATAGATCTCGCCCTTTCGACCGCCGTCCCGGGCGATCGCGTCCAATTCGGCGTCACTTGTCGCGCCCACTCGGAGCTGGAGGCCGTCATAGGTGAGGACCCACAGCTCCTCGACGTTGTCCTCCACCTTGCCGCCCATGACCGAGTGCACGCCGCAGGAGTTGTTGCCGATCATCCCGCCGAGGGTGCAGTTCATGTGGGTGGACGGGTCCGGCGCGAACGTGAGGCCGAACTCGGCAGCGGCCGTCTGCAGCGAGTCCAGGACCACGCCGGGCTGCACTCGCGCCAACCGACGGTCCGGGTCGATCTCCATGATCCCGTGCATGTACTTGGAGAAGTCGATGACCACCGCGACGTTGCAGCATTGACCGGCCAGGCTGGTCCCGCCGCCCCGCCCCAGGATCGGCGCGCCGAACGCTCGACTGATCGCAACGGTTCGGATCACGTCCTCGGCATCGCGCGGGAAGACGACCCCGATCGGGACCTGCCGGTAGTTCGACGCGTCGGTCGCGTATAGCGCCCGCGTCCCCTCGTCGAACCGAACCTCACCGCGGAGGTTCGCGGCGATCTCCCCGGCTAGCTGGGAAGAGCCCACGGGCGAAGCCTCCTGGACGCTACGACGGCCAGCGCGACCGCGAACGCGCCTGCCGCTCCGAGCAGACGCCGGTGCGAGCTGAGCCACAGTTGCCGGCTGTCCAAACGTGCCCTCGGATCGAACCGGCCGTGCGCGCCCACGTCGCCTTCCACCGGGCGGAACAGGTTGTCGGGCCGGTGCGGGTCTTCCGGCTCGTCGGTCTGCTGGGAGTCGAACCCCGCCCGGCCGAGGTATCGGTCCAGGAGTCCGGGCGCGAACCGCTGTCCGAGGATCGTGGCCACCGTGGAGACCCCCACCTGGAACTCGCGCCGTGGGTGCTGAGCCGCCCACACGATGGCCCGGGCGGCCACTTCGGGCTGGTAGATCGGGGGAACGGGTTGCGCCTTGCGGGGCATCCGGCTCCGCGCCCAGTCGAACTGCGGCGTGTTGAGCGCCGGAAGCTGCACCATCGTCATTCGCACGCGGCTTCGTTCGTGGAGGAGCTCGGTCCGCAGCGACTCGGTGAAGCCGCGGATGGCGTGCTTCGCCGCGCAGTATGCGGACTGCAGCGGGATGCCACGATATGCCAGGGCCGAGCCCACCTGGACGATCACCCCCCGATCCCTGGGCCGCATGCGCTCGAGGGCGGCCATCGTCCCATTGACCGTTCCCAGGTAGGTGACCTCGGTGACGCGCCGGAACTCCTCGGGCGTGACCTTCGAGAGCGGGGCGAAGACCGTGGCCATCGCGTTGTTCACCCACACGTCGATGTGGCCCAGTGATCCCTCGACGAGGGCGGCGGCCTTCGAGAGTGCGTCGGCGTCCGCCACGTCGGCCGGGACGATGAGCGCCTCTCCGCCTTCGGCTTGGACCTCCTTCGCCGTCGCCTCGAGTCCCTCGGCGCCCCGAGAAATCAGCGCCACTCGAGCGCCTCGCCTGGCGAACGCCACCGCCGTGGCCCGTCCCACTCCCGCCGAGGCTCCCGTGATGACGACGGTCGACCAGGGCCTCATTTCGGTCACCCCGTCTGAGTACCCGAAGGCTCCCCGAACTATGCGGGGTCTCGTGCCTGGCGTTCCGTGGAGGGTCGGCGGGACAGGTTGCGTGCGGCGAGCACGAGCCACAGGTGCGAGAGGGCCTGTGGGAAGTTGCCCACCAGCCGTCCCGTCCCGAGGTCGTACTCCTCGGACAACAGCCCCACATCGTTTCGCAATGACAGCACGCGCTCGAAGATCGTTCGCGCGTCCTCGTGTCGCCCCATCAGCGCGAGCACGCCGGCCAACCAGAGCGTGCAGGGGAGGAAGGCTCCTTCTTCCCCCTTGAGCCCCTCCACGGACTCCTCCGGCTCGTATCGGTACACGAGTCCATCGCGCACGAGGTGCCGCTCGATCGCTTCAACGGTTCCCCGAACCCGACGGTCCGTCGCAGAGAGGAATCCGATCAGCGGCATCTCCAGGAGCGCCGCGTCCAGCCGGTCGGACCCGTAGAACTGGACGAACGCCCCGATCCGCTCGTTGAAGCCGTCGGTCTCGACCTCACGACGGATCTCGTTGGCCGCCCTCCTCCATCGGTCGATAGGACCCTTCAAGGAGAAGTCTTCGGCCATGCGGATGGCCCGGTCGAAAGCGGCCCACGCCAAGACCTTGGAGTGGGTGAAGTGGCGGGCCGGTCCCCGACTCTCCCACATGCCCTGGTCCTGATGATGCCACGCCGACTCGAGGAACTGCATCATCACGCGCTGGACGTCCCACGCGTGCGAGGGCAGACGGACCCCCGCCTCCCTCGCCAGCAGGAGCGCGTCCATCACCTCGCCGTAGATGTCGAGCTGGAACTCTTGGATCGCGGCGTTCCCTACCCGCACGGGATGAGATCCCTCGTACCCCGGCAGCCACGGCAACTCACGTTCGATGAGGTCGCGCTCGCCGGCTACCCCGTAGAGGATCTGCGCCTTCGAGGGCTCGCCGCCGATGGCACGCAGTAGCCACTCGCACCACGCGGCCGCCTCGTCCGGGTACCCGCCTACCGTCAGCGCCTCGACCGTGGCCGCGGCGTCGCGCAGCCAACAGTATCGGTAGTCCCAGTTGCGCTGGCCGCCGAGCCCTTCCGGCAGCGACGTGGTCGGCGCCGCGACCATGCCGCCCGTCGGATCGAACGTGAGAGCCTTCAGCGTGATCAGCGAGCGGATGACCGCTTCCCGCCACTCGCCGCGATAGGAACACTGCCCTGCCCACTGCGTCCACCACCGCTCGGTCTGCTGCTGGTGGCCGAACGCGTTCTCCTCATCGGGGATGCGCTCGTGCGAGGGCAACCAGGATAAGGTGAACGGCACCCGGTCGCCGGCCGACACCTCGAAGTCGGCGATCGTGCGGAACTTCTCGCCGTGGGTCTCGACCGGCGTATGCAGGGCGAGCGCGTCCGGACCTGCGACTGCCACGAGGGCGTGGCCCACCCGCCGGACCCAGGGGATCTCGGATCCGTAGCGGAACCGGATGACCAGGTCGACGTGAACCGGGACGCGGCCCGACAGGCCTTGCACGATGCGAACGAGCGACGGGCGGTCGACTCCGGGGGGCATGAAGTCGATCAGGCGAATCGCCCCGTCCTCGGTCTCGAAGTCAGTCTGGAGCACCAGCGTGTCTTCTCGGTACGTCCGAGTGATCCGTCGCACGCCCCCGGCCGGGGCGATCGAGAATCGACCGTTGTCGGCGGTGCCGAGGAGGGCAGCGAAGGGCGCACTCGAGTCGAATCGAGGGACGCACAGCCAGTCGACCGACCCATCCCGAGCCACGAGGGCAGCCGTTCGAGTGTCGCCGATCAGCGCGTAGTCCTCGATCCTCGTGGACATGTGGTCTCCTGGCCGGGCGTGCACCAAATTATCGGTAGCGACGGGACCTTGACGCCACGGATCGAGGATCGGTGGGGTCTGACGGGAGGAACTCCCGGGAAAGGAGGTCCGACATGATCAGCGGCGTGAGCAAGGTGGTCCTCCAAGTCGGGGACCAGGATCGGGCCAAGGCGTTCTGGACCGAGACGATGGGCTTCGATCTCGCTCAGGACGCCCCGTACGGGGAGGACCGCTGGCTCGAGGTGCGGTCGCCGGACGGGGTGAACCTCGTGCTGGAGCTGGGCGGCGAGAGCGCGGGTAGGGGAGTGCAGGCGCCGGAGCACCTGCCGACCTCGAACGTGATGTTCCGCTGTGAGGACCTGCCCCGCACCTACGAGGAGCTCGCGGCCCGAGGGGTGGAGTTCCCGCAGCCACCCGTTCAGCAGCCGTTCGGCTGGTGGTCGATGTTCAACGACTCCGAGGGCAACCGCTTCGCGCTGGAGCAGGCAGAGCCCCCATCGTGACGGGATGCGCGGATCGAAGCGAGGAGCGACCGGACGCCAAGTGCGTGGCGAAGCGGAGCAAATGTGAGGTGCAGTCATGAGGCGCATCCGGATCGACAAACCGAAGGTCGGACGCGAGCGCTCCTCGCTCGAGTCGCTCCTGCTCGATCCGCGAGACCCCGACGTCGTTCGGGTGAAGAGCGTCGACCGCGCTCGGATCGAGATGGATCGATCGAGAGATGCATAGGCTCCGGGAGGTGTCGTGATGTCCTTGGCCCTTTTGGTCCTGTCGATCGTGCCGGAGGACTCGGGGGCGGCATCGTGAGCACTCTCGACTTCAGTGGGGAGCTCCTCCGCCCGCCCGACCGTGGATACGAGGCGACCCGGCGCCTGTGGAACGCGATGACCGACAGGCGCCCAGCCGTCATCGCTCGATGTCGATCGACGACTGATGTCGCGGCGTCCCTGAAGTAGGCCCGGAACGACGGCCTCGAGGTGGCGGTGCGCTGGCGCGGACACAGCGTCTCCGGATTCTCATCGACCTAGGGCGGCGTGATGATCGATCTGCGGCCGATGAACCGGGTGCTCGTTGATGCGGATGCCCGAGTGGCCCGGGTCCATGCTGGGATGCTCCTCGGTGAGATGGAGGGCGCAACACATGCCTTTGGCATCGCGACCACCGGCGGAATTGTTCACCACATGGGAGTCGGCGGGCTGACGCTGGGCGGCAGGTACAGATGGCTGGCTCGGCTCCACGGCCTGGCGTGCGACAACTGATCTCGGCCGAGGTCGTCACGGTATCGGGCGACCTCGTGAGGGCCGCCGAGAACGAGAAGCGCTCAGGACGCCGAGCCACCGCCCTCCGCTGCCCGCGCCTGGTCCTCCTCGGACTCGTTCCAGACCTCGGCGACGTTCTCGACGTTGAAGCCGTATTCGTACACAAGCGTCCCGCCGTAGGCCGCCCCGAACAGAACGAGACCTCCCGCCACCAGGGAGAGCACCAGCCACAGGCCGGTCGTCTGTCCCTCGTCGAAGTTGCCGACCCGCAGCAGGATGTCCACGAGCGTGATCGCCGTCACGGCCAGCATGACCGTAGCGTGCCAGTTGATCGTGCGCCACACCTGCGTGTGCTTCGCGCGGCCGAGCCACCCTGACCTCCGGTCGCGAGGGATCCCCTTCCACCAGTCCATGAAGCCCGTCAGCGCGGTGCCAAGCGACACGATGAAGCCCGACACCATGACGAACGTCGCCGCGGCGAAGAAGTCGTGCGCCTTCGGATCCATGTGGTCCGAGACGATCGAGATCAGGTCGAACACGGCAGCCAGCGAGTAACAGACGATCGGGAAGTCCGTGAGCGGTGGATGGAAGGGCTTGCCGGAGAACCCCTGCAGGATCCCGCGGAAGCGGCGTCCCTTGAACGACCACGTCGGACGAATCGAAAACAACCTCGCCATCGTTTCCCTCCCTCTCCGAAAAGACTGACGACCCGGCGGCGACAGCATCATGCCATGCGCACCGCTGTGCCCGGCACGCGGTCGGACCAGGTGCCACCGGCCGCGCGTCCGGCGGAGGGTGCCGACGCGCACGGTAGGCCTGGCAGCCGGTGCCGGCACCCTCGCCCGAGAGCCCATCTCCAGGTCCCCCATTACCGGGCGTGGGTGGTGTCCGCCTCGGGACCAATACGGGACCAGTTCAGGTTTTGACACCCTGAGTCTGGATCAGCCAGCACAAATAGGGCCGTCTGCCTGCGGTTTAGGTAGTGCCCCCGGCCGGAACCGGACGAAAGGGACGAAAGGTGTCGGGGGTGTTCGTGCAGGTAGAAGGGACGTACGGGCTTGGGGCGTGAAAAGACCCGAGCCGAGCGATGAGTTGTGGTCCATTTCAACATCTAACCTGCTATCGGCCGAGGAAGGAGGACTGTGATGCCGCGCGAGTCGTCCATCCGGGAGACACGGGTGTTGTTGAGCGGTCTTGGGATGGGCGAGTCACCTCGATGGCACGACGGCCGCCTCTGGTTCTCCAACTGGGGCACCGACGAGATCGTCGCGGTCGACCTCGAGGGGGACAGCGAGGTCATGGGACGCGGGGGTGGGGGCAGCGGCTGGGCCGCCAACTGGCTCCCGGACGGACGCATGCTCGTCACGGGTGGCGAGCTGATCCGCGTGGAGCCCGACGGCGCTCGCGTCCGGCACGCCGACCTGAGCCACATCTCGCCGTACGGGTGGAGCGAGATCACCGTCGACGGACGCGGCAACATCTACATCAACACGATCAACTTCGACTTCGCGGACTTCAACGACCTCCTCGTGGCCGGGGAGGCGCCGGGGAAGATCGCGCTCGTCACCCCCGACGGCGAGGGCCGCGAGGTTGCCGCCGATCTGGCCTTTCCAAACGGCATGGTCGTGACGCCGGACAACGCCACGCTGATCGTCGCCGAGTCGTTCGCTCGTCGGCTCACCGCCTTCGACCTCGCCGCCGACGGCAGCCTGTCGAACCGGCGCCTGTGGGCCGACGTCACCGGCGACGGGATCTGCCTCGACGCCGAAGGCGCCGTGTGGTGCAGCGACGTCGGACCGGACGACGGAGGCGTCTGTCTCCGCGTCCGCGAGGGTGGTCAGGTGCTCGACCGGATCGAGCTCGACCGCCCCTGCTACGCGTGCATGCTGGGCGGCGAGGACGGCAGGACGCTGTTCATGGTGGTGGCCAGGTGGTTCGGTCCGGACAGGATCGACGAGCTGCTGCGGGCGAAGACGGGTCAGGTCTTGACTGCCCATGTCGACGTGCCGCACGCGGGTTGGCCGTGAGGCTCCCGACCCCGTGGACCGGCTGGCTCACCTCGGCCATGAACCGATCCGCACCCACCCGCGCACCGGGGGCTTCGCTGTAGGGCCTGCCCCTCAGCGCGAGGCGGCTCGACGACGCCCGTAGTGAAGCCACGGTGGATGCAGCCCCAGGACCTCGTCGGATCTCGCGGGGTACCTTTAAGCGGAGGGGGCAGACAATCAACAGACCGTGCCGAGCGTCGGCACGGTCAGGAGGAGTGGAGTGAGGAGACTGATCGCAGCGGTGGGAGTGGCCGCGTTCCTCACGGTCGGCGCGGCACCTCGACAACCGTATGTCAAGTCGATCACATGTGACCTGCTGCGCGGCGAGTACACGAACTGCGAGGTCACGCTCTGGAACAGGCACCAGGGCAGGTACGTAACCTACCCGGTATCGGACAAGCGGACCGTGTTCTGCTTCGATCGGAAGCTAACGGACTGCGTCCTCCGTGTGTGGCACCCGCGGCTCGAGAGGTACCGGTTCTACTGGGGGCTGTCCGTCGACGTCACCCGCGTTCATGGAGGAGGTTAGACTCTTGAAGCGCCTGGTTCGTGGAGGATCCCACCAACCGGGCAGGCGGGCGCCCTTCCGAATTTTCGCTTGATTCACCGAGCTCGGAGGCGCGGTGCCGTCGACTGTTAGGTGAGGTCGGCTGGCTTGCTCGCCCGCGCTCTCGGAACAGTGCGTGAGCTGGCTCCTGCCCTGGGGCGCCGTGTCCGTCCTCGAGGAAGAGGGGGACCTCGTCTTCGCGGCGACGCTCTTCGTCGGGATCCTCACGGTAATCCCGAACGTGCTCGTCTCGCATCTCTTCCTGTTCCGGGTCGTAACCTTCTGCCGCGACCTACTGCTGCTGGGCATCGCGGCGATCCCGGTGGTCGCGATGCTCCGTCGCCGCGGCGAGGCCGCGCTCCGAGAGGTCGCCCTCCCCGGCGCATGGCGACTGCCGCGCGAGTTCCCCGAGCCGTCGTTCGATGAAGCGCCGTTCGGCGCCGTCATCGGTCAGCTCTCGTGCGCGTCGGTAGGCGTCACGCGCCTCGTCGGTGCGCCCGAGACGTCGCAGGAGTTCGGCCCTGGTCGAATGCAGGTAGCGGAAGTCGTCGAGCTCGAGCCGGTCGATGACGCGCAGGCCGGCCTCGGGGCCGTCGGTTTCGGCAACGGCGATGGCGCGGTTCAGCTCGACGACCGGCGAGGCGGTGAGGCGGCCGAGCTCCCCGTACAACGCCGCGATCTGCGGCCAGTCGCACGGCGTCTCAGCGTGCAACGACGCGATCGCCGCCTGCAGGACGTAGGGCCCCCGGCCGCCCATGGCGAGCGCCCGCTCGAGCTCGGCGCGTCCGTCCGCGATCTCCCCGGTGTCCCAGCGGGACCGGTCCTGGTCGCCGAGCAGCACCAGGTCGCCGTCGCGGAACCGCGCCTCGCGGCGGGAGTCGTGCAAGAGCATCATCGCGAGGAGCCCTCGGACCTCGGCGTCGTCGGGAAGCAGTTCGACCAGCGCGCGTCCCAACCAGATCGCCTCGGCAGCCAGCTCGTCACGGCCGCCGTAGCCCTCGTTGAAGATCAGGTAGAC
>JBIOXZ010000171.1:0-21279 GCA_044869895.1 Actinomycetota bacterium | reverse complement strand
GGTCGTGGTTGGCCCCATCGGGGCCGGTGTCGTTCTCGTACGTGTAGACGCTGGGATTGCCGACCGTGCCGACCGATCGCCAGTCGAGGTCGCCGAAGTACACGATCAGGTCGGGAGCCACGCCGCGAACGTCCGGGTAAACGTCCTGAGGCTTGAACACCTTGGTTCCGAGGGGCTCGCCGTCAGGTCCCGGCATCGCCTCAAGGGCGGCGATGAGCTCGTCTCGAACCGATTCGTACCGGCTCGCCTCGACCACCCCGCTCGGCTCTCGTCCCTCGACGTTGAGGAACAGCCGCCCGTAGTAGCCCCCGTCGCCCCAGGCCACCGTGCGTGCCCAGTCGATGGGCGCCTCGGCGATCGGCGTGACGGAGGCGAGCGGTTCCGAGAGCGAAAGGTAGCCCTGGCTCATCAGCCAGTCGTTGATACAGACGCCCCCCATCATCGGCCGCGCGCCGTGGTCGGACATCACGATCGTCACGGCATCCTCTGGGAGGACCTCGAGCAGTGAGCCGACCTCCTTGTCCAGGAACCGGTAGTAGTCCTGAAAGGCCGTCTCGAACCGATTGCCCGCCTCGTAGCGAGGGTGTCGTGGATCGAAGTACTCCCAGAACACGTGATGCAGACGGTCGGGCGCCATCTCCACGATCATGAAGTAGTCCCAGGGCTTGGTGGTCACCAGTCGGCGGGCAACCCGAAACCTCCGCTCCGTCATCTTGAACACCTGATCGAGCACGAGCTCCATGCCCTGCTTCCGGAAGTTCGGAATGTCGAAGATGTACTGACCGGGCCCACCCAGCTCCTCCTCGATCTCGGACTGGAGCTCAGCGGGGTGGGTGTAACCCTTGTTGGAGGGCGGCGTGAGGAAACACCCCACGCGCCAGCCCTCGATGGGCTTCGGCGGGTATGAGGGTGGCACGCCGATCAGCAGCGACCGCAAACCCTTCTGCCCCAGGAGATCCCACACGGCGGGCTCCTTCACGGCATTTGAGGTCGCGATGGACAGTCCCTCGTAGGAGTTGTCCTTCCGGTTGCGGAACCCGTAGATCCCAAGTTGACCCGGGGTCTTGCCGGTCATGGCGCAGGCCCACGCCGGAATGGTGATGGGCGGCGTGATGCTGGCGAGGTCCCCGTGCATCCCACCCTCCATCAGCTTTCGGATGTTGGGGACCTCATCGGCGAGATCGCGGAACAGGAGCTGGGGCGTGCCGCAGTCGAGCCCGATGACGGCGACTCTCGGTGCATGCGTCATTCCTCGGCTACCCGATCGGTCGGTGCTCGCGAAAAGGAGCCCGGCGCCTTTCGCCGCAGCTCCGAGCGAGCATCCTACCAACGGGCCGGACGAGCCGACCAAGCTGCGAGAATGGGGCGCGCCATGACGCTGCTCAAGCGGCTCCTGTACTGGCAGGCGGCGTTGTGGGCGTGCTCCGGCGTCGCCCTGTTCACGGTGCCCGGGTGGCTGGTCGAGCGGGTCCTGGGCCAGCCGCCCGTGGGCGATGACGTTTGGCTCCGAGCCATGGGAGCCATGGCCGTCGTCCTGTCGCTCCTGATGGTGCTGGTCGCCCACCACATCGACGAGGTCTGGTGGTGGGCGTGGGCATTCGTCATCCTGGAGGCTTCGACGGCGGGGGTCTTCGCCGTGAACGCCCTCCTCGGTCTGCCCGCCGGCGCTGCGGCATGGCCCTGGTGGCTGATCGGCGGAGCCAACGCGGTGGTCGGGACACTGGAAATGGTCGCGCTGGCCAGGGTGGGGATGGAACGGTCACCCGTCTAGTTCCCGGGTGACCGTGTCCCTTCCGGCGATCGGCGCTACCTCAGTGCATGTGGCCGTGGCCGCCTCCGGCGGCCGCGGGCTCCTCTTCCTCCTCAGGCTTCTCCACAACGGCGCTCTCGGTGGTGAGCACGAGCGCGGCGATGGAGGCGGCGTTCTGGAGCGCCGACCGCGTGACCTTGGCCGGATCGATGATGCCGGCCTTGAGCATGTCGACATACTCGCCGGTCGAAGCGTCGAAACCGCGATGGTCGCCCTCCACACGGATGTGCCCGACGACGACCGCGCCCTCGTGACCCGCGTTCTGGGCGATGAGCTTGGCCGGCTCGGCCAGGGCGTCACGGACGATCTTGGCGCCGGTGGCCTCATCACCGGTGAGATCCAGCTTTTCGAGCGCGCCCTCGGCCCTGATCAGCGCGACCCCACCTCCGGGGACGATGCCCTCCTCGATCGCGGCCCGCGTGGCCGACAGAGCGTCCTCGATGCGGTGCTTCTTCTCCTTCAGCTCGACCTCCGTGGCCGCGCCGACCTTCACCACGGCCACGCCTCCCGCCAGCTTGGCCAGGCGCTCCTGCAGCTTCTCGCGGTCCCAGTCGGAATCCGTCTTGTCGATCTCCGACTTGATCTGCGCGATACGACCCTTCACGTCCTGCTCGTTGCCACCGCCCTCGACGATCGTCGTGTCGTCCTTGGTCACGACGACCTTGCGGGCCTTGCCCAGCAGGTCGAGCGTCGCGTTCTCCAGCTTGATCCCGACCTCCTCGGAGACGACGGTGGCGCCGGTGAGGACGGCGATGTCCTCGAGCATGGCCTTGCGCCGCTCGCCGAAGCCTGGGGCCTTCACCGCCACCGCCTGGAACGTTCCCCGGATCTTGTTCACGACCAGGGTGGCCAGGGCCTCGCCTTCGACGTCCTCGGCGATCAGCAGGAGCGGCTTGCCCGACTGCAGGACCTTCTCCAACAGGGGAAGCATCTCCTGCACGCTCCCGATCTTCTTGTTGACCACCGCCACGTAGGGGTCCTCGAGGATCGCCTCCATCCGCTCCTGGTCGGTGACGAAGTAGGGCGAGATGTAGCCCTTGTCGAACTGCATGCCCTCGACGAACTCGAGCTCCATCCCGAACGTGTTCGACTCCTCGACCGTCACCACGCCGTCCTTGCCCACCTTGTCGAGGGCCTCGGCCAGCACGTCGCCGATCGCGGGGTCGGCCGCAGAGATGGCTGCGATGTTCGCGATCTCGTCCCGCGACTCGATCTCCTTCGCCTGGTCCTTGATGGAGTCGACGGCGGAGGCCACGGCCTTCTCGATCCCCCGCTTCAAGACCATGGGATTGGCCCCGGCCGCGACGTTCTTCATCCCCAGGCGGACCATCGCCCGGGCCAGCACCGTGGCCGTGGTCGTGCCATCGCCGGCCACGTCGTTCGTCTTGGTGGCGACCTCCTTGGCCAGCTGGGCGCCCATGTTCTCCCACGGGTCGTCCAGTTCGACCTCCTTGGCGATGGTCACCCCGTCGTTGGTAATGGTGGGCGCCCCCCACTTCTTGTCCAGGACCACGTTGTGGCCCTTGGGACCGAGCGTCAGCACCACGGCATCGGCGAGCTTGTTGACCCCGGCTTCGAGGGCGCGCCGGGCATCCTCGCTGAACTTCAGTTGCTTGACTGGCAATGAAACCTCCTCACATGGATCGGGGGCCCGGCGCCTCGCGCGCCCGAGCCCCCGGACGAACGGACCTGGCTACTTCTTGTCGATGACGGCCAGGACGTCGCGCGCCGAGAGGATCAGGTACTCCTCGCCCTCGACCTTGACCTCGGTCCCGCCGTACTTCGAGTAGATGACGCTGTCGCCGACCTTGACGTCGATCGGCACCCGCTGCCCCTCCTCGAAACGCCCCGGGCCCACCGCCACGACCTTGCCCTCCTGGGGCTTCTCCTTGGCCGTATCGGGGATCACGATCCCGGAGACGGTCGTCTCCTCCTCCTCCTGGGGCTGGACGACGATCCTGTCCTCCAGGGGTGTCAGGTTGAACTTGGCCATACCTTCCTCCTTGCCGTGCTCCGTAGCGTCCTGGGGCGGTTAGCACTCGCCCCTTGCGAGTGCTAACAGGATACCCACGGGAATGCAAGGGGTCAACGCCGGCCGGAGACGAAGGCGACGGCCCGTGTGGCCATCGGGCGAGATGTCGAGCCGTCCTTCTGGTGCGCCTTCAGTCCCTCGCGGTCACCAATGGACGGATCTAGGTGGCGCCCTGAGACACCCGAACCTGGTGAGCACCGTTCGAAGTCTCCAGGTTCTGGAGACTCCCGTTCCAGAATACGAAGGCGGTGGCCTCGAGTCGCGAATGGACCTCGAGCTTGGTGAGGATGTTCTGGATGTGCGTTCGGGCCGTCTGCGGACTGATCACCAGGGTCCGGGCGATGGCGTCGTTGTCGGCGCCCTCGGCCAGTAGGGCCAGGACCTGTCGCTCTCGACGGGTCAGCCTGGCCAGTCGCTCCTGAGCGATGTCAAGCTCGTGTCTGTGCGAGATGAGCCGAGACAGGAGTCCGCCGAGCATCCGAGGGGGGATCACCGTGTCGCCTCGCGACAGGGCCCGGGTCGCTTCCAGAAGCTCCACGAGGGGAGCTCGCTTGGTGTGGAACCCGCTGGCACCGGCCTCGACGGCCGCCGTGAGTGTCCCCTGGTCATCTCCATCGGCCAGGATCAGCAGCCGACACCCGGGGACCCGCTCCTGCAGCAGGCCGACGACCTGGATGGCATCGCAAGCCTCGAGCCCTGCATGGAGGATGGCAACATCCGGCTCTTCGCGTCCCGCCTCCTCCACCGCCTGGAAGCCCGTCCCCGCCTCCGCCACCACGAGGAGATCGGGCTCGGCGTCGAAGACGGCTCTGAGAGCCTCACGGAACAGGGCGTGCTGGTCGGCGAGAAGGACCCGGATGGGCACGGGCGCGTCACTCACTCCGGTCCCCCCCGTTCGCCTGCCGGCGGCCGACCAGACGACGACGCTCCTTGGCAAGCTCGGCCTCCCACGCGCGTCCGAAGGACCCGCGTGACGACGACCGTTCGAGCCCAGCGCCGTTCGCGGTGATCGATCGACGGTCGGCGGGACCCCTGTCGACGAGGCATCGGCCCCCGGCAGCGCCGTCAATCGATGGCGCACGGCGAAGGTCGAGGCCTCCAGTCGGGAATGGACTTGCAGCTTCGTCAAGATGCTCTGAACGTGCGTCCTCACGGTGTTCCGGCTGATCGCCAGCGCCGCCGCGATCTCGCGACCATTCGCGCCCCGCGCAAGAAGGGCAAGCACCTCCCGCTCGCGAGGAGTGAGGTGGGCGGCGAGGAGTCCCGCGTCCTCGTGCTCTGCAGCCTGGCGGCTCGCCGATCCCAACCGATGCGGCATGATGCGTTGACCATCGAGGACGGCGCGGACGGAGCTCACGAACTGTGCGACAGGCGTCCGCTTGGTCAGATACCCTCGGAACCCGATCCTGAGCGCCTCTTCGGCAACGCGGGGCTCCTCCAACGCCGTCAGTGCGAGGATCTTCGCTTCGGGCCAGTTCTGCAAGATCCGCCTCCCGGCGAGCAGCCCGCTCTGGTCGGGGAGAGCGACGTCCATCAGGACCAGATCCGGACGCTTCCGCAACACACTCGTGACCGCGTCTTCGGCGGTCTCCGACACGCCGGCGACGATCACCCCTGCAGCCTCCAGGGCCGACCTGATGGCCTCGGCGAACAGCGACTGGCCGTCCACGATCAGTACGCGCTGCAAGCCCTCGCGATTGGCTAGTGCACTCAGCGTAGCTCCCCTCGACCTGGACCGTTGCATATGCCGTCAACGGAACAGGCAGTCTAGAACGCATAGCGCGTCTCTCGCAAGCTTTTGGGACTCCGAGCGTGTTCTGAGATCCTCTTTCACCGGGATCACCAATACCGGAGGTCTCTGCCATAACAGTGCACTTGTCGACTGGAGCATCGACCGGCAAGCGTAGGAAAGGTACGACGCTGTTCGGGAGATGGTCGTGGAACCCATCCTGCCCAGGTCCTAGACTGGGCCCCCGCCGACGGTGGAAATGCGGCGTCCGGAACTGAGCGATGGATCCTCTCGCACTCGAGATCGGCCGAGCCCTTCGCCGGGCGCGACGAGCACGTGGGTTGACGTTGCGAGAGCTCACACGACAGTCGGCTGGCCGGTTCAAGGCCACCTCGGTGGCGGGCTACGAGCGCGGCGAGCGCACGATCTCGGTCGAGCGCTTCTGCCAGCTCTGCGTTCTGTACGGCGTTGCCCCACAGGCGGTTCTGGGAGACATCCTGATCGCGGTTGGTGGAGGCTCCGAGGGCGAGATCGACCTTTCACGGCTGGAGACGATGCGATCGGCGGAGGGCTCGCTCCTGTCGGAGTTCGTGCGGCAGATCAAAGCGTTGCGGGGAGAAGCCCCGTCGGAGACGATCGCGCTCAGGGCGGGCGACATCGAGGTACTGGCCACGGCGGCGGGCAAGAGACCGGAGGAGCTCGCGGAGGCGATCGAACCGGCCGTCCGCAAGGAGGATTGAGCGGACGGTCGCTCAGACCCCCTTCAGGTACGCCACGGTCTCGGACAGCCCATCGACGAGGTGGGTCCAGGGATGCCACCCCAGGACCTCCGCAGCGAGCTCGACGTCGAGGGCGTTCCGCCGGACCTCCCCAGGAGGCAGCGGACCGCTGGCGGGCTGTCCCGTGAACCCGATGATCTCGGCGAGCATCCGGTAGAGACCGTTCACGGAGGTCTCCAGGCCGGTCCCGATGTTTACCAGCCGCCCGCTCCCCCGGTCGGCGGCCAGGGCCAGGGCATGCACGACATCATCGACGAACACGTAGTCCCTGGTCTGGTTCCCGTCGCCGAAGATCGTGGGCGTCTCGCCGGCCAGCATCTTGGAGGCGAAGATCGAGACCACCCCCGATTCGCCGAAGGGGTCCTGCCGCGGACCGTACACGTTGGCCAGGGCGAGCGCGGCGAAGTCGATCCCCCGGAACCGCTTGTAGTGCTCGAGGTAGTCGATGCCGACCTTCTTGCTGATCCCATAGGGCGACCCCGGGCGCGATCCCGTCGCCGAGGACTCCTTCACCGGAAGCCGGCGGGCATCGCCGTACAGCGTGCCGCCGGAGGCGGCGTAGACGACCTTCCGCACCCCGATCTTGACGGAGCACTCCATCACGTTCAGCAGGCCCATGATGTTCACGCTGGCGTCGAAGGCCGGATCCTCGAGCGATCGCCGCACGCCGGCCTGGGCCCCGAGATGCACGACGACCTCCGGCTGGTGCCGCTCGAACAGCTGGAGGAGGCCGTCGGAACGTAGGTCCATGTTGAAGAACGTGAACTCGGACCCGTAGCTCCTCGCTTCCGCGAGGTTGGCGATCTTGCCGGCGGAGAGGTCGTCCACTGCCAGCACACGATGGCCCTCGGCCAGGAGCCGGTCCGACACATGCGATCCGATGAAGCCAGCTCCTCCGGTGACGAGGTAGGCGATCACGCAAGCTCCAGCCCAGGATCAGCGGCCGCGTCGAACGGGGACCGGTAGCCCTGGGCCAGGCGCGATGCCCCGGCCACGGCGATCATCGCCGCGTTGTCGGTGCATAACTCGAGCGACGGGAACTGGACGCCGATCCCAGCCTCCGCCCCGGCCTTTTCCATCCGCTCCCGGAGCCGAGTGTTGGCCACCACTCCGCCCCCGAGGAGCACGGCCTTCACGCCGTGCTCCTTGGCGGCCGCGATGGTCTTCGAGACCTGCACATCGACGATGGCCTCCTGGAAGGAAGCCGCGAGGTCGGCGGTGTCGACCTCGCGGCCGGCAGCCCTCTCGGCCTTCACATGGCGAAGCACGGCGGTCTTCAGTCCGGACATCGAGAAGTCGTAGTTCCCCGTGTCGATCATGGCCCGGGGGAAGGCGATCGCGCCGGGATCGCCCTCCCGGGCCAGCCTGTCGAGAGCCGGCCCACCGGGGAACCCCAGGCCGATGAGCCGGGCGATCTTGTCGAACGCCTCGCCGGCCGCGTCGTCGACGGTCTGGCCCAGGACCCGGTAGCGGTGCTCCTCGGGCATGTGCACGAGCATGGTGTGCCCGCCCGAGACGACCAGACAGATGTACGGCGGCTCGGGCGGACCGTGTTCGATGAAGTTCGCGTAAATATGCCCCTCGAGGTGATTCACCCCGATGAGATCGGCCCCGGTCGCAATGGCGATCGCCTTCGCCGCCGCGATCCCCACCAGCAGCGCGCCGACCAATCCGGGCCCCACCGTCACCGCCACGCCGTCCAGGTCGGCGAAGCGACATCCCGCCCGGTCGAGCGCTTCGTCCATCAGTGGGTTCAGGGCTTGCACGTGAGCTCTGGACGCCACCTCGGGCACGACCCCGCCGAACCGGGCATGCAGGTCGGTCTGGCTGGCGACGAGGTTGGCCAGAACGATCGCGCTATCCTCGATGACCGCGACGGCGGTCTCGTCGCACGAGGTCTCGATGCCCAGGACCCTCACCGGCGCACGCTCACGGGCGAACGCCGTCGGGGAGCTGCTCGGCCAGTCCTCGCAATCGCTTCTGGTATTCGGGCCCGTTCACGTCGTCGACCCACATGACCAGGGCGTCCTCGTTCACCTCCTGGTAGTAGTTCTTGCGGACGCCGACCGGTCGGAACCCGAACTTTCCGTACAGCCGCTGCGCGCCGTAGTTCGAGACGCGGACCTCCAGGGAGACAGCCTGCGCGCCGGCCGCGACCGCATTCTGGATGAGGTCGTGGAGCAGGCGCATCCCGATCTTGTTGCGCTGGTGTTCGGGGTCGACGGCGATGTTCGTGACGTGGGCCTCCTCACCGTAGGCAATGAGGCCGCCGTACCCCACGATCTCCTTGTCCATGCGGGCCACGAGGTAGCACCGGTTCCGGGTCTCGGCCATCTCCGAGAGGAACAGGTTGGGACTCCACGGGCGAGGGTAGACCTGGCGCTCGATGGCCATCACACCGCGCAGGTGGCGGCGGCGCATCCGGGTCACCTCAAGCCGTGGCGCTTCGGGCTCGCTGATCCCAAGCGATCTCCGCATCCGACTTCCTCAAGTAGAGCGGCAACACTTCGAACGATCGGTCGGTCTCCTCCCGGATGAAGCGCGGGACGGCCAGCTCGACCATCGCCGACGCCTCCGGGTAGGCCTGCGGGGACGATGCGAACTCTACCCCGGCCCCGACCGCCTCCAGCTCTTTCCGATACAGGATGGCACCGTTCCCCACGAGCAGCACCTCTTCCCGGGCCGCCTCCAGCTCGGCGGCCAGATGACCGGGCGGCGCCACCACGTATTCGCCCAACCGCATCACACCCCCCGGTACTCCCCGGTACAGCGCGAAGAACACCTCTCCTCGCCGGGCATCGATCACGGCCCCGATGAGCCGGCGGGTGTAGCGGACCCCGAAGGCCAGGACGTCGAGCGAGGGGATACCCACAATGGGTACCGAGAGCACCTGGGCCAGGGTCTTGCCGGTCGACACGCCCACCCGCAGCCCGGTGAACAGGCCAGGGCCCACGCCCACTGCGACACCGCCCACATGTGACAGCTCGACGCCCGTCCACTCCAGCACGTGCTCGAGGATGGGGACCACCTGGTCCTGCCGTGCCTTGGACGCGAGCTGCACGGAGGCCGTCACGCCCTGCTCGGTGCCGAGGGCCACCGAGGTCTGTGGTGTCGATGTCTCGATGCCGAGGACGATCACGCCGCCCTTCCCCACGGCTCGGTGAGCCGCTCCAGACGCTCCCAACGGGTGGTCCATGACGGGCCTTTCCCCGTGACCACGATCCGCCGCGCGTCCTCGCCGCCCACCAGGGTGATCTCCACGAGCAGATGGTCGTCGGGCAGCAGGCCCTCGACCGCGTCGCCCCACTCGACGAGCAGCACACCACCCTCGGCCACCATTTCGTCCACCTCGAGGTCCAGCACGTCCTGCACCCGCTCCAAGCGGTACACGTCGACGTGGTAGATGCGGACCCGGCCCTGGTACTCGCGGACCAGGGTGAACGTGGGCGAGGCGACCGTCCCGTCGAACCCGAGGGCGCGAGCCGCGCCCCGGACGAACGTGGTCTTCCCCGCCCCGAGCTCGCCGGTGAGGGCGATGGCGTCGCCTTCTCGAAGGAGCGAGGCCACGGCCTCGCCCACCGCCATCGTGTCCTCCGGTGCCCCGGCGGTGAGCTCAAGCCGCATCAGAACAGGCCGAGCTGTTCCTCAACCGGCTCAGGTACCTCGGCCAGCGCGCGCTTGATCTCCTGGAAATCCGAGCGGAGGGCGACCATCTGCGTCGAGGCCTCGCCGCCGCCACGAAGGATGGCCGCAGGATGGAACGTCGGAATGATCGTGCGCCCTTCCAGCGGGAACCGCTGGCCCCGGACCCGGCTGATCGATACCGGCTTGTCCAGCATGAACCGGGTAGCGAAGTTCCCGAGGGTCACGATCACGCGGGGATCCACCAGCTCGATCTGCTCCCGCAGCCAAGGTGTGCAGGTCTCCACCTCGTCCGGCATCGGATCGCGGTTGCCGGGTGGCCGGCACAGGATGATGTTCGTGATTCGCACGTCAGCTCGCCGGACGCCGATCTCCTCCAGCATCCTGTTCAGCAGCTGTCCGGCAGCGCCCACGAACGGCTCGCCCTGTTTGTCCTCGTAGTAGCCCGGGCCCTCTCCGATGAACATCAGATCCGCGTCGGCTTTCCCCGTCCCGTAGACGACCTGGGTACGGCCCCCAGCCAATCGGCACTTCGTGCAGGCCGAGGCCTCATGCGCCGCTTCCTGAAGTGTCCTCATCTCGCCTCCCCCACCGACGGCGCTCCCGGGACGCCCGTCGCCCGAAGGACCCCCCGGCGGATGGACTCCGCCACGGCTTCGTTCGCCATCTGCTCCAGCAGGTCCTGCGGGGCGTCCACCTGGCCCGTCGCGAGCGTGAACACCGTGTCGCCGTCCCAGATTGTATGTGCCGGGCGCACGACACCCGAAACGGCGTCGTGCGCCGACCCCGCCAACAGGTGCGCCCGTTCCTTCGACAGGCGCGCATTGGTGGCAACCACCCCGATGATGGTGTTCGTCCAGGGCCCGTCGGGCCAGGGCGCGGTTGGCTCCGCCTCCTCCTTATCGCCCATCGCCCCGGAGCGAACCCCCGCCAGTACCTCGCCGTCCTCCGCCAGGATCTCGCCCACGGCGTTGACGGCGAACAGCGCCCCGACGACCACAGAGTCCTCGGTGGCGGAGGCCGAGCCGATCCCTCCTTTCACCTGCCGTTCCGGTCCCTGGATCTTGGCGACCGTGGCCCCGGTCCCTGCCCCGACCGTTCCCTCCTCCACCTGATCGGTGGCCACGTCGCACGCTCCATACCCCTCGCTGGGGCCGGGGCGAGCCTTCGGATCCCCGATCCCCAGGTCGAATAGCGCCGCCCCGGGCACGATGGGCACCACGGCCACCCCCGCGGCGAACCCGATCCCGCGCTCCTCCAGGTATCGCATGACCCCCGCGGCCGCGCCCAGGCCGAACGCGCTGCCCCCGGCGAGGAGGACACCGTGCACCTCGTTCACCAACATCCCCGGCCGAAGCAGATCCGTCTCCCTGGTGGCCGGCGCACCACCGCGGACCTCGCCCGACCCCACCGTTCCCGGCGGGCACAGCACGACGGTGCAGCCCGTGAGGCCACGGCGATCGGTGGCGTGACCGACCCGGATGCCCCGAACCGCGGTGATCAGGTCGCCATCCCCGGTCGCTTCCGTGTGGTTCGTCGAGATAGGACCTCCGAGGCGAACCCGGCGAGCATGTCGTTGACGGCATCGGGTCGCTCCAGCATCGCCAGGTGCCCCGCGCCCTCCACGATCTGCAGATGCGCGTTGGGGAGCTCACTCACCAGGATCATGGCCGCCGCGGGCGGCGTCACCCGGTCGTGGTCGCCGACCGCCACGAGGGTCGGCACGGTAACGTTCGCCAGCGCGTCTCGAACGTCGACGGCCATGAGCCCCGCCAGCCCATCGGTCCATACCTGCGACGGCGCCCTCGCGGCCAGTCCCACGACGTGGTTCACCACCCCCGGCGACGGGTCGGGTCCGAACTGGGTTGCCCGGGCGATCAGGGCCCCCACGTCCCCTCGGCCGGCCAGGACGTACCGTCGGAGGCGGTTGGCACGATCCGCGGCCTGCGACAACGACCCGAGGCGGGGGCGGAGCAGCCCGGTCACCGAGCCCATCACCCCCTGCAGGAGGTTCGAAGCGGCCGTCCCGATCAGGGCCACGCCTCGAATCCTGCCGCCGAAGAGTTCGGGGCGGTTCCCGGCAGCGGCGAGCACCGCCATCCCGCCCAGGCTGTGCCCGATCACCACCGCTCGGCGCCTTCCGACGGTCGCCTCGACGACGGCGGCCACGTCGCGACCCATCGTCGAGAGTGAAAGGTCACCCGATGCCGGCGACTCGGAGTGGCCGTGCGATCGCAGGTCGAACAGGACGCAACGGAACCGGCCGGACAGGCCGGTCCATTGATGGTGCCACGCGGTCATGTCCAGGCTGAACCCGTGGACGAACACCAGCATTGGGTTCGCGGGATCCCCGGCGGCACGGACGGCGAGCTTCGTCCCGTCGAAGGATTCGACGAAGCCCAGGTCGTCGGGAGGAAGCGCCGAAAGGTCCTCGTCCGCATCCTGGTCCGCTCGGCGCCGGCGGAGCACCGTGCGGGCGGTGAGGCCACCGGCCAGGGCACTCACGGCGATGCCGGCGGTGAGGACCGCCGCGCGGCGCTTCGTCACTCGCCTCGCTCCCGGCCTCCACGGCGTAGCGCCCTCAACCCCGGTACTCCCTCGGCACCCGCTCGGAGATGCTCGTGACGACTTCGTACCCGATCGTCCCCATGATCCCCGCGAGCTCCTCAGTGGTGACCCGCTCGTCGCCCTGTTCGCCGATCAGCACGACGTCATCGCCTGTTGTCACGTCCTCGTCGCCGCAGTCCACGAGGATCTGGTCCATGGTCACGGTTCCGGCAACCCGATGCCGGCGGCCCCGGATCAGCACGTCCGCCCTGGAGGAGAGGGCGCGGGCGTAGCCATCCTCGTAGCCGACCGGTACCGTCGCCACGTTCGCATCGCCCTGGAGCCGGTACCGGTGCCCGTAGGACAACGGCTCCCCGGCGGGGAGTCGTTTCACCATGGTCACCGCCGAGCGCCAGGTGAGGGCGGGGCGGAGCCCCGCGCTCACCGCCAGGCCGTTCCCGGGGTCGAGCCCGTAGATCGCCACCCCCGGCCGAACCATGTCGAGGTGCGTCTCGGGATACAGGAGCGTCGCGGCGCTGTTCGCGGCGTGTAGCAGCCGTGGACGGATGCCCGCTCCGCGAAGCTCGTCGTCCACGGCCACGAGCTCGCCGAGCTGCCGTCGCGTCAGCCCCCCGTCCTCCTCAGCGCTCGCGAAATGGGTCCACAACCCGTCGAGCTCGAGGCCGGCCGCCGCAACCCGGCGGGCGAAGACCGCGGCGGCGGGGGCCGGCCACACCCCGACCCTGTGCATCCCTGTATCGACCTTCACGTGCACCCCCACCGGCCGCCCGACCGCGCCGGCGGCATCGAGCACGCGCGCCAGCCCGTCCTCGGTGTACAGGCTGGGGACGAGGTTGGCGGCCAGCGCCTCTTTCTCCGACCCCGACGGGAATTCCGAGAGGACCAGCAGCGGCGAGTCGATCCCATGTTCTCGGAGGCGGAGGCCCTCCTCCACCATCGCCACGCCCAGCCAGGTGGCCCCCGCGTCGAGCGCTGCCCGGGCAACGTGGGTGTCGCCGTGGCCGTAGCCGTCGCCCTTGACCACAGCCATGAGCTCGGCGCCGGGCGGCATGAGGAGCCGAACGTTGTGCCGGACGGCGTGCAGGTCCACTTCGACGACCGTCGGACGGTATCGGATCATCGGCCGAGGACCTCCGCGACGGCACCCGGCACGTGTGAGAGCACGTCACCCGCCGTGGCGCCCTCGCCCTTCTCCCTTCCCGCGAGGCCCCCAGCGATCCCGTGCAGGTAGGCCCCGGCCGTGGCGGCATCAAGAGGCGTCAGGCCCCGCGCGACCAGCCCGGCGATCATCCCCGTCAGCACGTCGCCCGTCCCCCCGGTGGCCAGGGAGGGCCCGCCCGTCGGGTTGATCCGAACCCCGCCATCCGCCGAGGCGATCACGGTTCGGCTCCCCTTCAACAGGACAGTGGCCTGGGAGTCGGACGCGAGCTTTCGGGCGTGGCCCACGCGATCGGCGCCAACGTCGGGGCCGCTGATCCCCGAGAGCCTGGCGAACTCGCCCCCGTGTGGTGTGAGGATGGCGTCCGCGCGGCGGTCGGCGAGCTCCGCGGTCTTGCCGGCGAATGCGTTCAGCCCGTCGGCGTCGACGACGATCGTCACCGGACATGACCGGACGAACGACCGGATGAACGCTGCGGTCACCTCGTTGGTGGTCATCCCCGGACCGATGGCGACGGCGTCGGCCGAGCGCACAACCTCCCCCAGGCGGGCGGCCGGCCCCGCCACCGTGCCAGCATCCGTCGCCGGCAGCGGGATGAACGTGGCCTCCCGGAGAGCCGACTGCACCACCGGCAGGATGCCCTCCGGCACGGCCACACTGACCAGCCCCGCGCCGGCCCGGTACGCGGCCTCGCCCATCAGGCTCACGGCCCCGGTCATCAGCCTCGAGCCGCCGATCACCACCGCGACGCCGGCGTCCCGCTTGTGCGTGTCCGGCGGCCGGGCGGGCAGCATGGCCGCCACGTCCTCGCCCTCGGTCAGCCCCACGTCGGCTCGCAGGAGGTCGGCGGGGAACCCGATGTCGACTACCTCGACCATGCCGGCGTGCAGCGCCCCTGGAAAGAGCACGATCCCGAGCTTTGCCGCGCCGAAGGTGACGGTCACGTCGGCCCTCACCGCGACGCCCAGTACCGCCCCGGTCTCGCCGTTCACGCCCGAGGGGATGTCCACGGCAACCACGGGCCCGCCCCAATCGTTCAGCCCCGCGATGGCGCGCTCTCCGTCGCCCTCGGGAGAGCCACGGAAACCGGTCCCGAAGATGGCGTCGACCGCGACATCGGCCCGGGCCAGCTCGCGCGCCAGCGTGGCCGGCGAGAACGGCCGGACGCGCGCATCGGTCTCGCCCAGCCGCCGGAAGCTCGTTGCCGCAGGTTCCCTGAGCGAATCGGGCGGCTCGAGTATCACGACGGTTGCGTGGATCCCCCATCTCACCAGGTGACGCGCGGCCACCAGTCCATCGCCCCCGTTGTTCCCCTTGCCACACACGACGACGGCGCGGCGACCGGAGAAGCCGCCGGAGGCCGCCGTGGCCGCTCGGGCCACCTCGCGGCCCGCCCGCTCCATCAGGCTCGTGGTATCGATGCCGCGCGCCTGGCTCTCGCGATCGAGGATCGCGGCTTCCGCCGGAGTGAGGACCGGCTTCACCCGGCCACCGCCACGGCGAACGCCACGGCAAGCGCGCGCTCGTGGGTGAAGGTGATGAGGACCTGCGAGATGGCCCCGGCGTCGGCTCGCACCTTCGCATTACCGGCGAGGACGATCGACGGCGCGCCGCTTGGATGGCGGCTCACGCTGATGTCTTGCCACCGCTTGCCTCGGTAGCCACCGAGGGCCTTGATCACGGCCTCACGGGCCGCGAACCGCGCCGCGTAGGACTCGGCCGGCCTGGCTTTCCCATCGCAGTACGCGCGCTCTTCGGGAGTGAACACCCGCTCCCGCATAGTCGTGTGGCGGGCCAGGGCCCGCTCCATCCGATCGATCTCGCACACGTCCACGCCCAGCCCGACGATCTCCACGGCCATAGGGTAGCCCCGGTCCGCCGCCGGGGGACCTACTCGACGGTGACGGACTTGGCCAGGTTGCGGGGTTGATCCACATCGCACCCCCGAAGCTTCGCGATGTGGTACGCGAGGAGCTGCAGCGGCACGGTCACCACCACCGGAGCCAGCAACTCGGGGGTGCGCGGCACGAACAGGACGTGCTGAGCGATCTCCCCGATACCCCCGTCCCCTTCCGTGGCCACCGCGATGACCTCCGCGCCCCGTGCCCTGACCTCCTGGATGTTCGACAGCATCTTGGGGTACACATGGCACTCGGTTGCGACGGCCACCACCGGAACGCCCGGCTCGACCAGGGCGATGGACCCGTGCTTCAGCTCGCCGGCCGGATGCCCCTCGGCATGAACGTAGGAGATCTCCTTCAGTTTCAAGGCCCCCTCCAGGGCGGCCGGGTAGCCCGTGTGCCGCCCGATGAACAGGACGTCGCGCGCGTGCTGGTACCGCGCCGCAAGGTCCCGGACCTGCCCGTCGAGCGACAGCGTGGCTTCCACCTGCGCGGGGAGCGCGTGCATGTGCTCCACGACTTCCGCGATCTCCTCCGGAAACATCGCCACGCGAACCTGTGCCAGGTACAGCGCCGTGAGGTACAAGGCCACCATCTGCGTGGCGAAGGTCTTCGTGGCGGCAACCCCGATCTCGGGCCCGGCATGGGTGTACAGGACGCCATGGGCCTCCCGGGCCAGCGAGGACCCCACCGTGTTCGTCACCGCCAACACGTGGGATCCCTGCCGGGCTGCGTGCCGGGCGGCCTCCAGGGTGTCGATGGTCTCGCCGGACTGGGAGACCGCGATGGTCAGCGTGTCCGGCCCAAGGACCGGATCGCGGTACCGGAACTCCGACGCGATCTCGATCTCGACGGGCATGCGGGTCCAGTGCTCGATGGCGTACTTCGCCACCATCCCGGCGTGGAACGCCGTCCCGCACGCCACAACGAACACCTTGTCCACCTCGCGGAACAGATCGGCGTCCATGTGCAGCTCGTCAAGGGACAGGAGGCCGTTCGATTGCACCCGGGCGACGAGGGTGTCGCGGACGGCGGAGGGCTGTTCGTGGATCTCCTTCAGCATGAAATCGTCGAAGCCGCCCTTCTGCGCCTTCGCCACGTCCCACTCGACCTCGAACGGCTCGGGGAACAGCTGATTGCCGTCGAAGTCGGAGAACGCCACGCCGTCGGCCGTGACCTCGACGACCTGGCCCTCCTTCACCGGGATCACCGAGGTGGTCCGGGACAGGACCGCCGGGATGTCCGAGGCTAGGAGGGTCTCGCCGTCACCGAGGCCCACGACGAGCGGCGAGGACACCTTGGCCCCTACGATCCGGGCGGGGTCGTCGAGCGTGAGCACGACGATGGCGTAGGCGCCCTCGAGCTCCTTTACGGTGGCCCGAACGGCATCGGCCAGATCCCCACCGTCGGCATGCTCCTCGATGAGATGGGCGATGCATTCGGTGTCGGTCTCGGAGAGGAGGGTGTGCCCCCGCTTCTCCAGCCCCGCCCGGAGGTCGGCGAAGTTCTCGATGATCCCGTTGTGGATGACGGCGATCCGGCCCCCGCAGTCCAGGTGGGGATGCGCGTTCGCATCGGTCGGCTGGCCGTGGGTGGCCCACCGCGTATGGCCCATCCCCACCGTGCCGGAGGGTCGGTCGCCGGCCTCCAACGCCCGGACCAGTTCGTCGAGCTTCCCGGCTCGTTTGATCACCACGAGGCGGTCGTCGAGGACGGCCACGCCGGCCGAGTCGTAGCCTCGGTACTCGAGGCGCCGAAGTCCCTCGATGATGATGGGAAGGGCTTCGTCGCGGCCGATGTAGCCGACGATGCCGCACATGGGGGCTAGAGGGTAGCAGCGCTCCGGCGATCCCCGACGAAGCGGGCTACCCGAGCGCCGCCTCCACCGCCGCCGCGAGCGCATCGGCGTGGGCGGCGGCGTCGGCCTCGGACTCCGCCTCCACCATCACGCGGACGAGTGGCTCGGTTCCGGATGCCCGGACCAGGACCCGGCCGGAGCCATCGAGCGTACGCTCCACTCCGCGCACCGCCTCCCAAACCTCCTCCGTGGACTCCAGGCGTTCCTTGCGGTTCACCGGAACGTTGCGCAGCACTTGGGGGAACTTCCGCATGACCGAGGCCAGCTCCGCGACCGTGCTTCCCCGCTTCGCGGCGAGCGAGAGGAAGGTGACGGCCGTCAGCAGCCCGTCGCCCGTCGTGGCGTGGTGCCGGAAGATGACGTGGCCCGACTGCTCGCCGCCCAGCATCGCGCCGGTCCGCAGCATCTCCTCCAGGACGTAGCGGTCGCCGACCCTGCTCTCGACGACGTCGATCCCGGCATTTCGCATAGCCTGAAGGAAACCCGTGTTGGCCATCACGGTGGCGACGACGATGTTCCGCTCCAACAGGCCGTCCTCCTTCAAGGCGAGGGCGCATGCCGCGAGGACCTGGTCCCCGTCGATCACCCGTCCCTCCGCGTCGGCGAAGAGAGCCCGGTCGGCGTCGCCGTCATGGGCGACCCCGGCGTCGGCACCCGACTCCGTCACGGCGGCCGCCACCACCTCGGGGTGGAGGGCACCACAGCCCTCGTTGATGTTCCTGCCATCCGGCCGGTCGAACATCGGACGGACGTCGGCGCCGAGCCTGCGGAGGACCTCGGGGGCGGCCTGGTACGCGGCGCCGTTCGCGCAATCCACGACGATCCGCATGCCCGCGAGGGGTGATTGGACCGTCGCGGTCAGGTGCCCCAGATACCGCTCCAGCCCATCGGGAACCTCTCCGACCGTCCCCCGGTCGCGGTCTCCGCGTCCTTCCCGCCGATATTCGACCTCCATCTCGTCCTCGGTCTCGTCGGGCAGCTTGAAGCCGGACGCTCCGAAGAACTTGATGCCGTTGTCCTCTGCTGGGTTGTGCGACGCGGAGATGACCGCACCGGCACTGGCTCCGAGATCGGTTGTGATGAAGGCCACCGCCGGGGTCGGCACGACGCCCGCGAGCACGGCGTCGGCCCCCGCCGTGAGGATCCCCTCCACCAGGGCCCGCTGCAGCGGCTCGCCCGAAGCCCTGGTGTCCCGGCCCACGACGATCGAGAGCGGTCCGACCGAACGACGACGCAGGACCACGGCCGCCGCCCGACCCAGGGCGAACGCCAGCTCGAGCGTGAGGTCGCGTCCGTAGGCGCCGCGAACCCCGTCGGTTCCGAAGAGCCGTCCCATCGAGGGGACAGGCTACCGGGAACCGCCCCGCCCCCATGGTCAGGTGGGGGCCGAACCAACCCGACCCCGGCGAGCCGGACCTTTCACGAACCCTCGGTGGGCGGCTTGGTGGCCCGCACCATGGCCGAGAAAATCCCGTCGGCCACCTCGTGCGTGGGCGTGAGCCGTATGTCCATGAATCCGGCCCGACGGAGGTCGGCCTCGTACTCACCGAACGACAGCGCACCGGCGATGCATCCAGCCCAGCTTCCGCGCTCGGCTCGTTGGGTCGGCGTCAAGTCGTCGCCGGCCACGATGTCGCTGATGCCGAGCCGGCCACCGGGCCGCAGGACCCGAACCATCTCTCCGAACACCCGGGGCTTGTCGGCGGACAGGTTGATCACGCAGTTGGAGATGATGACGTCGACGGACCCCTCGGGAAGGGGCACCTCCTCGATGTAGCCCTTCAGGAACTCGACGTTCGTCGCGGCCGCCTCCGTGGCGTTCCGCCGGGCCAGCTCCAACATCTCATCGGTCATGTCGAGCCCGTACGCCAGGCCGTCCGGACCCACGCGCTTTGGCGGACAGGATCACGTCGATCCCGCCTCCGGAACCGAGGTCCAGTACCACCTCTCCGAGACGGAGCTCGGCCACGGCGACGGGGTTCCGGCACCCCAGGCTGGCCAGCGCGGCCCCCTCCGGAACCTCGCCCGCCTGCTCGCCGTACAGCTCGCCAGCGTCACTCGTTCCGGCGTCGCAGCATCCACCGGAGCCGCATCCGCAGTCCTCCACGCCGACGTGCAGCGCGGCCTCCGCGTACGTCCGTCTCACGCGCCCCTAGGCCCGAGGGTGACAGAATGATGGGACGTGAGTGCCCACACCGACGACCTGGTGCAGGTCTATGCCACAGCGAGCGTCACCGACGGCTACCTGGTGAAGGGACGTCTGGAAGCCGAAGGCATCCCGGTGCTCATAAAGGGAGAGGGTGAGGGACCCTACCGCGTCGGGCCGGCCTACCTGTGGGTCCCGGGGAGCCTGGAGGTCCAGGCCAGACTGATCTTGGAGTCGCTCGGAGCATCTGCGGAGGGCACCGACGGCTAGGGCCTCGATGGGCGAACGGGATGCTCCAGCCCCCCGCCCGTCCGGGCTCGATCTACCGCTTCGAGTACTGCGGAGCCTTCCGGGCCTTCTTCAGTCCGTACTTCCTCCGCTCCTTCTCGCGCGGATCCCGCGTCAGGAATCCCTCCTTCTTCAGCAAGGGCCGGAGCTCGGGGTCGAGGTCGATGAGCGCGCGGGCGATCCCCAGGCGCAGCGCCCCCGCCTGCCCGGAGACCCCTCCGCCCTCGATCCGGGCCACGACGTCGAGGTCCTTGTCCTTGCCGGCCATCCGAAGGGGTGAAGAGACGATCATCCGGTGGGCGCGGGTGGGGAAGAACTCGTCGATGCTTCGACCGTTCAACTGATAGCTGCCGGTTCCCTCCACCAGGCGAACCCTGGCCACCGCCTCCTTGCGACGTCCCGTCGCGATCTGCGCCACCTATTCCCCCTTCTTCTTCCGGCGGACCGGTGACCTCTTGGCCGGGGACTTCCTCGTCGCGGACTTGACCTCGGAGGAGGCCGAGCCGGTGGTGCGCTTGGTCGTCGCCGCCTTGGCGCTGGTCCTCTTGGCCCCTTGAGACTTGGTCGTCGAAGCCTTCGACGTCGTCTTTGCCGTCGCCCGCTTGGCCGCCGACCGCTTGGCCCTCGGGCCGGCGGAGCCGGGCTTGGCCCGAGATCGCTTCGCCGGAGCCTTCGGTTGGGGGCCGGTCGGCGCCACCGGCTGCGGCTTCGGCAGGCCGCTCCACGTCGGGACCTGACCAGGCGAGAGCCGCTCCGGGCTCTGAGCCCGGTGCGGGTGATCGGGCCCCGCATAGACCTTCAGCTTGCCGATCATGGCTCGGCCCAGGCTGTTCTTGGGAAGCATCCCCCGCACCGCCTTCTCCACCGCGAACGCCGGCCTCGTCGCCAGCAGCCGCGAGTACGAGGTCTCGGTGAGCCCACCCGGATATCCCGAGTGGCGCCGAGCCACCTTCTTGTCCTCCTTACCCCCGGTGAGCCGGACGCCCGAAGCGTTCACCACGACGACGTGATCGCCCGTGTCCATGTGCGGAGCGAAGATCGGCTTGTGCTTGCCGCGGAGGATGGCCGCCACCTGCGTTGCCAGGCGGCCCAGGATGACGCCGCCGGCATCGATCAGATACCAGCGGCGTTCGATGTCGCGCGGCCTCGGCGTGTAGGTCTTCATACGTGAGAAAGGTCGGCCCGGACGAGCCGACGCCCCATGCTACCTGCGACTTTGCGACTCCGTCAAAGACCGCGTGCGGTAGGAAGAGGCATGGGGTCGAAAGTGGGACACCCCTCGCACGGACCCGTGGGCCCGGGCTCGCCCTCCGCTCCGCCGACCGACGTGCCTACCGCCCCGACCGTCCGTCCGACCGTGGACTTTG